>CADCFA010000047.1 GCA_902800595.1 uncultured Prevotellaceae bacterium | reverse complement strand
TGGCAGTTCGTCACACATAGAATTATCTTTGCACTCGTTTCCACACCGATTGCCTGGTTCGACCGTCATGTCGTTGACGGCACGTTCAATTTCCTGGCTTGGGGTGCCAACGAGGCCGGTGAGTCGATCCGTCCCTGGCAGAGTGGCGATGTACGCCAGTATGCCGTCTGGTTCCTCACTGGTACAGTTGCATTAACATTAATCCTTTTATGCATCTAAAGATATGAGTATATTAAGTGTTTTCGTAGTAATTCCCGCCCTGATGCTGTTGGGTCTGTGGCTTGCCAAGAACCTTAATCAGGTGCGTGGTGTGATGGTAACGGGTGCTTCGTGCCTGCTGGCCCTGTCTATCTGGTTGACCATCTACTTTATACAAGAGCGTGCAGCTGGTAATACGGCTGAGATGCTGCTTACTTACAGCACACCTTGGTTCCGTCCGCTGAATATCGCTTATTCCGTTGGTGTCGATGGCATCTCTGTGGTGATGCTGCTTCTGTCGAGCATCATCGTGTTCACAGGAACCTTCGCCTCTTGGCAGCTCAAGCCGCTTACCAAGGAGTATTTCCTCTGGTTCACGCTGCTGTCAACGGGTGTCTATGGTTTCTTCATCAGCACCGACCTCTTCACGATGTTCATGTTCTACGAGGTGGCTCTGATCCCGATGTATCTGCTGATCGGTGTTTGGGGTTCAGGTCATAAGGAGTATTCAGCCATGAAGCTCACGCTGATGCTGATGGGAGGATCGGCGCTGCTGATTCTCGGTCTGCTGGGCATCTACTTCTTCAACGGACAGTACAGCGGCAACTACACGTTTGAGCTGACCGCTATAGCAGCAGCCCATGCCATCCCAGGCTGGATCCAGAACATCTTCTTCCCCTTCATCTTCATCGGTTTCGGTGTGCTGGGAGCCCTGTTCCCATTCCACACATGGTCACCCGACGGTCACGCCTCTGCGCCTACCGCCGTGTCAATGCTCCATGCCGGTGTGCTGATGAAGCTCGGAGGTTACGGCTGCTTCCGTGTGGCCATGTACCTGTTGCCTGATGCCGCTCAGGATCTGTCGTGGATCTTCCTGATCCTCACCACAATCTCAGTGGTCTATGGGGCCCTCTCTGCTTGTGTGCAGACCGACCTGAAGTATATCAATGCCTACTCTTCAGTGTCTCACTGCGGCCTTGTGCTCTTTGCCCTGCTGATGATGAGTCAGACGGCAGTCACGGGTGCCATCCTGCAGATGCTCTCTCACGGTCTGATGACGGCTCTGTTCTTTGCCCTCATCGGTATGATCTACGGACGTACCCACACCCGCGATATCCGTGAGTTGGCTGGTCTGATGAAGATCATGCCTTTCCTGGCTGTGGGTTATGTCATTGCAGGTCTCGCCAACCTTGGTCTTCCAGGCTTCTCTGGTTTCATTGCTGAGATGACCATCTTCGTGGGAGCCTTCGGAGCCGAGCCGCTCTATGGCGATCCCAACAACTCGTTCCGCATGGTGGCTACCATCATCGCCTGTATGTCGATTGTCGTAACGGCAGTCTATATCCTGCGCGTGGTTGGTAAGATCCTGTATGGCGAGGTAGAGAACAAGCACTTCCTCGAGCTCACCGATGCCACATGGGATGAGCGCGTCGCAGTGATCTGCCTCATCTTCTGTGTGGCAGGCCTCGGTTGTGCGCCGTTCCTGTTCAGTAATATGATTTCACCTGCTGCAGGTACGATCTTGAAGTCTATTGGTGTCATGTAAAAGAAGGAGGAAAAAGATATGAATTACGGACAATTCTTAAATATGGTTCCCGAGTTTTACCTCGTTCTCATATTGTTAGTAGTTTTTGCGGTTGACTTCATCATGCATCGTAGCGAGAAGAAACTCGATACCTTGTATGTCGTGACGGTAGCCTTGCTGGCAGTATTGCCGGTGCGCATCGTGTTGCTGGCCGATCCTGCAGAAGCCTTTGGCGGTCTCTATGTCGCCTCTCCTGCCGTGAATGTGATGAAAGCCATCCTGGCCTTCGGTACTTTGATTGTTGTGTTGATGGCCCAGCCTTGGGTAGCCACATGCAAGCATCTGGCGGGAGAGTTCTATATGCTGATTCTGAGCACGCTGCTCGGTATGTTTGTCATGATGTCGTCGGGCAACTTCCTGATGTTCTTCCTCGGTCTTGAGATGGCGTCAGTGCCCCTGGCCTGTATGGTGGCTTTCGACAAGGATCGCAAGAACAGTGCCGAGGGTGCTGCCAAGTATATCCTCGTGGCCACCTTCTCCAGTGGCATCATGCTGTTTGGCATCTCCTTTATCTATGCCGCTGCCGGCACCCTCTATTTCGATGATGTGGCAGCTGCCATCAAGGTGTCTCCGCTGGCCATCATGGGACTCGTGTTCTTCTTCAGTGGCCTGGGCTTCAAGATCTCGCTCGTGCCCTTCCACTTCTGGACCGCCGACACCTATCAGGGAGCGCCTACGCCGATTACCGGTTACCTCAGCGTCATCTCCAAGGGTGCCGCAGCTATCACCCTGTGCATCATCCTGATGAAGGTGTTCCAGCCGCTGGTGGCCTATTGGGAGCATCTGCTCTACATTGTCATCGTGGCCATCCGTCAGAGCGAGCTCAAGCGCTTCATGGCGTTCAGCTCTATCTCTCAGGCTGGTTACATCATGTTGGCAGTGGTGGGCAATGGTCAGATGGGCATCGCAGCACTGACCTACTATGTGCTCGTGTATATCGTGGCAAACATGGCAGTCTTCACCGTTATCAATGTCGTGGAGCGCAATAATGGAGGTCGCACGGATATGGCAGCCTACAACGGCTTCTATCAGACCAATCCGAAACTGTCGTTCCTGCTCACGCTGGCACTGTTCTCACTGGCAGGTATTCCCCCGTTCGCAGGTATGTTCTCGAAGTTCTTCGTGTTCATGGCTGCAGCCCAGCAAGGTAGTGCAGCTGCCTATTTCGTTGTATTTATAGCCCTCGTCAATACGGTGGTGTCACTCTACTACTATCTGTTGATTGTGAAGGCGATGTACATCACGAAGACCGACAGTCCGCTGCCCACTTTCCAGAGCGATGTAAACACCAAGATTGCAATGACTATCTGCACTGCTGGTGTAGCCCTCTTCGGTGTCTGCTCCTGCATCTACGAGTGGATTGCTGCCGCAGGCATGTAACACCCCATTTTTTTAGATTTAATTCCAGCATTCGCGGGAATTAAATCTAAAAAGTGTTAGAATTAAATCTTGCAAAAATTACCTCTTGCTTGGTTTTTATCCCTTGCAAGAGGTATTATTATTTCAGGACCTTGCGGAGGAAGCGGGGGGTAAAGCCTTTCTTGCTCTTGGCTACCTGCTCAGGGGTGCCTGTGGAAAGGATCTGTCCGCCGTTGCGCCCCCCCTCAGGACCGATGTCGATGATATGGTCGGCAAGTTTGATGACATCGAGATTGTGCTCGATGACGATGACGGTATTGCCACGATCGACTAGCTTCTGCAGCACATCCATCAGGATGCGGATGTCTTCAAAATGCAAGCCTGTGGTGGGTTCATCTAGGATGTAAAGCGTCTTCCCCGTGTCGCGCTTGGAGAGTTCAGTGGCGAGTTTCACGCGCTGGCTCTCACCACCAGAGAGGGTAGTGGAAGGCTGTCCGAGTTTGATATAGCCAAGTCCCACATCCTGGATGGTCTTGATCTTACGGAGAATATCAGGCACATTCTCGAAGAACTCCACAGCCTGGTTGATGGTCATGTCGAGTACATCGGCTATCGACTTTCCTTTATAGCGCACTTCCAGTGTCTCTCGGTTATAACGCTTGCCATGACAGGTTTCGCATGGTACCTGGATATCGGGCAGGAAGTTCATCTCGATGGTTTTATAGCCATTACCGCCACAGGTCTCGCAGCGGCCACCTTTCACGTTGAAGGAGAATCGCCCTGGCTTATAGCCTCTGATCTTGGCTTCTGGCAGGTTTACGAACAGCGAACGGATGTCGGAGAAGACACCTGTATAGGTGGCAGGATTGGAACGTGGCGTACGTCCGATGGGTGACTGATCGACATTCACCACCTTATCGATATATTCCAGTCCCTCAATGCTGTCGTAGGGCATCGGGTTCTTCAGCGAGTTGTAGAAGTGCTTCGAGAGAATAGGCTGCAGCGTCTCGTTGATGAGGGTGGATTTGCCTGAGCCTGAGACGCCTGTCACGAGGATGAGGGTGCCGAGGGGAAACTTGACATCGACATGCTTGAGGTTGTTGCCTGTGCAGCCTTTTAATACCAGACTTTTACCATTGCCTTTGCGTCGCTGCTCGGGAATATCAATTTTCTGCTGTCCGTTCAGATACTGCGCGGTGATGGTATCGGTCTGGAGCATCTCCTGAGGGGTTCCTTGAAAGACCACCTCACCACCTTTGCGACCTGCACGTGGACCGATATCTACCACCCAGTCGGCACTGCGCATCATATCCTCGTCGTGTTCCACCACAATAACGGTGTTGCCAAGGTCACGTAACTCCTTGAGAGAGCGGATAAGACGTTCGTTGTCACGCTGATGGAGACCGATGCTGGGTTCGTCAAGAATATAGAGCACATTCACAAGTTGTGAACCGATCTGTGTGGCGAGACGGATGCGCTGGCTCTCACCGCCTGAGAGGGAGGCTGACTGGCGGTTAAGGGCGAGATAGTCGAGACCCACCTCAAGCAGGAAATCAAGTCGTGTTTTGATTTCCTTCAGGATCTCTGCGGCTATCTTCTGTTGCTGAGAGTCAAGATGTTCCTCCACATGATCGAGCCACTCACGCAGTTCTGTGATATCCATTGTTGCCAGTTCTGCAATGTTCTTATCCCAGATCTTATACGACAAGGCTTCACGGTTCAGACGCTGTCCGTGACACTCGGGACATTCGCATTCTGCCAGGAACTGATCTGCCCATTTTTGTCCGGCTGTAGAGTCATCATTGTCCATCACGTTGCGGAGGTATTTGATGATGCCGTCGAATGCAACAAAGTAATCACTGGTGGTGTGTACAAGCTCTTTGTCAATACGTACGTTTTCCAATGAACCGTATAATATCTCCTGCAGTGCATCATCGGAGATATCCTGAATTGGTGTCTTGAGATCATAGTCGTATTTCTTCAAGATAGCCTCTATCTGCCAGAATATCATCTGGTTTTTATATTTCCCAAGGGGTGCGATACCGCCATCGTGAATGCTCTGTTTTTTATCGGGTATCACTTTCCCCAGGTCGATCATGTTGATATACCCCAGACCTTTACAGTGGGGGCAAGCACCCTGTGGAGAATTAAAAGAGAAATTGTTGGGTGCTGGGTCGGAATAGCTGATGCCCGTCGTTGGGCACATGAGTCGCTTGGAAAAATGCTTGATGGCTCCAGACTCTTTGTCGAGGATCATCACAAGACCTTCGCCTTGTTTCATAGCGATGGCAACGGACTTCTTGAGACGGTCTGTAGCTTCCCCTCCTGGCTTTAACTTATCGATAACGACTTCGATGTCATGGTTCTTATAGCGATCCACCTTCATACCACGTGTGATCTCCTGCATCTCACCGTCCACACGGATGTTCAGATACCCTTTGCGCCGCATTGACTCGAAAAGCTCCCGATAGTGGCCCTTACGACTGCGAACCAGAGGTGCCAGAATATAGATAGCCTTGCCGGCATAGTCGTTCATAATCATCTCGAGCACTTTCTCTTCGGTATATTTCACCATCTCCTCACCAGTGGCATAGCTGTAAGCCTTGCCGGCACGGGCAAAGAGCAGTCGCATATAGTCATAGATTTCGGTGGTCGTGCCAACGGTGGAGCGTGGGTTCTTGTTCGTGGTCTTCTGTTCGATACTGATTACAGGCGAGAGACCTGTTATCTTATCAACATCAGGTCGCTCCATCCCCCCCAGGAAGTTGCGGGCATAGGCTGAGAATGTTTCGATGTAGCGGCGCTGCCCCTCGGCAAAGATGGTATCGAAAGCCAGTGATGACTTGCCGGAGCCACTAAGTCCGGTGATGACAGTCAGCGACTGGCGTGGAATCTCTACGTCAATATTTTTGAGATTATGTACGCGCGCACCATAAACATTAATCTTTTCGTCTTCTCTTTTCATTGTGTCATTCGTTGGTCGTGCCTTCAAAATAGCCACGAAGTAAATTCACATCTTTCTTGATGGTATAGGTTCTTCCATCCGTGCCCTTGGCATTGCAAAGCAGGAAATAGACACCATCTTCCACTGGTGTTCCGTTTCGGGTACCGTCCCAACCGTCAGCAGCGTCTGTCCAATCAAATAGTTTCTGTCCCCAGCGGTTGAAGATATAGGCATGAAACTCCACGATGTTCTGGCACTCTTTGGCGATAAACTTATCGTTCTTCCCGTCGCCGTTGGGTGAGAAGGCATTGGGGAAACTCAGCTTACTCTCGCCGATGATCTCCTCCTGGAAAGAGTCATCGTTTTGAATATCTTCCTGTGCGGTGCATGAAAATGGCAGAAAAACCATTAGAAAGCTCAGAAAAATGCAATATATTCTCATTTTCGTTAGTTTTAAAATGCAAAGTTAGTAAAAAATTGATAAATCACAATTGATAATTGACATTTATTTCGTACTTTTGTAGGCGAAAATACTAAAATATAGGATTATGACCCGACTTTTAAGATATTTTTTGCTGTTTGTAATGCTCTTTGTGGCAGTTGGTGTAGTATCTGCTCAGGAGGATGCATCGTTCCGTGGACTTCATAAGGTAAAGCGTAAGGAGACCATCTTTGGCATCTCAAAGCTCTACGACCTAAGCATTGAAGAACTGCTGGATGCTAACCCTGAGATGAAAGAGCCAGGCTATGAGTTGAAGAAAGGAACCATCCTTAAGATTCCATTTGCTAGAAATGCCATCAATGCTAGTAGCTCTAGTAATGCTAGTATTCCTAGTACCCCTAGTAGCCCTAGTAGTTCTAGCAACTCTACTAATTCTAGTAATCCTCCCAGCCCTGGTATCTCTAATCGGCCTATCCGTTTGGGCGTGATGCTGCCCTTGCATGATATTAATGGTGATGGGCGGAGAATGGTGGAGTATTACCGAGGTGTGCTGATGGCTTGCGATAGCTTGAAGAAATTGGGTATTTCTGTGGATGTGCATGCCTGGAATGCTGCAGAGGACTGTAATATCCATCAGCTGCTGACAGATCCTGCTGCTGCTAAATGTGACATGATAATAGGTCCGCTCTATTCAAAGCAGATGGAGGCGATGTCTGCTTTTGTTGAGAAGAACGATATTCAGCTGTTAATTCCATTCTCTATCAATGCGCCACAGCTGGTAACCAACAGCCATATCTTTCAGGTCTATCAGTCGCCAACGGATCAGAACGAATCTGCTATTTCTCATTTCCTGCAGAAGTTTAAGGATTATCACCCCGTTTTTATCGACTGCAATGACTCTACGAGTAAGAAGGGTGTCTTCACATCTGGTCTTCGACGTCAGATGGAGCAGCGAGGCATTTCCTATAATCTGACCAACCTGAAATCAGAAGAATCAAACTTTGTGAAGGCTTTCAGCACCACGCAGCCTAATGTGGTGATTCTGAATACGGGTCGTTCACCGGAATTGGGTATCGCCTTCTCAAAGATCAATGGCATGAAGGTGAATCATCCTGATCTTGACATTACTATGTTCGGCTATACAGAATGGCTGATGTACACCAAGACGCATCTTGATAACTACTATAAGTATAATACCTTTATTCCTTCGGTATTTTACTACAACCCGGTATCTGCAGCTACTCAGCGCTTGCAACAGAAGTATCGCTGGAATTTCCATGCCGATATGATGGGAGCACTGCCGCGTTTCGCACTAACGGGTTTTGATCATGCTTATTTCTTCTTGCAGGGATTGTATAAGTATGGCAAGAGTTTCAACGGGGCTGCCGGACTGTTGGGCTGTTCTCCTGTTCAGACACCTCTGCAGTTTGAACGTTTCGGTAATGGTGGCTTGCGAAATAAGTCTATGATGTTTGTGCATTATCGTACGGATACGGCGATTGAGACTATCAAATTTAATTAAGATACAGACGATATGACTATATACAGACAGGTATTGGGCTGCTTTTTCGCCCTTTTGCCTTTGAGTGCTGCTGCTCAGGTAGGAGAGTTCCGAAAGGACTTTGCTCTTGGTATCAATGGCGGTTATGTGATGAGTAACGTGGCTTTTACGCCTAAGGTGCCTCAGAATATGTTGGGAGGAGCGACGTTTGGTATCACCGGGCGCTATACTTGTGAGAAGTATTTTAAGAGCATTTGTGCCATTGTAGCTGAAATAAACTATGCTCAGATTGGATGGAAAGAGAAAATTCTGACTCTTCAGGACCAACCTGTGCCCCTTCATACTGATCCCTCACAGAACTTACAATATTCCAGAAAGATGTCGTATATCCAAGTGCCCGTCCTGGCTCGTATGGGTTGGGGACGAGAGCGCAAGGGTTTTCAGGGCTTTTTTCAAGTTGGACCTCAGGTGGGGTTCTTCTTGAGTGACAAGAGTGAGACGAATTTTGATGTCAGGGATCCGGCATTCAATCCTGTAGTGAAAGACGGTGCCTATGTACCAGAATATAAGTATGCCGGTATTCGTGCATCGCATGTGGTGGCTCAGGATACAATGGCTGTTGAGAACAAGGTTGACTATGGTATTGTTTTTGCAGCAGGCTTGGAGTTCAGTCATCGCAAGTTGGGCCATTTCCTTGTAGAAGGCCGATATTACTATGGTCTAGGCAATATGTATGGCAGTACGAAGCGTGACTACTTCGGCAGTTCCAACTTTGGAAATATTATCGTGAAGTTTACCTATCTCTTCGATATTATCAGGACTAAAAACTCTAATATTAAATAAATCATGTTTGAAGGACAACCGAAAGGTCTATTCGCGTTGGCATTGGCCAACACTGGTGAGCGTTTTGGCTATTATACAATGCTCGCTGTTTTCGCTCTGTTTTTAAGAGCTAATTACGGATTGTCTCCAGCTATGGCAGGTACAATCTATAGTTCATTCCTCATGTTGGTGTATTTCCTCCCGCTTATCGGTGGTATCATGGCTGATAAGTTTGGCTTTGGAAAGATGGTCACCACGGGTATCATTATCATGTTTGCCGGCTATCTGCTGTTGTCTGTACCTCTGGGTGGCGACACGCTGGCACTTGTCGTGATGTTAGCAGCCCTGTTGCTCATTGGTTTCGGCACAGGTCTCTTCAAGGGAAACCTCCAAGTGATGGTGGGTGACCTGTATAACGATCCGCAGTATAAGGATAAGCGCGATGCCGGTTTCTCGATTTTCTACATGGCCATCAATATCGGTGCCCTGTTTGCGCCAACGGCTGCTATCCGTATAAAGGAGTATGCTGAGACGGCACTGGGCTATTCAAGCAATGATGCCTATCACTTCTCATTTGCTGTAGCTTGTGCCTCGCTGATCCTCTCCATCGGCATTTATTATGCTTTCCGTTATACCTTCCGTCATACAGAAGGTGGCACAAAGAAGGATGCTGCCAAGACGGAAACAGCGAGTACGGAGCCTGAGCTCTCGAAAGAAGAGACCAAGCAGCGTATCGTGGCACTCTGTCTTGTGTTTGCTGTGGTGATTTTCTTCTGGATGGCTTTCCATCAGAACGGATTGTCGCTGACATACTTTGCTGATGAGTTTACTGCGCAGTCTGCTGAAGGTTTACAAGCCATGTGCTTTAATGTTTGGAACCTCGTGGCAGTTATCTTTATCGTTTATGCCCTGTTCTCGCTGTTCCAGTCGAAGACTTCTAAGGCAAAGGGTATCTCTGCTGCTGTTATCATTGCAGCCTTGGCTTTCCTCTGCCTATCGTATGATGCAGATGGCAATGTAACGGTATCTGCTCCTATTTTCCAGCAGTTCAACCCCTTCTATGTGGTAGCGCTGACGCCTGTATCAATGGCTATCTTCGGCTCTTTGGCTGCGAAAGGTAAGGAACCTTCTGCACCTCGTAAGATTGCCTATGGTATGATTGTGGCTGCTATAGCTTATGCCCTGATGGCATTTGGCTCATTCGGTCTGCCAATGCCTCAGACGGAGATAGGTGCTGATGGCAATCCTGTAGCTGTGCATGTGGCAGATGTCACACCTAACCTGCTGATTATGGTTTATCTGGTGCTGACCTTCGGTGAACTGTTGCTCTCACCTATGGGCATATCATTTGTTTCAAAGGTGGCACCTCCTAAGTATAAGGGTATGATGATGGGTGGCTGGTTTGTTGCTACAGCTATTGGTAACCAGCTCGTTGTCGTTGGTGGTCTGCTCTGGGGTGCTGTGCCCCTCTGGATTTGCTGGAGTGTTTTCCTCGGCGTCTGCCTCGTAGCTGCTATTTTTATGTTCGCCATGATGAAGCGCCTCGAGAAGGTTTGCTAATATAATATGTGGGTCCTCCCTTTTCTGGTGTTTCTTTCATTTTTAGCTCCCCCATCTGTCTCAGCTCAGTCTCTGACGATGGTGGAGCTTAATTGTGAGAATCTCTTTGATTATCGTGATGATGAAGGCAAGGATGATACGGAATATCTGCCAGAGGCAACGCGTCACTGGACGAAACAGCGTTATTGGCGCAAAGTGAACCATATCGCCCAGGAACTACTTTCTTGTTTAGATGACGGTATCCCAGATATGATAGCTCTTTGTGAGGTAGAGAATGACTCTGCGCTCAACGATCTTTGCCATCGTTCATTGTTACGGAATGCGGGTTATGAGTATCTGATGACCAATTCGCCAGATATGCGTGGTATCGATGTGGCCTTGCTCTATTCACCTTTTACGTTTGCACCAATCCGTAGCTACTCCATTCGTGTCACACCCGTGGAAAATATGCGACCTACCCGTGATATCCTCTATGTTTGTGGACAGACGATTTCAGGCGATACACTTCATGTCTTTGTAATCCACTTTCCCAGTCGTTTTGGGGGTGAGAAATACAGTCGGCCATTCCGTCAGGCAGCTGCAGACCGTCTTTGTCAGCAGCTTGACTCTCTCCAATCCGTTTCGTCACTGCCAAAAATCCTCATCACTGGTGATTTTAATGATGATGCTGACAGTCAGATCTTGAAACAGATCTATGAACATGGTGTCCGCAATCTGACGAAAGAGGCTTCTGCTCCAGAAGATGTGCAAGGTACTTATCGCTATCAAGGAGAGTGGGAGAGTATCGATCATATTCTCGGCTCCCCTTATATATTTAAAAAGGTGGAGTCGGCAAAGATTCACGCTCCCCAATTTTTGCTTGAAGAGGAAAAACGCTATGGTGGGAGAAAGCCGTTTCGTACTTATAATGGTATGCGCTATCAACCAGGCTACAGCGATCACCTGCCATTAGTGGTAAGGATAGCCCTATAATCGTACTTATTGAGCCTTGATGTTCGGAAGTTGGAGACCGTAGCCCTTTTTGCGATCGGTATAGAGCATCACGATAGCAGTAAGGACAGCTCCCAGCGCTGTAAAACTGAAGATCAGCATCGACGTGGTGTAACTGGGGTCTGTTTCGTTAGCCCGTCCTACGAGCATGGGGATAATGGCTCTTCCGAAATTCTGGATGAAGAAAATCATCGAGTAAGCGGTGCCGAGACATTTCAAGGGAATAATCTTTGGTACGCAGGGCCATAGAGCTGCTGGTGCCAGAGAGTAGCCGATGGATAGAATCACCATCAATGTGATAGCAATGGCACTGCTGTGCATGGGTAATGAGAAGCCGAAGTGTACGGCAGTAAGCATGAGGGCTCCTGTAATGACAAGGGTTACACCGCGACCGAAGCGGTCGAAAACCAATCCAAAGAGTGGAGTCATCAGTATTGTGCCAAAAGGGGCTATCGATGAAAAGAAGCCTGCGATATCAGGATCAACACCATATTTGATAACCATCAGTTTGGTAGAGAACTTCAGGAAAGGGGAAACGGCGGAATAGAAAAGTACACAGAAGATGGTAATCAACCAGAATCCCGGGTTGCGCAGGGTGACTGCAATATCAGAAAGGCGGAATTCCTCATTATTCTCGCTAGTATCACTAGGATTCCTAGGAGCCCTAGGATTCCTAGAATCATCCAAGCGCCGATCCATCACGCAGAAGACGAGAAAAGCCAAAAGACCGATGATGAGAAATGCCAATGACAACAATAACGGTGTAGAGAGGGTAAAATAACGTGCAATAGGCGCTGAGATACTCAAGGCTGCAGCAGTGCCTAAACGAGCCATCGCCAATTGGATACCCATTGCCAGTGCGAGCTCATGCCCCGTAAACCAGCGCACCATCGCCTTTGATACTGTGATGCCAGTCATCTCATAACCCACTCCAAAAACTGCAAAGCCCAACGATGCCCATGCCGCAGAAGTAGGAAGTTGTGTACCAAAGAGGGTGATACTGGAATAGCCGAAATCAGTTGTGACGGCGTAGTATTTTACCAGAGTGCCAAGTGCCATCAGCGAACAAGCCAGTATGCCTGTAAAACGAATACCCATCTTGTCGAGAATCAGACCCGAGAAGAAGAGCATCAACAAGAATACATTGATAAAACTGCCTGCGCCAGAGAAGAAACCATAGTCGGAAGGTGTCCATCCTAATCCCCCCTGACTACGAGGCATCTCCAAGAGTGTCTCCAGCGGCGACATCACGTCGTTCACGAAGTAGCCCATCATCATGGCAGTAGCCACGATGAAGAGCACAGCCCAACGTGCAATAGGGGAGTCGTTAAGTCGATGTCGGATGGCCTCAGGCATAAATCACTTCTTCTTCACAGGGTCACTGGTAAGACCGCAGCCCAATTTCTTGAAGATCTTGCGGTCAACCTCTGAGAGCATCACTGTTGTGTGCACCTGGCAGCCACGAAGCTTTGGCAGTTGCTCCAGTGCTAGGCGACAGTTCTCATCATCCTTGGAAAGTACGGAGAGTGCTACGAGTACCTCGTCAGTATGCAGTCGTGGATTCTTGCCACCCAGATATTCAATTTTGGTTTTCTGAACAGGTTCAATCAGACTCTGCGGAATCAGTTTCACTTCGTGATCGATGCCAGCCAGGTTCTTCGTGACATTAAGAAGAAGGGCTGCACTTGGACCTAATAATGGTGTTGACTTGGCAGTGATGATCGTGCCGTCTTCAAGTTCGATGGCAGCCGCATTCTGACCACTCTGTATCTTCTTCTCGTAGGCAGCAACTGTTACCTTACGGGTAGCAGTAGAGATCTTGGCCTGATTGAAGAGCATACGGATCTTATTGACCTCACTCTCATTGTCGGCACCATCTGCCATCTTGTTGGTGGCATCATAGAAACGACGGATAATCTCATCCTTGGAAGCCTCGCAGCATACCTCATCGTCAGAGATGCAGAAGCCCACCATATTGACACCCATGTCTGTAGGTGACTTATAAGGATTCTCACCATAGATGCCTTCGAAGAGTGCATTTAATACGGGGAAGATCTCAATGTCACGATTATAGTTGATGGCCGTCTTGCCGTATGCCTCCAGATGGAAGGGGTCGATCATGTTCACATCATTAAGATCGGCAGTAGCTGCCTCGTAAGCGATGTTCACAGGATGTTTTAGCGGCAGGTTCCATACAGGGAAAGTCTCAAACTTAGCATAACCGGCACGTATGCCACGCTTGTTCTCGTTGTAGAGCTGGCTCAGGCAGGTTGCCATCTTACCGCTGCCAGGACCAGGAGCTGTCACAATCACGAGTGGACGAGAGGTAATCACATAGTCGTTCTTACCAAATCCCTCGTCGCTGGCAATCAGCTCCACATTATGTGGATAGCCGTCGATGGGGTAGTGGAAGTATGACTTGATACCCATGCGTTCCAGACGATGACGGAACTGATCGGCTGCATGCTGACCTGTATAGTGGGTAATAACCACAGAGCCAACCATGAAGTCACGACGCATAAACTCGTCACGCAGTCTGAGTACATCCTCATCATAGGTGATGCCAAGATCGGCACGTACCTTGTTCTTCTCGATATCATCAGCACTAACCACAATCACAATCTCGATGCTGTCGCGCAGCTGAGCCAGCATGCGGAGTTTAGAGTCAGGCTTGAAACCTGGCAGTACACGCGATGCATGGTGGTCGTCGAACAGTTTGCCACCCAACTCCATATAAAGCTTTCCGTCGAACTGGGCGATGCGCTCCTTGATGTGCTCAGACTGGATCTTGAGATATTTCTCGTTATCGAAACCTATTTTCATAATTATTCTGTGATGTTAGGAAGTTCTAGACCAAGACCTTTTTTCTTATCTACAATCTTCAGCACGAAGCCGAGAACCAGAGCTGCCACACCGAGTGAAGCCAGCATCACGAGAGGTGCAGTGTAGTCAAATTGTGTAGGATCGGTCACACCAGGGTTCGTCTGGTCGAGTACCTTACCAATTAACAATGGGAACAACCAGAGTCCGATGTTCTGAATCCAGAAGATCAGGGCATAAGCAGAACCAATCACCTTGGCATCTACCAGTTTGGGTACAGAAGGCCACAGTGAAGCAGGTACCAGAGAGAACGATGCACCCAGCACCAGAATCGTCGTGTAGGCAATGATGATGCCACCAACGGCATTACCCTTGAACATCGGCAGCACAAATGCAAATGTCAGGTGACAAGCTATCAGGAGGATAGAACCCAGAACGAGCATAGAGGCAGCCTTGCCGTGATGGTCGAGATAAGAACCCAGGATAGGTGTGATCAGCACTGCCAGCAGTGGGAATACTGCAAAGATACTCTCAGCCGACTGACGCATGAAGCCCATATAACAATAGGTAATCAAGGCAACAATCGAAAGGCCGAGCAGACCATACTTCATATTTGTCTTCTTCTGGAAGTTGCTAGCGAAACCAGTAGCAGCCACGATGAGCATGATGATATACTGGATGATAGTCACGCTGGATGAAGCCCAGAAGGAATCGGCATCTGGAGCTGTCAGTGTGAGATTACACTGCAGCATGTTCACCGCATACTTCTGGAAGGGGAAGATGGCTGAATAATAGAGCACGCAGAGCAAGGCCACAATCCAGAAACCTGCATCCGTAAGAATCTTGCCAAGATCGCTGATTTTAAACGGATCGTCCTTCTCTTCAGCCTCACCAGTCTGTGCGTCAAGCTTCTGATCCATGAAGAAATAGACAATCGTCATGATAAGGGCGATACACATCAGTACCACACCAAAGGCAACACTGCGGCTCACGCTTACCTCACCACCCAGACGGGCAAAGAACGGAGAGAAAATCATACAGGTGGCAACACCCAGACGGGCCAGTGCCATCTCAGAACCCATCGCCAGCGCCATCTCACGACCCTTGAACCACTTGACGATACCTCTTGATACCGTGATGCCAGCCATCTCGCAACCACAACCGAAGATCATGAATCCGCAGGTTGCAAACTTTGCTGAGGCAGGCATGCCCTCGTAGAAAGGAGAGACACCCAGCTCATCGAAAACGGGGATGTAGTTCAGGTTATTGTTAAACCATGCTTCGAGTCCTGTTCCCATGAAACTCTCACTCACGGCATACCACTTCACACAAGCACCAACCAGCATCACAGCTGCTGAGAGTATAGCTGTGAAGCGGACACCCATCTTATCGAGGATGATACCAGCGAAGATGAGGAAGAACACGAACACATTGAGGAACACCTCAGAGCCCTGCATCGTACCAAAGGCTGTAGAGTCCCAACCGCGGGTCTCCTGCATCAGGTCTTTGATAGGTGAGAGGATATCCATGAAGATATAGCTGCAGAACATCGCCAAAGCGAGCAGTCTTTTGAATTACTTGAGTCATTTATTGTTTTCTTTATTATTTCTCATTTTTTGTTCCCATACTGGGAAACAAATATTCCCATACTGGGAATCAATTGTTCCCTTACTGGGAATATTATTCAGGCTTACTTCAGCCAACGATCCAGCCAGTTGAAGAAAGTTCGCTGCCAAAGGATACCGTTCTGTGGTTTCAGCACCCAGTGGTTCTCATCTGGGAAAATCAGCAGTTCTGCGGGGATGCCACGCAAGCGGGCTGCATTGAAAGCGCCCATACCCTGATTATATACGATGCGATAATCCTTCTCACCATGAATGCAGAGGATAGGGGTATCCCACTTATCCACAAACTTATGGGGTGAGTACTCATAGGTGCGTGTGGCATTGGCAGTCTGATCCTTGTTCCAGAAAGCATCGTCATACTCCCAGTTAGAGAAGAAAACCTCCTCAGTATCAGTGTACATCGACTCCAGGTTGAAGGCACCATCATGAGAGATGAATGCCTTGAAACGCTTGTCGTGATGACCAGCCAGATAATAAACACTGAATCCGCCGAAGCTGGCACCTACGGCACCCAACTTGTCTTTATCCACGTATGGCAGATTCTCTGCAGCATCGTCGATGGCAGCCAGATAGTCTTTCATGCACTGACCTGTCCAGTCGCCGCTGATCTCCTCCAGCCATTCCTGTCCGAAACCAGGTAGACCACGACGGTTGGGGGCTACCACGATATAGCCATTCGAAGCCATAATCATAAAGTTCCAACGGTAGCTCCAGAACTGCGAGACAGGACTCTGTGGACCACCTTCGCAGAAGAGCAGGGTGGGGTATTTCTTTGTCTCGTCGAAGTTTGGTGGCAGGATAATCCACGTGAGCATATCCTTGCCGTCAGAGGTCTTCACCCAGCGCTGTTGTACAGTGGGCTTAGCCAGCTGGTCAAGGATGTGTTTGTTTTCTTGGGTCAACTGTGTGATTGTTGATTTCTCCGGCTTCTTGAAATAGGGAGTAACGATATAGAGATCAGCTGGTGAAGTGTAGTTATGGCGCTCCATGAGCAGCTGATTACCATTATTCATCAGTGAGAGAGAGCCAAAGTCATCCCAAGTGTCAGTCAACTGCTTCAGTTCACCTTTCCAGTTGACGGCATAGAGGTTCTCTGTGGCATGCCAGACACCAATGAAATAGAGCATCACATCCTTGTTGTCGCTCCACACAAAGGCATCTACGTTAGAGTCAAACTGCTCTGTGACGTATTTCTTTTCTCCAGTAGCTAAGTTGTAGATACACAGACGGTTGCGGTCTGCCTCATAGCCGTTGCGCTGCATCGATGTCCATGCGATATACTTACCATCGGGTGAGAATTGGGGATTCTGGTCGTAGCCTACATTGTTGGCAAGATTCTCCTCAGCATTCACCTTCTGATATTTCATCGTCTTTGTCGGATCAATCTCTGGCTCCACATAGTCAGCAGGCTTACAGAGATTCTTGGTCTCGCGCGTACCTATATTATATATATAGATGTCAGAATCAGTTGAGATGGCATAAGCTCTGCCAGTCTTCTTACGACAGGTATAGGCAATCGTCTTGGAGTCAGGACTCCAGGCCAGCTGCTCTATGCCGCCGAAAGGTTCCATCGGGCACTCGTAAGGCTCACCTTCGAGGATGTCAGTACCATTATCGGTTATTTGATATTGGTTATTGGTTATTGTGACATTATACACAAACGGATGTTGAATACTCTCCACATAGTGATCCCAATGGCGATACATCAAGTCAGTCACCACACGGCCAGTCGCCTTAGGCAGATCATCAGGGTTCTTCTTGATAATCTCATTGAAGTCGATGCTATGGAGCAGGATCACCTGCTTGCCGTCGGGTGAGAACTTAAAGCCCTCGATGTCCTTTGAAGTCTTCGAGATCTGTTTGCGATCAGAGCCGTCTGGGTTCATTGTCCAGATTTGTCCCCCAGAGAGGAATGCAATCTTTCCGTTCAGCCAGGTAGGATCAGTCTCACTCTTCGAGCCAGTTGTCAGCGTGGTGTTACCAGTGCCGTCGGCATTGATAACAGCTATCTTCTGCTGACTTTTATTGGCTTTTACACTATAGTAGCCCACCTGATAGACAATTTGCTTGCCGTCAGCACTGGCCTCAGCGCTGCCGATACGTCCCATAGCCCAAAGTGCCTCTGGTGTCATCAAGTTGCTACTGAGCTTGATATTCTGCTTTCCTATTTTCACTGTCTCTTCTGCGTTTACTAAGTTTACTAGGTTAGCTAGTAGAACTAGGATAACTAGATATTTCTTCATTTCGTTATCGTTTTTGCTGGTTCATTCTCTGTTTCTGAAGCTCTTCAGCCTGCTTTTGCATAGCCGCCAGACGGGCAGCAAGTCCACTAGCCTTCTTGTTAGGATTGTTTTTGTTCTCCTGATATTTGGCTTCCAGGATGGCAAGCAGCTTCTCGTCGTTGGTTGTCTTACGGAGCGTCCACATAATGGCAGCTGAGAAGAAGAGAGAGATGAAGTAGTAGAAGTTCAGGCCTGAAGAATAGTCATTGAACATGAAGAAGAACATCAGTGGCATGAGATACATCATCCACTGCATCATCTTCATCTGCTCAGCTTGTGCTCCAACCATCTGATCCTTCTGCTGACGCATGGTCATGTAAGAATAGAGCACGTTGGCTACGCAGAAGAGGATACAAGTCAGTGAGAGGTGGTCGCCGATACCCCAGATATTCGTCTGCCACTCGATGATAGGATCATAGGTAGAGAGGTCGTCGATCCAGAGGAAAGACTGACGGCGCAGCTGAATAGCATTAGGCACAAAGTTGAACATCGCAATCCAGATAGGCATCTGGATCAGCATGGGCAGACAGCCACTCAGCGGACTGACACCATACTTAGCATAGAGCGACATCATCTCCTGCTGTTTCTTCATCTGGTCTTCAGGCTTGTCATACTGCTTGGTAGCCTCATCGAGTTTCGGTTTCAGCACACGCATCTTGGCTGATGACATATAGCTCTTCTTCACCATTGGGAAGGTGATAGCTTTTAGCAACAGGGTAATCAGGATGAGTACAATACCCATGGAGAAACCCCATGATGTGAGCCAGTCGAAGACATAGATGGTGAAGAACCGGTTGATATAGCGGAAGAGTGGCCATCCGAGATAAACCAGCTGTTCCAGATCGAGATCCTTGCCAAAGGTGCTCTGCTCCTCAACTCTCTTAATCAGGCGGAAGTCGTTGGGACCGATATACATTTCGAACTCAGAGGGCTGTATGCCTGAAGGATCGAAAGTGGTCTTCATCTTGGCATTGAACTGCTTCAGATAGCCAGAACCTTTCTCCTGCGGAATGCTGGTCATCTGCGCATTGGCTGCAAAATCATCCTTAGCAATCAGGGTTGCTGAGAAGAACTGATTCTTGAAGGCCACCCAGTTGAGCGGCTGTTCAATCTTCTCATCAATCACCTCTGAGGTTTCGCTCAGATAGTCTGTACCACCATCCTTCTCTTTATAGGTAAGGGTTGCATAGCGGTTTTCAAACGTAAAACCTTTCTCCTGCTGGCGTGCTATATCGGTCCACTCAATATCCATTTCCTTGTAGTTAGGTGCAAACATTCCGTTCAAGCCTTTTGCCTGGAATGTAAAGTGAAGCATATAGTCCTTGCCCAGTATATAGTTGAAGACGATGCTACCGCCGTTGTTGGCAGCGGCTGTGAGGGTGAGGGTAGAATCAGTGATGTTCGAAGGTGTAAAGAACAGGTCTTTGGTGATGATGTTCTCGTTCTTACCAGCCAGCATGAAGTTCATCTGCTGGGTTTTCTGGTCGAAGAGCGTCACATCCATCTTGTTATCACGATCCTCAAAGCCCTTGATGATAGCCTTGGAAATGGTGCCGCCTTTAGTGTCGAAAGTCAGTTCCACCTTGTCGTTCTTTAATACAACGGGCTGACTGGTGCCGGAGAGAGCAGCAAAGAAGAGTGCCGATGAGTCGGCTTTGGCTGCTTCCTCTGCCTGAGCCTTGCGGGTAGCTTCGTTGATTTTGGCTTGCTTGGCTGCGTTATCCTTAATGGCAGCTGCAATACTGTCTTGTTTACGTGCGGCTTCGATTTCTTCTGCAGAAGGCTGGTTATACCAGCTGAATCCAATCAGGACTACTGCTATAAGCACGAAGCCGATAATAGTGTCTTTGTTCATTTATTTGTTGTTATTTATTAATGTACGCGATAAATCAAGGTGCAAAATTACGAAAAAAATACGAAATGTATGCAATCTATGGAGAAAAAATTGTAACTTTGCAATCAGATATGAGAAAACAAACATTATTTCTTGCGGTTAGTTTGGCGCTTAGCGCCAGTGCCGCTCAGCCAAATGATAGTCTTGATGGGCGTTATTATCGTCTGTTTGCACCATTGACATTCTACCATAATGTAGCTAATAAAGCATTGGTGCTGGATTCAGAGTCTGCAGGAAAAGATCCTGTCACTGATGCCATCGATGCAGCCCTGATGAAAATTTATATGAAACGTCCTGATCTGGTTAATTCCACCGAGTCTGATCTGAAAGCGACAGGTACCATTTTGGAAAATGTGGATAAGCCCATCGAGAATCAGGTGGAGTTTGTCGAGGAGGTCGCACAACCAATGATCCTGGATATTCCTCAGGATATTCCTGATACAGTGATGGTTCAGAAACCCAGGTTCTGGACTTATAAGGCAGATGGTTTCCTGCAGTTCATGCAGAACTATGTGTCAGGCAACTGGTATAAAGGTGGTGAGAGCAACTACTCGATGTTAGGTTCGCTGACGGTGGAGGCTAATTACGATAACAAGAACAAGTGGAAGTGGGATAACAAATTGGAACTGAAACTTGGCTTCCTTCGCTCTCGTACCGACTCTTTGCATAAGGTGAAGTCTAATGAAGATCTGATTCGTCTTACCAGCAAAGTTGGTCTGCATGCTTCACATCGCTGGTACTATACACTTCAGCTCCAGGCCTATACGCAGTTTACGCCAGGTTATAAGTCGAATGATCCGAAGGTGTATTCAGATTTCTTCTCTCCATTCAACTTGAACCTCGGTCTTGGTATGGATTACAAAGTAGAGTCCAAGAATAAGCGTTTGACAGGAACGATCAACTTCTCACCAGTAGCTATCAACTATCGTTATGTGGGTCGCCTTGCTCTTGCCACCAGCTATGGCTTGGATGAAGGGAAGCACTCGATGGTGGAGTTTGGTCCGAACATGACGGCAGATCTCGTCTGGAAGTTCAATGATGTGGTGATGTGGAAGTCTCGTTTCTATGCCTTTACCACCTTCAAGCGTGCTGAGATTGAATGGGAAAACACATTCGAGTTGCGTGTGTCAAAGTACATCACTGCCAACCTGTTCCTCTTCCCGCGTTTCGACGATACCAGCAAGTATGATGACGATTTTGGCTATTGGCAGTTCAAGGAGTTTAGCTCATTAGGCTTTGCCTATACATTCTGATAAATATAATCCCCGCCAAAACCGGCGGGGATTATATTTATTTTGCTTCTGTCATGTCACCTTCAACATAGAGTCTTGTCATTTCTACAACTCCATTCGTACGGACAGTGATTGATTTTTTAAAGTGTCCGGGAAATTTGCCTGCTCCGTTATAAGTCACTTTAATCTGTCCCTGTTCACCTGGTTTAATAGGTGTTTTGGTATATTCGGGCACTGTGCATCCACAACTGGCAATAGCCTGGTTGATAACGAGTGCCTCTTCGCCGACATTAGTATATGTGAAGACACAGGTTACAACAGGATTCTTCTCGGAGAAGGAACCGAAGTTATGCGTCAGCTTGTCGAACTTGATTTCGGCAGGTTTCTGAGCGAATGCGGCTGTCATTCCGCAAACGAGCAGCATGGTCAGTACAAGTAATTTCTTCATATTCGTATCGTTTTATTACAAATTTGCGGCAAAGATACGAAAAAGAAGTGAAAAGTGAAAAGTGAAAAGTGAAAAAAGTGGCTTTGCAGCCATATTTTTTAATTTTTAATATTTTATATTTAATTTTTTGTGTACCTTTGCAGCTCAAAAAGGAATATAATAGGAATTAATATGTATAGAAGTAAGACTTGTGGAGAGCTTCGTCTCTCAGATGCCGGAAGCGTGGTGACACTCGCCGGATGGGTACAGCGTAGTCGTAAAATGGGTGGTATGACCTTTGTCGATCTTCGTGATCGTTATGGTATTACACAGTTGGTTTTCAATGAAGCCGATGATGCAGCCCTATGTGAGCGTGCCAACAAACTTGGTCGTGAATTCTGTATTCAGATTAAGGGTGAGGTTAGCGAGCGTCAGAGCAAGAATCCTAAGATGCCGACAGGTGATATTGAGATTCTGGTGAAGGAGCTGAATGTTCTGAGTGAGAGTCTCACACCTCCTTTCACGATTGAGGATAATACTGATGGCGGTGATGATATCCGTATGAAATATCGTTATCTCGACCTGCGTCGTGCAGCTGTTCGTAAGAACCTTGAACTGCGCCACCGCATGACCATCCTGATCCGTAACTTCCTCGATGGCAAGGATTTTATCGAGGTAGAGACACCAATTCTTATCGGTTCAACGCCTGAGGGTGCTCGCGACTTCGTGGTGCCCAGTCGTATGAACCCAGGTCAATTCTATGCGTTGCCTCAGTCTCCGCAAACCCTGAAGCAGTTGCTGATGGTTTCTGGTTTCGATCGTTATTTCCAAATTGCCAAGTGCTTCCGTGATGAAGATCTTCGTGCTGACCGTCAGCCTGAGTTTACTCAGATCGACTGTGAGATGTCGTTCGTAGAGCAGGAAGATGTTCTGCAGCTTTTCGAAGATATGGCCCGTCACCTCTTTAAGGAGGTTCGTGGTATAGAACTTCCCCCGTTGCAGCGTATGACATGGCATGAGGCCATGCGTCGTTTCGGTTCTGACAAGCCCGATCTCCGTTTCGGAATGGAGTTTGTAGAGCTGATGGATGTTTTGAAGGGTACAGGTTCATTCCCAGTATTCAATGATGCCAATTATATCGGTGGTATCTGCGTGCCTGGTTGTGCCAACTACACCCGTAAGCAGCTCGATCAGCTGACAGACTTTGTGAAGCGTCCGCAAGTTGGTGCAAAGGGGCTTGTATATGTGAAGTTCAATGAGGATGGCACCGTGAAATCCAGCATCGATAAGTTCTATGAGCCTGAGGTCTGGGCTAAGGTCAAGGAGACAATGGGTGCCAAGGATGGCGATCTCGTACTGATTCTCTCTGGCGACAATGCCAACAAGACGCGTATCCAGCTCTGTACGCTCCGTCTGGAGATGGGTGATCGTCTCGGCTTGCGTGACAAGGATAACTTCGTATGTCTCTGGATTGTTGACTTCCCGCTCTTCGAGTGGAGTGATGAGGAGCAGCGCCTGATGGCTACTCACCATCCGTTCACAATGCCTAACCCCGATGATATTCCTCTGCTTGATACCGCTCCGGAGAAAGTTCGTGCCGTAGCTTATGACTTTGTCTGCAACGGTGTCGAGGTTGGTGGTGGTTCACTTCGTATCCACGACGGCAAGTTGCAGGAAAAAATGTTTCAGATTCTGGGCTTCACACCAGAGCGTGCGATGGCTCAGTTTGGCTTCCTTATCAATGCTTTCAAGTACGGTGCACCTCCTCACGCAGGTCTTGCTTTTGGTCTTGATCGTTTTGTGTCTCTGATGGCAGGTCTTGATAGTATTCGTGATTGCATCGCTTTCCCGAAGAATAATAGTGGACGTGATGTGATGCTGGATGCCCCTGGAGAGCTAGACCCCAAACAGCTTGAAGAGCTTCAGTTACGTATTGACTTACATCAAGAATAATTGACATTTTGCCAAAAATACTTAAATATCAATAAGTTGTCTGAAATATTAGTGTTACTTTTGCACACGAAAAGATTAGAGAATTAAAACTCAGAATAACAGATTAATAATTTTAGTATTATGGCAGAAAAGAAAGCAACAGCTAAGAAGGCTACTGAGACAAAGGCAGCCGCAGCTAAGAAGACCACTACAGTAAAGAAGGCAGCAGCCGCTAAGTCAGTTCTCGCAGTAAACGCTGAGAATGTTGGTTTCAAGGCTGGTGATGTTTATCAGGCACTTGCAGCAGCAGAGAAAGCTCTCAACGTTAAGGAGATTGCAAAGGCTGCTAAGATTTCAGAGGAGGAGACTCTGCTCGGTCTCGGCTGGCTCTTCAAGGAGGGTAAGCTCGCTAATGACGGAGAGAAAGTTACATTGGCATAAGACAATTTAACGAATGATAGAAGAAAAGGTCGGTAATCATTTTTACCGACCTTTTTTAATCAAATGACATACGACAGGCAGATACTGGAGATTCTCACCGAAGTTGGTGATAAAGGCATCAGCGTTCAGCTGCTGTCCAAACATGTTTATAATAAGAACGTCTCTTTGTTCTTTACACCGAATCTGGAGGAAATCCGTACCTATGTGCAGCAGTATCTTCTGAAAAACTCCAAATCCGCTTCTTCACTGATAGAAAGTATGGGGCGCCGCGGTTATTATCGGCTGAATACTCAGAATAACCCTGATGCCCGCCAGTTGATGATCGAGTTCAGAGAAGAACGCACAATTGACGAAAAAGAAGAGAAGCCTGTGAAAGACCTCTCTTTGAATTTGTTTGATTAAT
>CADCFA010000046.1 GCA_902800595.1 uncultured Prevotellaceae bacterium | reverse complement strand
ACAGAACTCGCATATATCATCGCGACTTTGGGCTACCAAACTGGTGTTGAGCTATCCTGTGTGGAAGGGACAGTTGCAGGCTGGAACGGAGATGAGTTTTGTAAAGCGACAGAGCAGTACGTCAATAACCAACTATCCTCTCCCTTCTACTGATGCGGATGTAAAGGAGAACAACGTGGCTGCCTTTGTGGCATATAATGCCAACTTGGAGAAATATGGTACAGTAAGTGCCGGACTACGTTACGAGCATGTAGGTTTCGACTATATGGACAATCTGGATGCCGAGAACAATATGACGCGCTATCAGGACGAGTTCTTCCCCAGTGTCACATGGTCAAAGCAGTTTGGAGCCATCCAGACCTCGCTGAGCTACACCATGAAAACCGTGCGTCCGAAGTACAGCTCACTGAACGACCATATTTACTATCTGAACTCGTTTACCCTGGCACAGGGCGACTCGAAACTGAAGAATGCTACGATGCAGGAGGTGAGCATCAATGCCCGTTGGAAGTGGATCCATGCTGATGAAGCAGGCAAACTTGTCCGATCCCGTTCGTAATCTGGCCATCTTCCTTTCGGCCAATCCTACTTGGGGCGCATATAGTCCAAGCTGGACGATCGGCGGACAGAAGTTCTGGAACACAATGACCTACGACGATCCTCGTAGCGCCACAGGCAAGACGGATGTGTCTTTCACCAAGCCCATCTTCTTCTTCGACCTGAACAACACCTTCCGATTTAAACACAGTTGGCAGTTGGAGGCCAATGCCAGTATCCAGACCAAGGGTGATGTACTGAACTTCCGTATACTCTCGCCTTCATACAACATCCGTTTTGTAGTACAGAAGTGCTGGCTGAAGAACGATGCCCTGTGCCTGCGTGCCAGCATCGTACAGGATATGGCTCATGATTGTGGTTTCTTCTACACTGTGCAGAAAACACGAAGCCGTAGCCACCGTCTGGACATCTCTATCCGCTACACCTTCAACGCCCAGAAGAGTAAGTATAAGGGAACAGGTGCTGGTAAAGCCGAGCAGCAGCGAATGGGTAATAATTAGCCATTCATCACATTTTTACGCCGTATATCCCAAATATTTGGTGTATTCCGCAACTTTTTGTATTTTTGTAGCGTCAAACAGACATCAGATTAATCAATAATAGACAATGAAGAAAGCATTAAAAATCGCGCTGTTCAGCGTTCTGGGGCTACTTGTCGTAGCTGGCGTGTTAGTTTGGATGGAGTTTGGTTCGCTGATAAAGGGAGCCATGTCGTGTGAGAAACATGACGAAGGTATGTATTATATGGAATACGCGGGCGACGACGGGTTTGACGAGTTGATGAAACGAGGCGGCTGCGCGAATATCAACGTTCTGGCCAATTATATCACAGACTTCTTGTCAAAAGTGGCTTCGGTGAGAATTACAAGCCAGAAGGTTTCCAGAACCAGTTCATGGCGTTGGCAAGCTTGTTCATGGCACTGGACGGTATCAATGAGAAAGGTCTTGCTATTGCTGTGCTTGATGCAGGCGACAAGGTGGTGACCAAGCAGGATACCCCAAAGCCTGACCTTACTACCACTTCAGCCGTACAATACCTACTTAAAAATGCGGCCAATGTAAAAGAAGCCCTTGAGTTGCTTCGTGGTATCGACATGAACTCTGACCCAGGTTCTGCCTATCATCTCTCAATGGCTGATGCTACGGGCAGAAGTGTGGCTGTGGAATATGTAGATAATAAGATGGTGGTAACAGACTCGCCCTTTGTGACGAACCACTATCTGTGCAAAGAGAAGTTTGAAGTGGGACTCCATGAGGGAGACCATCGTCACGAGAAACTGATGGAACAATACCAGAAGACTGGCGGTGTGATGAATGAAGAGCATCTGACAAAGGCTATCGCGTCGGTAACACAGCTTCCAAAGAAGGGTGCCATCGTAGGTGGTACTCTATGGACAATGGTGATGGATCTGAAGCATCCATCCGTCACTTACTATTCCCGTCGGCATTTTGACAAGCCGCTCCATTTCACACTTTCACGGACAAATTAATGAGACGCCTTTTATATCTGGACAATCTGAAAGTATGCCTGACTGTACTGGTGATATTCCACCATGCAGGTCAGGCATACGGCGATGGGGGAGGCTGGGCCTATACGTGATGATGTTCGTCGTATCATAATGCAAAGATACAAATTTTCTGTGATATTGGCGTGTCATTCGTCACAAATCGATACGGAATGTCCCAGAAATTTGGCGAGTTGCTCAATTTTATGTAATTTTGTAGCGTCAAACAGACATCATCAAGATGAAGCAAGAAATCAATCCAAAAGAGACAAAACGGGCAATAGCCTTTGAGTTGTGGATAAAGTCACCCATGCCGATGGTGACGCTTACGAAGACCTTTGATGTGACGCGGCTTTGTAAGGTAAGTCGGCGACACGGCATGAAATTCAACATGCTGCTCTGCTGGTGTATCGGTAAGGCAGCGTCAGGGATAGAGGAGTTCTATATGTTGCCCCACAACGGCAAGCTGTACAAATACGATCGTATGGCTATCAACTTGATAGTGGATAATGTAAAAGGTGGACTCAGTTTCTGCGACGTTGCCGTCAGCGATGATCTGGAAGCGTTTAATGCCAATTACCTGCATCTGACAGAA
Organism: uncultured Prevotellaceae bacterium; assembly: GCA_902800595.1. Classification (GTDB taxonomy): domain Bacteria; phylum Bacteroidota; class Bacteroidia; order Bacteroidales; family Bacteroidaceae; genus Prevotella. The sequence goes on along the minus strand of CADCFA010000046.1, from coordinate 12,950 downwards.
ACCATCAGACAGACCTGTCAGGATATCCTTGACGATGAGGCTGTGATAGTCGGCACATCAGCAGTGACAGGTACGGAACTCGACAGCATTGTCAACCAGTATAGCGGCATCTTCACCAACCCCTTCCTGGCATGGGGCAGATATCGTAAGGGGTGGCTGAAAACCACACTCCCCATCTCGTTTCAGTTCCATCACGCCCAGATGGATGGCTCTCACGCCGCCCGATTCCTGGAAGAACTGCAGAAAACAATCAACTCAATAGCATAATGTATCAAACTAGCAATCTCCCCAACACCCGAATCGATGTGGCAGATGCCTTGCGAGGCATCGCTGTGGCAGGCATCATCCTGTATCACTCCGTAGAGCACTTCAACATCTTCACGCAGGAACCGATAGTACATCCGTTGCCTTCAGACCAGACGGTAGCAGATGTGCTGGCTTGGTTGCTTAGTGGCAAGATGTACGGCATCTTTGCCATGCTCTTCGGACTGAGTTTCTTCATCATGAACGACAACCAGCAGCAGAAAGGCAAGAACTTCTCTCTGCGCTTTGCCTGGCGTATGTGCCTGTTGTTCCTTTTTGGTGTCGTGAATGTGGCATTCTATGATGGTGACATCCTGATGCTCTATGCCTGTTACGGGCTGTTGCTCATCCCCATCAGTTACCTGTCGTCGAAGTGGGTGTGGTGCATTATCGCCCTGCTGGCTATCCAACCCGTAGAGTTGTATTGTCTGCTGACAGGCACCATCATCGATCACAGCACCTTGTGGGAGGTATATGGTAAGATCAACGCTATGCATGAACACGGCACATTCTGGGAGAATACCTTCACCAACCTGCGATATGGTTTTGAAGTGAATCTGCGCTTCAATGTCTTTAGCGGACGACTCACACAGTTGCTCTGTCTCTTTATTCTTGGTATGCAGTTAGGGCGACAGAGGCTGTTCTATCATGAGGGGAATCATTTGAAGATCTGGCATAGCATCCTGATGTGTTCTGCCTTCATCGTCGTCGTATTGAGCTTTGTGGATTTCGGTGAGCTGGAATCATGGCTGAGACCTATCTATAATCTCGTGATCCTGCTGATGATTGTCTCAGCGGTAGTTTCTGCCTGGTATGCTTTCGAGGGTGTTCGTCGGGTGCTTCATCATCTCTGCATCTTTGGTCGCATGAGTCTTACCAACTATCTGTTGCAGTCTGTCATCGGCTGCTTCATCTTCTGTGGCTATGGCCTCGCCTGCTATTATAAATTAGGTGTTACCTATGCCGTGATGGTTGGATGCGCAATGGTGATCTGTCAGTATCTGTTTGCACGTTATTGGTTCGCCTGTCATCCTCGTGGACCGTTAGAAGGTCTTTGGAGAAAACTGACATGGATTTAGCTATTTAAAGTTAATTCCTTGTGAGTTTCACAGAAACTTCGTATATTTGCAACAGATATTTTACATTAACTTATTAACAATGAAGAAACTTCTTATTTCAACACTTGTTCTGTTGCTTACAGGATGGAGTTCGGTTACTGCTGGTAATGAGGACGGCAGCCGCTTGTGGTTGCGCTTTGAAGCTGCGAATACCACCAAAGCGATTTCGGGAGTAAAAGGTACTGCGATGTCAGAGTTGCAGACCTATTGGAAAGGTGGTCCTGTGGTGCTGAAACACCAGAAGGGAATGGCTCAGGATGCCTACACGATTCAGAGTCAGGGCAGCAAGATCACGATCTCTGCCGCCAACAATGCAGGGCTGCTTTATGGTGCCTATCATCTTCTGCGCCTGCAGCAGATGGGGGAGGATACCAGTGCTCTCAACATCAGCGAACAGCCAGCCTACGACCTGCGTATCCTGAACCACTGGGATAACCCCAACGGAACCGTAGAACGTGGCTTTGCAGGAAAGAGTATCTTCCTGAATCCCGATCCGGAACGCATGAAGATCTATGCCCGTGCGAATGCCTCAGTAGGTATCAACGGTACTGTGCTCAACAATGTGAATGCCAAACCAGAGGCCCTCACCACAGAGAGTCTGAAGAAAGCTAAAGGCATCGCCGATCAGTTGCGCCCCTACGGCATCCGCGTGTATCTCTCCATCAACTTCGCCTCACCGATAAAGGTGGGTGGTCTGAAGACTGCTGATCCCCTTGATGCCGCTGTCGTGGCTTGGTGGAAGGATAAGGTGAACGAGATCTATAAGCTGATTCCCGACTTCGGTGGTTTTCTCGTGAAAGCCAACTCAGAGGGAGAGCCTGGTCCGCAGGACTTCGGACGTACCCATGCCGATGGTGCCAATATGCTGGCAGGTGTGCTGAAGCCTCATAAGGGTATCGTGATGTGGCGTGCCTTCGTGTATAATCCACAGAGCAGCGATCGTGCCAATCAGGCTTGCGAGGAATTCATGCCCCTCGATGGTCAGTTTGCCGACAATGTGATCATTCAGATCAAGAACGGTCCCATCGACTTCCAGCCCCGTGAGCCTTACAGCCCGCTGTTCACCGCCATGAAGAAGACTTCGATGATGGTAGAGTTCCAGATCACCCAGGAGTATCTGGGTGCTGCCAATCATCTGGTCTTTCTCGCTCCCATGTGGAAGGAGTTCTTCTCATTTGTGAAGCCTGAGAGTCTGAAGGCGATGGCAGGAGTCGCCAATATCGGTGACGATGTGAATTGGTGCGGACACCATTTCGCACAGTCCAACTGGTATGCCTTTGGCCGCCTGGCTTGGAACCCTTCACTTACCTCAGAGCAGATTGCCGACGAGTGGTTGCGTCAGACATTTACCAACGATGAGCAGTTCCTCAAGCCGATGACACAGGTGATGCTTGAAAGTCGTGAGGCAGCTGTCAACTACATGATGCCGTTAGGTCTGCATCATATCTTTGCTGGAGGTCACCACTACGGACCCGAGCCTTGGTATAATCCGCCACGTATTCGTCCTGACTGGACACCGCTTTACTACCACAAGGCAGACAGTATCGGACTGGGTTTCGATCGTACCACGAATGGTAGTGCCAACGTGAGTCAGTATCCCGATGAGCTCTGCGCTAAGTTCAACGATATCAACACCTGTCCTGAGAACCTGATAGCCTGGTTCCATCATGTGCCTTGGGATTTCCGCATGAGGTGTGGTCGCACCTTCTGGGAAGAGCTGTGTCATAGGTACGACACAGGTGTTAAGCAGACGCGTCAGTTCCTCGTTGCGTGGGATGGTGTTCAGCCCTATGTCGATTGTCAGCGATTCAGTGAAGTGCAGCGTAAGCTCCGCATCCAGACACGTGATGCAGAGTGGTGGCGTGATGCCTGTCTGCTGTACTTCCAGACCTTCTCGAAGCGTCCCATTCCGCAGGATGTAGAGCACCCCGTTCACAACCTCGATGAGATGCAGCAGTTCAACATCCCCATCACGATGTATGAGAATCCCGCACAGGGATATACCAAATAGAAAGAAAAAGAGCAGGCCTGAAAACCTGCTCTTTTTTCATTATAGCTTAACACTTGATATATCCACCATACCATTCACGATGGCGTAGATGGTGAGTCCCGCCAGCGAGTGTATCTGCAGCTTCTGGCAAATGTTGCGCCGATGGGTGGCAACTGTATGCACCGAGAGATTCAGGTTCTTGGCTATTGCCTTGTTCTTTTGTCCCTGCACCAGTCCGATGATGATATCCCGCTCACGTTCCGTCAGCGGTTCGCTATTGTCATTTGAGCTATTAAACATCATCGCGTTGATATTCCTCGACACGTCGTGCTTCTTCACCTTGCTCTCCAGCAGTCGGATGGCAGGCACAAAGATATGGTCTTCTACTTCCGCATGTTGCAGCAGCCACTCCTCATTGTTGTAAATGTCGTAAAGTGTTGCCGTGAGCTGGTTGTTGTGAAGTGTGTCAGTAGGCAGATACTTGATGATCATCAGTTTCAGTTCACGCAGTTTCTTGTTGGTCTGCTCATGATGTTTCGAGAAGGTTTCGATGTTGTATTTGCTCATCGGTATCCCTTTGATCAGCGACTCCACATAAGGGAAGAGCGTCTTCTCTTCGTATTTCATGTGGTTACGGATGTCTTGCGCATAGTTATCGTAGAATTTCATGATGAGCTTTCCCAGCGCGTCGTCCTTGTTGATGCTCTCTTCCAGTTCACGACGGATAAAGGGCAGCTGGAAGTCGAGGTAATAAGTATGACTGGCCTTCAGGTAGTGCAGTAGCGTATAGGTGTCTATCTGCTCATAGTCATCATAGTCTGAATAACCGTTGATGGTGAAGTTCACCACAGCCAGAAAGGTGTAGGTATCCACATCGTTCATCTCGCATGTCTCTTTCACCGTCTTATCACCAAAGCCCAGGTTAATGCCGAAAGAGCCTAATGCCTGCAGCACGCTGTAGTTATCTCTTATCAGCGTAATCATCTTATCGCTGGGTTCATACATCTTTACGTTTCTCATCGCACTTCTTTTTAAAAAACTGCGCAAAGGTAAGAATTTTCTTCGACATTTACAAAACCTTTGATACAGTTTTTATTATTTTTATGAAGTGCTGATGAATACGCAGATCGTCATCCAGTTCCGGATGGAAGGCGGTAGCAAGCTGGTTTCCTTGTTGCGCTGCAACGATATGTCCGTCGATGGTGGCAATAGCCTGACAGTCGTCACCCACTATCGACTCGATGTAAGGTGCACGGATGAAGGTCATTGGCACCTCGACACCCACACCAGTGACAGAGCCTGATGTGTGGAAGCTGCCCAACTGTCGTCCGTAGGCATTGCGGCGCACCTGGATGTGCATCGTATCCAGCCTACCTCCTGAGAGCAGGATCATACCCGCACAGGTACCGAATACAGGCAAGCCCTCGATGATCGCCTGACGGATAGGCTCCAGCAGTCCGAGTTCCTTCAGCAGACGCATCTGCACGGTACTCTCGCCACCTGGCAGTATCAGTCCGTCCTTCAATTGTTGCCAGTCTTTCACCTGGCGCACCTCGAAGGTCTCCACCCCGAGGCGCTGCAGCATCTGTTCATGTTCGATAAAAGCCCCTTGCAGAGCCAATACAGCTATTTTCACCTTTTTTACCTTTTTACTTTTTCACCTTTTCACCTTTACTTCCCCCGTTCCGCCATTAAGAGCTCAATCTCCTGTTCGTTGATGCCTACCATTGCTTCACCTAAGTCCTCTGAAAGTTCTGCCAGCAGTTTGGCATCCTTGAAATTCGTCACTGCCTGTACGATGGCGGCAGCACGCTTGGCGGGATTACCGCTCTTGAAGATACCGCTACCCACAAACACGCCCTCGGCTCCGAGCTGCATCATTAGGGCGGCGTCGGCAGGGGTAGCCACACCACCAGCGGCAAAGTTCACTACCGGCAACTTACCGTTCTCATGCACAAACTTCACCAACTCGTAAGGAGCCTGCAACTGCTTGGCAGCTTCGAAGAGCTCATCCTCACTCATGCTGACGAGACGACGGATCTCACTCTGCATCAGGCGCATGTGACTCACAGCCTGTACCACATCACCTGTGCCTGGCTCACCCTTCGTACGAATCATCGTAGCACCTTCGGCGATACGGCGCAGTGCCTCACCGAGATTCTTGGCACCACAGACGAAAGGCACGTCAAACTTGGTCTTGTCGATATGGTAGATGTTATCGGCAGGACTGAGCACCTCACTCTCGTCGATATAGTCGATCTCGATAGCCTGCAGGATCTGTGCCTCTGCGATATGGCCGATACGGCACTTCGCCATCACGGGGATGCTCACTGCCTCCTGAATACCACGAATCATCTTAGGGTCGCTCATACGGCTCACACCACCTGCGGCACGGATATCGGCAGGAATACGCTCCAGCGCCATTACGGCGCAGGCACCTGCAGCTTCGGCAATCTTTGCCTGTTCGGGGGTTGTCACATCCATAATCACACCGCCTTTAAGCATCTGAGCCAACTGGCGATTGAGGGCTTGTCTGTTATTTTCCATTTTCTTTCTAATTTTTGGGTTGATTAAAAACTGGGTGCAAAATAACGACAATCCTATGAAAAAAGAAAATTGGGTTCCCGTTCTGATAAACGAAAACTCAATTTGGGTAAATCCTCTCGTGTGCGCGCGATACCTTTATCTACGTATCTCGCTGGGGGTATGAGAGGTCTGTTTCTTATAATAGCGCGAGAGATGAGCCTGCGACGAGAAACCAAACATCAGGGCTATCTCCTTCAAAGGTTTGTTGGTAGAAGTGAGCTGTTGGGTGATCTCCGTTGTAATGCGTTCATCAATCATTGCCTTTGGCGAACGACTGGCAATGCTTCTGGTGACCTGTCCCAGATAGCGGGCACTCACACCGAGCTGTTCGGCATAGAAAGCCACGTCGCTATAACGATGGTAGAAACGGTCGATGGCATCGAGAAACAAGTTGTAGAGTTCCCCGCTGCGACTGTTGTCCTCCGTATAGCCCTTGGGCTTCTGACTCACGTAGCTGCGTGCATGGAGCATCGCCTCATTTACGTTCTCACCACAACTCAGATAGTAGGCGAGGGCAGCAGCCAACTGGTTGGCGTGTCCGTGCTGACGGATGCCAGAAGGCAGATCCGAAGCTTCCAGTACGATGGTGCAGAGCGGTATCAGCAACTCCTGGATGGTGTGATACACCTGTGGCGCTACCAGCAGATCGCCACGGGTGGAGTGTAGCACAGGTGCATATACGATATACTTCGGGTGATATTTCCGCATGAGTTCCGCCACCACCTGCACCACATCGATGCGACGCAGCAGACCGATCTTCACCACCTGCGGCTGCAGGTCGTTGAGGATTGCCTCTATCTGTGTGCGGACAGTTGAGGCGGGCAAGTCGTAAAACTCCTGAATACCGAGGGTGTTCTGAACAGTGATCGAGGTGATGGCTGAGGTCGCTTTGCCGCCCAGTTCGCTGATGCTGCGTATGTCTGCCTGCAGGCCAGAGCCTCCAGAGCCGTCAGATCCCGTGATGGTGAGTATCGTTTGTTGAGTCATCATTCAGTTTTTGCTGCAAAATTACGCATTTCTGCGCTAAATCAGCATCTTTTTCGAAAAAAAAAACAAAAATGAGTGGGGACCCGAAGCTGTCACAGCATCGTGCCCCCTGCAAACTTCAAACAACCATCAAGGTTATCGAATAAATAGTAATTCTCTATACTTTGGCAGCGGCCAGAGTGAGTCATCCACAATCAATTCCAGTTTGTCGATCTCGTAACGGATAACATCGAGTTTCGGCTCCACCTTGTCGTGATAGGCAATCGCCTTCTCGTGTTCATCCTCAATCTTGTTAGCCTTCTTACGGGCTTCCACCAGTTCCTCTACACCTTTTTCTATGGCGCTGGTACGCTCGGCAATCTCCTGGATAATCTTCTTGTTACGAGCCGAGAGCTTATCTGCAGTGTCGATGGGGAACACCACTGCCATGTGGTTCAGGTTGCTGAGCAGTTCGCTCTGGTAGCGTGTAGCCACAGGGATGATATGGTTCATCGAGATATCACCCAGCACACGGGCCTCAATCTGGATCTTCTTCGTGTAGGTCTCCCATTTCACCTCGTTGCGGGCTTCCAGTTCCTTCTTTGTCATCACACCCAGACTCTCGAACATCTCGATGCTCTCTTTGTCGAGATAACGCTCAAAGATCTTCGGACAGCTCTTCTCCACGTCAAGCCCGCGCTTCGTAGCCTCAACCACCCATTCGTCGCTGTAGCCGTTGCCGTCGAAGCGGATGGGCTTACAGGTCTTGATATCCTCGCGCAGCACGTCGATGATGGCGTGGAACTTGGCGCTGTGCTCTGAGCCGGCAAGCTTCTTCTCGAACTCAGGGATGCGGGCATCCACACGCTTCTTGAAGTTTACGAGTGCTTCTGCTACGGCACTGTTCAGGGCTATCATCGCACTGGCGCAGTTGGCTTCAGAACCTACGGCACGGAACTCAAAACGGTTACCGGTGAAGGCGAAGGGACTGGTGCGGTTACGGTCGGTGTTGTCGATAAACAGTTCTGGAATCTCAGGAATATCCATCTTCAGTCCCTGCTTGCCAGCCATAGCGAGGATATCCTCCTTGTCGGCCATTTCAATATGATCCAACAACTCCGACACCTGCTTGCCGAGGAAACTTGATACGATGGCAGGGGGAGCCTCGTTGGCACCCAGACGATGGGCGTTGGTGGCACTCATGATAGAGGCCTTCAGCAGACCATTGTGCTTATAGACACCCATCAGCGTCTCCACGATGAAGGTGGCGAAGCGCAGGTTCTGCTCAGCGGTCTTGCCAGGAGCATGCAGCAGCACACCGTTGTCGGTAGAGAGACTCCAGTTGTTGTGCTTACCTGATCCGTTGATGCCTGCAAACGGCTTCTCATGCAACAGCACGCGGAATCCGTGTTTGCGGGCTACGCGCTTCATCACAGACATCAGCAGCATGTTGTGATCCACTGCCAGATTGGTCTCCTCGAAGATCGGTGCCAACTCAAACTGGTTCGGGGCCACCTCGTTGTGACGGGTCTTACAGGGGATGCCTAACTCCAGTGCCTCAATCTCCAGCTCACGCATGAAGGCAGCTACGCGCTCAGGGATACTGCCGAAGTAGTGGTCGTCCATTTGCTGGTTCTTCGCAGAGTCGTGACCCATCAGGGTGCGACCTGTCAGCAACAGGTCAGGACGTGCGGCATAGAGCCCTTCGTCCACGAGGAAGTACTCCTGCTCCCAACCCAGGTTAGAGGTGACCTTCTTCACGCTGGGGTCGAAGTAGTGGCACACGTCGGTAGCAGCCACATTCACAGCATGCAGCGCACGGAGTAGGGGAGCCTTATAGTCGAGTGCCTCACCACTGTAAGAGATGAAGACAGTGGGGATACACAGTGTATCGTCGATGATGAACACTGGCGATGTGGGATCCCATGCAGAGTAGCCGCGTGCTTCGAAGGTAGAACGGATACCACCTGAGGGGAATGAAGAGGCGTCGGGCTCCTGCTGCACGAGCAGCTTGCCGGTGAACTCTTCCACCATACCACCCTTGCCGTCGTGCTCGATAAACGAGTCGTGTTTCTCGGCAGTTCCCTCTGTCAACGGCTGGAACCAGTGTGTGTAGTGGGTGACACCGTTCTCTGTGGCCCACTGTTTCATGCCGGCAGCAACAGCATCTGCCACCTGGCGGTCCAGTCGTGCACCGTTATCCATCACGTCAATCATCTTCTCATAGACGTCCTTCGGAAGATACTTGTACATCTTCTCGCGATTGAACACCTTCTTACCGAAATACTGTGCTGGGCGTTCACTTGGTGTTTTTACGTCGAGTGGCTTCTTCTTGAAAGCCTCACCGACAACCTGAAATCTTAATGTCTCCATAATTGTTTGTGTTTAATGTCGTTTTGTCCAATTTGTTATTCTTTTTAATGCTTCTTCTGTTGTCTCGTGGCTACCGAAAGCCGTGAAGCGCACGTAGCCCTCACCAGAGGGACCGAAGCCCACACCGGGGGTACATACCACGTTGGCACCGTAGAGCAGCTCCTCGAAGAACTTCCAAGAGGAGGTGGGCGCCATGCCAACTCCTTCTTGGTAGCCGTCGGGTGTCCTCATCCAGATATAGGGGGCGTTCTCACCGCCATAGACCTCGTAGCCGAGTGAGTGCAGCGTGTCAAGCATCTTCCGCGCATTCTCCATATAATAGTCGATAGTCGCCTGAATCTGCACCTTACCCTCAGGTGTGTAGATTGCCTCGGCAGCACGCTGACTGATGTAGCTGGCACCATTGAACTTCGTACACTGGCGACGGTTCCAGAGCTGGTGCACAGAGTGGCGGTTGCCCTCGAAGTCGGCTACTGTCAAATCCTTCGGCACGATGGTGTAACCGCAGCGCACACCTGTGAAACCTGCCGTCTTGGAGTAGGAGTGGAACTCAATGGCACACTTGCGGGCACCTCTGATCTCGTAGATGCTACGCGGGATCTCCGGATCGCGGATGTAAGCCTGGTAGGCAGCGTCGTAGAGGATCAGCGCATCGTTCTTCAGCGCGTAGTTCACCCACTTCCGCAACTCCTGTTTCGTGATCACCGTACCCGTTGGGTTGTTGGGGTAGCACAAGTAGATCACATCCATGTGGCGATCCTTGGGGATGCTGGGCGTAAAGCCGTTCTCAGCCGTACAGGGCATATACACCACGTTTGTCCAGCGTCCGTCCTCAAAGGTGCCGCAACGGCCAATCATCACGTTCGAGTCGATATATACGGGATAGATCGGGTCAGTCACGCCGATGAAGTTATCCCAGTGCAACAGCTCCTGAATGTTTCCTGTATCCGACTTCGCACCGTCGTTGATAAACACCTCGTCGATGTCGAGATGGATGCCACGCGGCAGGAAATCGTTCTTCAGGATTGCTTCCCGCAGGAAGGCGTAGCCCTGTTCGGGTCCGTAGCCGTGAAACCCCTCAGCGGTAGCCATCTCGTCGGTGGCCTTGTGCATTGCCTTTATCACAGCCGGACAGAGCGGTTGCGTCACGTCGCCGATACCCAGTGAGATCACCTCCGCTTTCGGATGCATCACCTTGAAGGCATTCACCTTTTTGGCAATGTCGGCGAACAAATAGTTGTTCTGTAAGTTTAAGAAATGTACGTTTACTAAAGCCATAGTTTATGCTGTTTGAAGTTTAGCCAAATCGATCTCCCCGTCGAACACAAATTCGGCAGGGCCTGTCATATACACATGATTGTCCTCCTTGCGCCACTCTATCGAGAGTGTGCCGCCGTCCATCACGATCCGTGAGGTGCGCTCTGCCCGTCCTGTCAGAACGGCAGCAACGGCAGTGGCGCAGGCTCCCGTGCCGCAGGCTTCCGTGATGCCGGAGCCACGCTCCCACACACGGGTACGGATGCTGCCATCGGCCTCCACATGCGCAAACTCGATGTTGCAGCGCTGCGGGAAAGCCAGATGATACTCCAGCAGATGTCCTGTCTCACCCACCTGATCCACCTCGTCGGTAAAGATCACGTAGTGGGGGTTGCCCATCGATACGAAGGTGCCATAACCAGGATTGCGCGAGGCGATGAACAGGGTTTCGTCTTCCAGTTGGGGTTCCCCCATATCCACCGTCACCGTGTCCACCTTATTCTTTATAATATGCAGTTGGAGTGTCTTGATACCGGAAAGTGTCAGCAGGCGGATCACCGTCTTGTCGGTCAGTCCCCTTTCGTAGAGATATTTGCCGATGCATCGTGATGCATTACCGCACATCATCGCCTCAGAGCCGTCAGCATTAAAAATACGCATAGAGAAGTCAGCCTCAGGCACAGGCGACTTGTCGATCAGTACAAGTCCGTCAGATCCGATACCTTTATGGCGGTCGCTCCAAGCGATGGAAGTAGCCTGTGGGTCGGCAATGTCATTCTCTATCATATTGACATAGATATAGTCGTTGCCGCAACCATGCATCTTGGTAAACCTTACTTTCTCTGTCATATTGTTATCTTATTACGGAAGTTTGCTATCACTTTGTTATCTTTTCGACTGCAAAGGTAAGCAAATAGTTATAAACGAACAAACAAATGATTACTTTTTGTTTGTTCGTTTTGACGAAAAATGACATTTTGTCAATTTCGACTCTTTTCCTCGGGTGTGTTGTTTACACTTTGAGCCAAAACAACGTTGTTTTAGTGCAAAGTGTCAATATTAACCCTAAATCTATCTAATTATAGCTCCCTGTTGGCATTAATGGTCTTGAAAAGCGCCGTGATTCCCTTGGCTGCGTCAAGCCTGCTCTTATAGCTGTCGCTGTATGCTGCTGGCACCGTTTTGCCCTGATAGATGGTGTCGAACGTGCCGCCGTCCATCTGTCGGCTCTTTACGATGACTTCTATCAGCTCTCCGTTGTTGAAGTAGAAACGTAGCTCGTAGTCCTTTCCCTCAGAGAGGTCGGGTTGGGCTGAATAGATAAATTCAATGCGCCCCTGCTGGTCGTAGAGATACTCTTCGTAATACTCGCGTGCAGCGAAGTTATATCGCTTTGTTGCGAAATCCAGAAAGAGGTCAGGATAAATCTGTCCTTCCTCCTTCAGTTCTTCGCGGTAGTACATCTTCATATCCTCATAATGATAGCCAGTTGCTGGCAGGTTCTGCTTCACTTGAGCGGTGAAACACTGTGTCACGGGGTAGATGTCGCCGCCGGCTTCCACCTGCTGCTGTTGCTCAACATACGCTTTCGCTGTCGCATAGTGTTTGCGGATTGCCGCCTTCGGGTCCTGTGGCTTTGCCGTCTGTGCCATACTGCCCAGTGCCACCAGCATCATTGTCAGTATCAGTGCTATCAGTCTCATGTCGATATATATAATTGATGCGGCAAATATAAGGCATATTTCGGAAAGTTCCAAATAAATTTAGCGAAATCTTTGCAAAGTGTCAAATAATGAGTATCTTTGTATCATGATAAAGAATGTTGTGTTAGCAAGAAAAATGTAATTTCTTCATTTTTTTTCTTGCAAATAACAAAAATAATCTTTATATTTGCAATCTGAAATGATTTTTTAATTCAAAAACTACTATTAATATGAAGAGATTTAATCTGTGGATGCTGTGTGTTCTGGGATATGCCAGGCAATGCCGGTGACCCTGAAGTTGTGGCTGCTTTGAAGTCGATCGAGAACGTTGTGGATCTGAAACCCTTTATGAACGTCAATCTCGGTCAGTGCTATTATTTCAACTATAATCAGCAGGTTGACCACAACGATCCCTCCAAGGGTACATTCAAACAGCAGGTGGTACTGAGTTTTGTCGGTAAGGATGCGCCTACACTCCTTCATACTGAGGGCTATAACCTTACTGGTCTTGAAAAGCTTAATAACAACACAAATCGCCTTGACAGTATCAGGGCGCCCCATTTCCTTTGGGCACTGTCGAAAGATTATGGTAAAAATGGGTTCGATCTGAACTGTGTGCAGGTGGAGTATCGTTATCATGGTTTCTCACTGCCG
>CADCFA010000045.1 GCA_902800595.1 uncultured Prevotellaceae bacterium | reverse complement strand
CCTACCCACGAGCCTGTTGAGCAGGAGGCACAGATCCGTCTGATGGAGAAACTGAAGAACCATCACGGCAAGAACTCTGTACTCGTAGTTCGTCCTGCCGATGCTGAGGAGACCACCATTTGCTGGCGCATGGCAATGGAGAACATCGATACACCTACCGCTTTGATCTTCTCTCGTCAGAACATCGAAATGCTGCCCGAGGGCAACGACTACAACCAGGCTACTAAGGGTGCTTACGTTGTAAAGGGTTCTGATGAGGACTTCGACGTGATCCTGTTGGCTTCTGGTTCAGAGGTTGCCACCCTTGAGGCTGGTGCTAAGCTGCTCCGCGAGGACGGCATCAAGTGCCGCATCGTAAGTGTTCCTTCTGAGGGTCTGTTCCGCAGCCAGAGCAAGGAGTATCAGCAGAGCGTTCTGCCTGCAGGCAAGAAGAAGTTCGGTCTCACCGCTGGTCTGCCCGTAAACCTCGAGGGTCTGGTAGGTGCCGACGGTTATGTATGGGGTCTCGAGAGCTTCGGTTTCTCTGCTCCTTACAAGGTGCTCGACGAGAAGCTCGGCTTCACTGGTGAGAATGTTTACAATCAGGTTAAGAAACTGCTTGCCTAATGGAAGTAAAGACTGTTGGCGTAGCCTGCGATCACGCAGGCTTCGCTCTTAAGAAGTTCGTGCTCCAGTACCTGGAGGAGAAGGGTTACCCCTATAAGGACTATGGTACTTGGAGTGACGCAAGTGTCGATTATCCCGACTTCGGTCACGCATTGGCAGAGGGCATTGAGAGTGGTGAGGTTTATCCTGGTATCGCCATCTGCGGTTCTGGCGAAGGTATCAGCATCACACTCAACAAGCACCAGCAGGTGCGTGCCGGTCTGTGCTGGATCCCAGAGATAGCACATCTCATCCGTCAGCACAACGATGCCAACGTGCTCGTGATGCCTGGTCGTTTCATCGACAATAATATGGCCCGTAAGATTATGGACGAGTTCTTTACAGCCACCTTCGAAGGCGGACGCCATCAGAAGAGAGTGGATAAGATTGCTATTAAATAAAAAGTCCCGCCAATTGGCGGGATTTTTTATTATAAATCATATTTCTTCTTTCTCTGATCAGCCTTTCTGGGTTGTGAGGGATGGAAACCCATGTGGGGCGACTTCACCCCCTGATAGCCTGCATAGCGCTGACGGATCTTTGCCACATAATCCACCGTCTCCGATCCTCGCATATAACCATACTTCACAATAGGATCATTGTAGTAGCGCGGATGAGCCAGTCGCAGCACGTAGGGTGCCACTTCACTCCAACGATGGTTGTTCTTTCCGTCACGCTTAGCCAGAGCCATCGCATCACGAATATGATGAGAGCCACCATTATAGCTTGCCAGCACAAAGTTGGTACGTTCGTAGTGGTCACCGATGTCAGCAAACGTACGCTGCAGCTGTGCAATATACTTGGTGGCTGCAGCGATGTTCACTTCAGGCTCATACAGACGACTACGCGACACACCCAGATGATCTGCCGTACCTGGCATGATCTGCATCAGACCTTTCGCTCCTGCAAACGATACGGCCTTGGGATCGAACGTGGATTCCTGATAGCACTGCGCCGCCAGCAATCGCCAGTCCCAACGGATATCCCTACTATAGGTGATGAAATACTGATCGTAATGCGAGATAATGCCCCCTCGTTTGTCGAGCATCGGTGAGAAGATACGGCGACGCACCTTGCGTACCGTCAGCAACTCCTGTTCTTCCTTCTTGGCAGCAGCAATACGGTCAGGGTGATACCAGAGGGCCAGTTCCTCAGCCAATTCTGGTTTTTCTGCTCCTACCTCTATCTCTCCAGGCGTAGGCCAAGCCACCAGATCGGCTTCCCCATCCTGCAGACGTCGTTTCAATTCTGCACTGTCGCGACACACATCGATACGCAGTCTTACACCCAGAGAGTCTGCAAAATGCTGACAGATAAGGTATTGCGTACCTAGTTGCCGTCCATGATAGTCATAGTAGGTCTCCGGTCCACTCACTGTCGCCACTATGAGTTCTCCATTGGTTTGGATATCATCCAAGTCGAAGTCCTCCGTCACCGCCACCGAGTCGAGCACTGAGCCATAGGGTGTCACCACCCGCTCCTGTCGCTGTTGACAAGAGAACAGGAGCAGCGCAGCCCCCATCGCAACCGAATATTTATTCAGAAATCGCATCAATCTACTGCATATAAATCTCGAAAAACGTTGCAAAGTTACTAAATTTTGCCCACGAAGCACGGAAAAATCTTTTTTTTTTGGATTTTCAACCGAATATTCGTACCTTTGCAGGCGATTAATAAATAATGTATATAGACTTTAACAATTATGTTACGTATAGCAGTACAATCCAAAGGACGTCTGTTTGATGACACAATGAATCTGCTGGCAGAAGCCGACATCAAAGTCAGCGCTTCCAAGCGTACCCTGCTGGTGCAGTCGTCCAACTTCCCCCTTGAAGTACTTTATCTTCGCGATGATGATATTCCCCAGAGTGTTGCCAGCGGTGTAGCAGACATCGGTGTGGTAGGCGAGAACGAGTTTGTGGAGCGAAACGAGGATGCCGACATCGTCTCCCGTCTCGGATTCTCCAAATGCCGTCTTTCACTCGCCATTCCCAAGGAGATCGACTATCAGGGCGTGCAGTGGTTCAATGGCAAGAAGATTGCCACCTCCTACCCTGCCATCCTGAAGCAGTTTCTTGACAAGAACGGCATCCAAGCAGAGATTCACGTCATCACAGGCTCTGTAGAGATTAGTCCGGGCATCGGTCTGGCTGATGGCATCTTCGATATAGTATCCTCTGGTTCCACCCTTGTCAGCAACAATCTGCGCGAGGTAGAAGTTGTGATGTGGAGCGAGGCTTTGCTCATCGGCAACAAGCAGCTCTCAGCCGACAAGCGTATGATTCTCGACGAGATGCTTTTCCGCTTCAAGGCCGTAAAAGACGCTGAAGACAAGAAGTACGTTCGTATGAACGCCCCTAAGGCTCGTCTGCAGGAGATTATCGATGTGCTGCCTGGTTTGAAGAGCCCTACCATCATCCCCCTTGCCGACGATGAATGGTGCTCTGTCCACACCGTACTCGACCAGAAGCAGTTCTGGGAGATTATCGGCAAACTGAAGGAGATGGGTGCCCAGGGCATCCTCGTGACCCCTATTGAGAAGATGATCTTGTAAAGGTAAAAAAGTAAAAAGGTAAAAAAAGGGAGAAAAGGTGAATATAATTAGGTTTCCTGAGAAGAAAGACTGGGCAGAGATTATAGAGCGCCCTCATCTGGATATGTCTCAACTCAACGAGACTGTCGCCTCTGTTCTGGCCGACGTAAAGCGTCGCGGCGATGATGCCGTGAAAGGTTATGAACTGAAGTTCGACCATGTGGACCTGCCCGACCTCGCCGTAAGTGAGGCTGAGATGAACGAAGCAGAACAGCTGGTAAGTTCTGAACTCAAGGCTGCCATTATGCTGGCCCATCATAACATCCATGCCTTCCACGAGGCACAGAAGTTCCGTGGCAAGAAGGTGGAGACACAGCCTGGTGTCACTTGCTGGCAGAAGAGTGTAGCTATCGAGAAGGTAGGTCTCTATATCCCCGGTGGTACCGCTCCCCTCTTCTCTACCGTCCTCATGCTTGCCACACCTGCCAAGATAGCAGGCTGTCAGGAGATAGTGCTCTGCACACCTCCTGGTCGTGACGGCAAGGTGAATCCCGCCATCCTCGTAGCTGCCCGCATCGCCGGAGTCAGCAAGATCTTCAAGGCAGGCGGCGTACAGGCCATCGGTGCGATGGCTTACGGCACGGCTTCCATCCCCAAGGTCTTCAAGATCTTCGGTCCAGGCAACCAATATGTGATGGCAGCCAAGCAGCAGGTGAGCATCCACGACGTAGCTATCGACATGCCAGCAGGCCCCTCAGAGGTGTGCGTCATTGCCGATCAGGATGCCAATATCAAGTTCATCGCTGCCGACCTGTTGTCACAAGCCGAACATGGCATCGACTCTCAGGTGCTGCTCATCACCGACTCCAAGCAGCTCGTTCTCGATGTGCAGGCGGAACTCAACCGCCAGCTTCAGAAGCTGCCACGCAAGGAGATAGCAGCCAAAGCCCTCGACAATAGCCGTCTGGTACTCGTCAAGGATATGCAGGAGGCTATCGACCTCTCCAACGCATACGCACCTGAGCACTTGATTATACAGACTAAAAATTACGACAAACTTGCAGCTAAGGTAATCAATGCAGGAAGCGTGTTTCTCGGTGAATACGCATGTGAGAGTGCCGGCGACTATGCCAGCGGCACCAATCACACCCTGCCTACCCATGGCTATGCTACCGCCTATAGCGGTGTGAACCTCGACAGCTACTGCCGCAAGGTCACCTTCCAGCACCTCACGGAAGATGGCATCCACAGCATCGGACACGCTGTAGAACTGATGGCAGCCGCCGAACAGCTCGATGCCCACAAGAATGCCATGACAGTACGCCTGAAAGAAGTGAAAAAGTGAAAATGAAAAGTGAATAATTTAGAGATATGAAGAGTTTAGAGCAGTTGTGTAGGAAGAACATCTGGGAGTTGGCACCATATAGCAGTGCACGAAACGAATATGCAGGACGAGAGGCACACGTGTTTCTCGATGCCAACGAGAATCCCTATAACCAGCCCTATAACCGCTACCCCGATCCGTTGCAGCTGGAGCTCAAAGCCCAGCTCAGCAAGGTGAAGGGCGTACCAGCCGACTGCATCTTCTTAGGCAACGGCAGCGACGAGGCCATC
Organism: uncultured Prevotellaceae bacterium; assembly: GCA_902800595.1. GTDB lineage: Bacteria > Bacteroidota > Bacteroidia > Bacteroidales > Bacteroidaceae > Prevotella. The sequence continues at coordinate 25,900 of CADCFA010000045.1, read as the reverse complement.
GACCTGCCCTACCGCTGCTTCTGCAATCCCGGACAGGATAATGTGGTAGCCATCGAGCCCACCTACGGCATGTATAAGGTGTGCGCCGACATCAACGATGTCGAATACCGCCCTGTTTTGCTCGACGAACAATATCAGATCACTGCCGATAAGCTGCTGGCCGCTACCGATGACCACACTAAGATCATCTGGCTCTGCACACCCAACAACCCCACAGGCAACAGTCTGAATCGCGACGAGGTGGTGAAAGTCATCGAACAGTTCGAAGGACTCGTCATCATCGATGAAGCCTACAGCGACTTCGCCTCACAGCGCAGCCTTCGCTTCGACCTGGCAAAATATCCCAATCTCATTGTGCTCAACACCATGTCAAAAGCCTGGGGATGTGCTGCCATCCGCTTGGGAATGGCATTCGCTTCAAAGGAAATTATCGAGCTCTTCAACAAGGTGAAATATCCTTACAACGTAAATGCACTTACCCAGCAACAGGCTCTTGAAGCTCTGAAGCGCCCCATCGACGTAGAGGAATGGGTGAAGGTGCTGCTTCAGGAGCGTACCCGCATGATGCAGGCATTTGCAGAACTCCCCATCTGCGAGAAAGTGTATCCCACAGAGGCCAACTTCTTCCTGGCAAAAATGAGCGATGCCACTCGCATCTACAACTATCTCGTAGATCTGGGTATCATTGTCAGAAATCGCACACGCGTACAACTTTGTCAGAACTGTCTCCGCATCACCATCGGCACAAAAAGCGAGAACAGCGAACTCATCGCTGCTCTCCGCCAGTATCAGTAAGCCTTCGGCACTCTCCTATCCTTTCAGTTTGGCGAGTAGCATCCCCGTCCAGTCTTCGTTGTTCTGGGGATAGAGTGTCTGCATGCCCAGCCGGGCTGCCGCCTCTACATTAGCCTTGCCGTCGTCGATAAACAGCGTCTCTTCCGCACGCGCCTGTTCACCCTCCAGCATCTTCAGGAATATCTCTTCCGAAGGTTTCATCACCTTCAGCTGATAACTCAGGTACAACGCATCGAAATAAGTGTCGATGGAATGTCCCTCACCATCAAACGCAGGGCTCTGCGCCCAGTCCATCATATAAGCATTCGTGTTCGACAACAGACTTACACGATAGCCCTGCTGGCGCAACCACAACAGCATGTCGAGATTCCGTTTCGGCACAGCCTCTACAAATCCCTGCCACGCATAATGACAAGCATCTGCCGTCACCTCACTGCCTATCAACTGGCTCAGCTGCTGCCGAAACGTCTCCTTATCGATTTGCCCCATCTCCAGCTGTCCGAAGATGCCTGTCTGATGGAAAGGATCCAAATGCCGACGGGCATCCCGCAGTCCGATTTCCTCAAAACGTTTCACAGCCTGTTCATAGCTCAGGGCGACCACTACCCCACCAAAATCAAACACAACATTCTTTATCATGCTGCAAAGATAATCATTATTTGGCACTTTGCAAAGATTTTGAAGAAATCTTTCTCATGGCAGCCCCAGTTAGGGTTTATAGTTAGTCTGTATTTCTTGCAAACTCCTTTCCATTCTCAGAGGCACGAAGGGATAAGATTTTACTTTTCAACTTACTCACTTACTCAGTTACTCACTTTTGACATTTAGTTTTTTTAGTTTCAGCATCCTGTTCTGAAACTAGAAAAGTAGATAGAAATTAATTATTAGTATATAAGTATTATATTATATTATTATAATAATATAATATAATAAATTTCTATCTCATAAAATCTCAAAAATGTTAATGTCAAAAGTGAGTAAGTGAGTAACCTCACTCGAAAAAAAGTTCGATTCTCAGTAAAAAAAGTCGCTTAAAAATTTGGTAAATTCACCAAAAATCCGTACATTTGTACCGTTGTTAGAAAATGACATAAGGCAACAAAATTTGCGGCATAACTATAGAGAAATTTTTTCTAAGTGCACTAGTAAGTTTTTCATAGTGAAACCGCAGAAAAGCGGACTAAGGAAGATGTTTTAAGGAAGAGGAAAAACATTTACACCCTTAAAATTTTAAATTCATTATGGCATTAAAAGTAAAGGCTGTTCAACGTCTGCTGACAAACGGAACTCCTCCGGTTGTCAAAACCAGAGGAGTTCTCTTTTTCATCTCGGGGACTGTCCCTGAGAGGTACGATATATCAAAGGAACTTGTGAGACACAAGCATATTCTTCGGGTCAAGTGCCTCATCGAGTTTCTCCTGTGTCATCAGTCCCTTCTCGAGCACGATATCATAGACCGAACGGTTAGTATCCAGTGCTTCCTTGGCCACTTTGGTCGATGTCTTGTAGCCTATGTAGGGATTCAGGGCTGTGACGATACCGATAGAGTTCTTCACCATCTCCAAGCAGCGTTCCTTCTCTTCCGTCAGCGTCTCAATGGCATTCTTCAACCAGATAAGGCTCTCGAAGAGCGACTCTGTGATCACAGGCTCCATCACGTTGAGCTGAAGCTGTCCTGCCTCGGCAGCGAAACTAACGGTGGTGTCGTTACCAATCACCTTGAAGCAAACCTGATTCACAACCTCAGGAATCACAGGATTCACCTTTCCCGGCATGATGGAAGAGCCGGGAGCTTTAGGCGGCAGATTGATCTCATTGAGGCCACAGCGAGGACCTGAAGCCATCAGGCGCAAGTCATTACAGATCTTGGAGAGTTTCACGGCCAGACGCTTCAGGGCTGAAGAGTAACTGACGTATGCACCAGTATCTGGTGTTGCCTCAACAAGGTCGGTAGCAGACACAAAAGGTTCGCCTGTGAGTTTGGCAAGATTGGCTGCACAGAGTTTGGCAAAGCCAGGGACAGCATTCAGACCCGTGCCAATCGCCGTGCCTCCCATATTAATCTCATGCAACAGTTTCACATTGCGCTCCAGATTCAGGATCTCCTCCTCCAGATTATTGGCATAGGCGTTGAATTCCTGCCCAGAGGTCATAGGCACAGCATCCTGCAACTGGGTACGACCCATCTTGATGCAATCCTTAAACTCGTCACCCTTATAGCGGAAGGCACTGATCAGTCCCGTAAGGGCTGCAATCAGGCTCTTGTTCATGTGGATGATGGCCAGACGGATGGTTGTGGGATAGACATCGTTGGTACTCTGACCGCAGTTACAGTGATCATTTGGCAGGCAATACTGATAGTCTGCATCATATCGATGGGGAAGTTTTCGTGCCATTGGCCATCGATGAGTTCACGGCAGGCTTGTGAGATAGCACCCGCTATCTCGTCGTTAATAACCCCTAGCGTGTGATTAGTCTGTACCGCAGCCAGCTTCACATAGGCGATGGCCTTGATGAAGTCTGGATACATCGACATTGTCTTACGCGAGATGTGATAATTGTTGATGCCACGCTGCGTCTGCACGCCGTATAAGGCATCGGCGGGGACATTGAGCTCACCTAACAGGTCGGACTCTTTTCTGAATTTCTGTTCTGACATAGCTTTATATTTTTAGTAAAGGAATGATATGATCAAGTAACCGACACCAATACTGACAAAGGTGGTGATGAAGCCAGCCAACTGGAACGAATGGTTCAGCACATAACGGCCTATGCGTGTTGTTCCAGTGGTGTCGAAGTTGATAGCCGCTACCTCCGTGGGGTAGTTGGGTACAAAGAAGTAACCGTTAACAGCAGGGAACATAGCCACAAGTGCCAGTGGCTGTATACCCAGTCCGATAGCCAACGGGAAAAGAGTGCGCACAGTGGCAGCCTGGGAGAAGAGCATGATGCTCATAATAAACAGCGCCACCGAGAAGAGGAACGGATACTGGGAGACGACATCCGCAATATGACTCTTAAAGAACTCCAGATTGCCATTAAAGAATGTGTCGCCCATCCATGCGATACCAAAGATCGAAATCATGGCATTCATACCCGCACCAAAGATGTTGCCACTGGCGACTTTTTCCACACCTGACTTGCCAACAATCAGAATCAGGGCAGCTATTGACATCATCACAATCTCGATCGTCTGGGGCATCGAAAGGCTCTCTGTAGTGCCATTTACCTCAAACGAAGGACGCAGTGAAGGGATGCTGCCGAACAGCACCACGAGGAAGACACCCGTCAGAAATACCAACACACTCCATTTGGCACGCTGATTCGGGTTCCGCACCATCCGCACCAACGTTTTCTTTTCGGCTTCGGGATCTATCAGCCCATCGCGGATGCGCTTCTTATAGACTGGATCGTCATCCAGTTCCTTGCCAACGTGATTCTGAACAAACGCTGCCACGAGGATGGCAATGAGCGAGGCAGGAATACACACCAGCATGATATCTTTCAGCTCTATGCCCTGTCCGCCCAACAGGTCGGAAGAGATGACAGCTGCAGTAGCAGCTGACATCGGACTGCCGGTGATGCCAAGCGAAGCTGCTATCGTCGATACGGTCATAGGGCGTTCCGGGCGTATCTTCGAGCTCCTGGATATCTCTGCAATGATGGGCAGCAGCGAATAGGAGGTGTGGGCAGTACCTGCTAAGAGACAAAAGAGCCAAGTGGTAAGCGGACCATAGTAGGTGATGCGGGAAGGATTCCTGCGCAGGAACTTATCCGCCAGTCCAACCAGATAGTCCAGTCCTCCTGCAGCCTGAAGTGCTGCCGTCGCGGTAATCACCGAGGCAATAATAAGCATCACGTCGATGGGAATATTGCCAGGACGCATGCCAAAGATGAACACAAGGATAAAGACACCTACCATGCCGTAGATACCCATTCCGATACCGCCGATTCTGGCTCCGATGAAAATCATCGTCAGCACGATGACTAGCTGCAATAGCACTATCAATGTAACCATAGGCTCAATTAAAAAGATTAATTATAACATTTTCAGAGGCAAAGATAAAAAATTTTTTCCATTTATCAAAGAAAAATGGAAAAAAATGAGCCAAAAGGTTGATAGACTGTATCAATAAGCTTGTTCATGGACGCCTTTGACGGCTCTTCCGCTGGGGTCGTTCATGCCCTTGAAGGCGGCATCCCATTCGAGGGCGATGGCAGTGCTGCAGGCTACACCTGCCTCGCTGGGTACACTACGCGCCGCTGAGTCAGAGGGGAAATGCTCGGCAAAGATGGAGCGATAGTAATACTCCTCCTTGTTCTTTGGCGGATTGATGGGGAAACGTTCTGCGGCATGCGTCATCTGCTCGTCGCTGACAGCCTCGGCGGTGATCTGCTTCAGGGTGTCGATCCAACTGTAGCCTACGCCATCGCTGAACTGCTCTTTCTGGCGCCAGGCGACTGCCTCAGGCAGCATATCGGCAAAGGCATCACGCACAATCTTCTTTTCCACCGTAGAGCCCGGACACATCTTGACCTTTGGATTGGTGCGCATAGCGACATCGAGGAACTCCTTGTCGAGGAAAGGCACGCGTCCCTCTACGCCCCAGGCAGAGAGGCTCTTGTTGGCACGCAGACAGTCGTAGAGATAGAGTTTTGACAGTTTACGGACCGTCTCCTCATGGAAGTCTTTTGCCGATGGTGCCTTATGGAAGTAAAGATAGCCGCCGAAGATCTCATCGGCACCCTCGCCTGAAAGTACCATCTTGATACCCATCGACTTGATGACACGTGCCAGGAGATACATGGGGGTAGAGGCACGGACGGTGGTGACATCGTAGGTCTCGATATAGTAGATGACATCACGGATAGCGTCGAGTCCTTCCTGGATGGTGTAGTTGATCTCGTGGTGAACGGTTCCGATATGATCTGCCACCAGTTTCGCCTTTGCCAGATCGGGAGCGCCCTTCAGACCGACGGCAAAGGAGTGCAGACGGGGCCAGTATGCCTTTGTCTTGGAGTCATCCTCGATACGCATCTCTGAATATTTCTCAGCGATGGCGGAAATGACAGAGGAATCGAGTCCGCCTGACAGCAGCACGCCATAAGGCACATCACTCATCAGCTGGCGCTTCACGGCATCCTCGAGGGCATCGTGAATAGCCTCAACAGAGGCGGGATTATCCTTTACGGCATCGTAGCTGAACCAGTCGCGCTGATAGTAGCGTTTCATACCTGGCTCACGACTCCAATAGTAGTGTCCTGGCAGGAAGGGCTCATAGTGCTCACACTGACCTTCGAGAGCCTTCAGCTCTGAGGCGACAAACACCTTTCCGTCACTGTCGAATCCGATATAAAGAGGAATCACACCAATAGGGTCGCGTGCTATCAGGAACTCATCGCGCTCCTCATCGTAGAGCACAAAAGCAAAGATACCGCTAATATCTTCGAGAAAATGGATACCTTTCTCCCGATAGAGCGCCAGGATGACCTCACAATCGGAACCTGTCTGGAACTCATATTTCCCTGCATAGCGGCGACGGATCTCCTGATGGTTGTATATCTCGCCATTGACGGCAAGTATCTGTTTCCTATCGGGTGAGAACAAAGGCTGTCCCCCACTCTCCGGATCCACAATACTCAGTCGTTCGTGGGCAAGGATAGCACTGCCACCACAATAGATACCACTCCAGTCGGGTCCGCGATGACGGATCTTCTGACTCATCTTCAATGCCTGATCGCGCAGCTCGTGTGTCTGCTCCCTAGTGTTTAATATTGCTACGATTCCACACATAATTTTATTTGACTATTTGACTATTTTACCTTTTTACCTTTTTACTTTTTTACCTTTTCCACATAGTTTAAAAAGGCCTCATTGCAGAGACGCGTACCGCCTGGCGTGGGATAACGGCCTGTGAAATACCAGTCGCCTGGATGGTTCGGACAAGCCTTATGCAGACCCTCGATGCTCTGATACACCAGTTCGACGGGAGCCTTCATCCCCTCCGGGCGCAGCATCTCAACAATCTTGTGGTTAATCTCCTCAACACTAAACGGCGCATAGATAGCCCGCACGTGATTCTCTGTTGTCAGTGACTGCTTACAAGCCCGATAGGTGTCGGCAATCAGCTGTTCCATACCTCGTTCTTTGATCAAAGCAATGGCGGCACGGAAGGCACAGAGTTCCTCCAGATGCGACATATCGATGCCGTAATAGTCGGGATAGCGGATCTGCGGCGAACTCGACACCATCACGATCTTCTTGGGGTGCAGGCGGTCAAGGATCTTAAAGATGCTCTCCCTCAGTGTCGTACCTCGTACGATCGAGTCGTCGATGATTACGAGGTTATCCTCATAAGGAGTCAGAGAGCCATAGGTGATGTCATACACATGGGCTGCCAGATCGTTACGCTCTGAACCATCGGAAATAAAGGTGCGCAGTTTGATGTCCTTCCACACCACCTTCTCGATGTGTACATCATGATTCATACGACGTACGCCGTCCGTCATACCATAGAAGGCCACTTCAGCTGTGTTGGGGATATACGAGAACACCGTATGTGTCACATCACCGCCGATAGCCTGCATGATGGCTGGCAGGAGTTGCTCACCCAGTTGCTTTCTCTCCAGATAGATATCACGATCAGAACCGCGACTAAAGTAGATATGCTCGAACGAGCAGGCAGCCAACTGCTGCGGAGGCAGGATCTGTTCGAGATGACTCTCACCACTCTTCCTGACTATCAGCGACTGTCCTGGCTGTAACTCATGGATCTCCTCTGCCTGCAGATCAAAAGTGGTCTGGATCACAGGACGCTCAGAGGCCAAGACCACCACCTCATCATCCTGATAGTAGAACGCAGGACGGATGCCCCAGGGATCACGTACGGCAAACATCTCACCAGAGCCTGTCAGTCCGCACATCACGTAGCCGCCATCAAATCGTGGCATCGTGGTCTTCAGCACGTTCGCCATCTGTACATGATCTTCGATATAACGGGTGATGTCAGTGCGCTGCAAACCCTGCTCCTTTGCCTCGACGAAGAGCCGCTCCACCTCACGGTCCAAGCGGTGCCCCATCAGTTCGAGCGTGATATAGGAATCGCCATAGATACGCGGTGACTGACCTTGTTCCGTGAGGAAATGAAAGACCTCGTCGATGTTGGTCATATTGAAGTTGCCACACAGACAGAGGTTCTTGGCACGCCAGTTGTTACGGCGCAGGAAGGGATGCACGTATTGCAGCCCGCTCTTGCCTGTGGTGGAATAGCGCAGATGACCCATATAGAGCTGACCTGCAAACGACTTATCGACATGCTTGAACACCTCTGTGATGGCATCCTTGCCCTCTGCCCGCTCACGGAACATATATTCCTCCCCTGCAGGGGCATCGAGATTCACACACGCCACACCAGCACCTTCCTGACCACGGTTGTGCTGCTTCTCCATCATCAGGTAGAGCTTGTTCAGACCATAGCGCCAGGTGCCGTATTTCTGTTCGTAATACGACAGGGGCTTCAACAGGCGAATCATCGCCACACCACACTCATGCTTCAGCTGTTCCATTTTACCCTTTTTACCCTTTTACTTTTTTACCTTTTTACCTCTTGAACGAAGCTCATGAACAGGGGGTGCGGATGCAGCACCGTTGACGAATATTCAGGGTGGAACTGGGTGCCGATATACCACTTCTTATCAGGTATCTCCACAATCTCCACCAGGTTGGCAGCCGGGTTGATGCCCACACACTTCATACCCTGCTGCTCATATTCCTCCTGATAGGCATTATTAAACTCATAGCGATGACGATGGCGCTCCTTGATGAGCGTCTCTTTCCCGTATGCCTCATACACACGACTACCCTTCACCAGCTCACACTCATAGGCGCCAAGTCGCATCGTACCGCCCATCTGGGTGATGGTCTTCTGCTCTTCCATCATGTCGATCACGTTATGGGGTGTCTGGGTGTCCATCTCACTGCTGTTGGCATCCTTGTAGCCCAGCACATTACGTGCGAACTCGATCACCATCATCTGCATACCCAGACAGATGCCGAAGGTGGGAATATCGTGGGTACGGGTGTATTCGGCAGCGATGATCTTGCCTTCAATACCTCGGGTGCCGAAACCCGGGCAGACCACGACTCCAGCCATATCCTGCAACTGCTCCCCTACATTCTCGTGAGTGATATTCTCACTATTCACGAAATTGATCTTCACCTTCACATCGTTATAGATGCCAGCCAGGTTCAGACTCTCGCGGATGCTCTTATACGCATCCTGCAGATCGTATTTACCTACGAGTGCCACCTTTACCTCACGCGTGGCGTGGCGCTGCTTGTCGAGAAATGCGCGCCAGGGTTTCATGGCAGGTGTCTCTCCCACCGGGATGCCGATCTTACGCATGATGGCGGCATCAAGTCCCTGTTGCTGCATGCTCACTGGCACCTCGTAAATCGAAGGCATATCCTCGCTCTGTACCACGCACTCCAGATCGACATTACAGAATGACGCCACCTTCATGCGAAGATGGTCATCAAGGTGGCGCTCCGTACGCAGGACGAGGATATCGGGCTGAATACCCATGCCCTGCAGTTCCTTGACGGAGTGCTGGGTGGGCTTGGTCTTCAACTCCTGGGCGGCTTTCAGGTAAGGCACATAGGTGAGATGCACACACACGGCATCACGACCCAGTTGCCAGCGCAACTGACGGATAGCCTCCATGAAGGGTGCACTCTCGATGTCGCCTATGGTACCGCCCACCTCTGTTATCACGAAGTCAAGGCCCTCGTCGAGTCCTTCCCGCAGCATCCTGCGTTTGATCTCATCCGTGATATGGGGCACCACCTGGATGGTCTTTCCCAAGTAGTCGCCATGACGCTCACGATCGATCACCGTCTTGTAGATACGGCCTGTCGTGATGGAGTTATTACGGGTGGTATGAATACCAGTGAAACGCTCATAGTGCCCTAGATCAAGATCAGTCTCCATGCCGTCAACCGTCACATAGCACTCGCCATGCTCATAGGGGTTCAGCGTACCTGGGTCGATGTTGATATAGGGGTCGAATTTCTGAATGGTTACTTTGTAACCGCGTGCTTGTAGAAGTTTACCGATACTGGCCGAGATGATACCTTTACCCAGAGAGGATACCACACCACCAGTCACGAAGATGTATTTTGTGTCCATTTTTCTTGTTTTGGCTGCAAAATTAGTACATTTTGACAGAAAAAGATAAAGTTTGCTTTCGTTATGATTGTTAAAATCCTGCCAAAATATCATTCTGCAAACTTCCGACAGTGTATTATTATCAGATTGTTAGCATTTTGACACGAAAAACTGTCAATCTGTTACAATTCGTCATTTTGCTTTAAAAAAGAAGCCCCCTCTCCTACCTCACGGCAAGAGAGAGGGTGCTAACCTGGATAAGATTATATATGCAGCGTAAAACCAAAAACCAGGTATGCTTTCTGCGAACTTGGGTTAGCCACTATCTGACCAAAGACAGGCACAGAGAACGAATCGGTGATCTTGATCTCCTTGTCAGCCCTGAGCGACAGGTTGGTAACGGCAAAGCCTGTTGTGCCATAGAAAGTTGAGTAATAAGGAACGACACCTGCCGTAGCAGTCCAATCACAAGTTACAAGTTTGAATGGGACGGCTACCTGTGCATAACTGCTGTAGGCCCGCTTGCCGTTCTTATTATAACCATCATTGCCCGCAAAGTTCGTAAACCACTGTAAGTTGAGCACACCGAAGTCGTAGCCGATGTTAGCCTCAAACACATGGTTCGTAGAATGGGCATCGTATTTGAAGTAGCGGTTGTCTGGATCGTCGCCACCAACACTGAACCAATAGTCAGTAATACCGATGTTGAATCCACCAGTGGTATAGCCCAGCGTCAGGTCGAACTCCTTCGTGTCAGTTGAGGTGAATCCCACGTTTCCCCAAGCCGTCAGCGACAGTCCCTTATAGCCAATACCAAGTGTTGGCTCAATAGATACATTTGCACAATCCAGACCACGCCAGATATACTGAGTCACAAAGTCGGCCGCTACCGTTGTCTCCACTCTCTCCTTATCCTGTGCATGGGTGGTCACCACTGCGACCATACCCAATGCAAATAAAACAATCTTCTTCATAGCTATTCTCAATTTTTACATTTTTTCATTCTTTCATTTTTAATTGTAGCAACTTTCTCCGTGCTCGTAGATATCCAGTCCTTCTTCCTCGATACGGGCATCCACACGCAGGCCATGAGCCTTCTTGATGCCATAGAACAGGGCGAATCCACATACAGCAGCCCAGAGGTCGATCACAAGGATACCAAAGACCTGTGCCCCGAAGAATCCCCAGCCGAAGCCGTAGAATGCACCATTTGAGGTTGACAACAGACCCGTCATCAGGGTACCAAGGATACCACAGACACCATGTACTGAAGAGGCACCTACAGGATCATCTATATGCAGCTTGTGGTCGATAAACTCGATAGAAAACACCAGTACGATACCACAAGCAAGGCCAATCACCACAGCACCCATCGGAGATACGAGGTCACACCCAGCAGTGATACCTACCAGACCAGCCAGCACACCGTTGAGCGTCAGTGAGAGTGAAGGTTTGCCATATTTCCACATGGTGAGGAACATCGTGGCAACACCACCTGCCACAGCTGCAAGGTTTGTCGTCAGGAACACATGAGAGATCGCGATGCGGTTTACCTCACCACTGGCAGCCAACTGAGAACCAGGGTTGAAGCCAAACCATCCGAGCCAGAGGATGAACACACCCAGAGCAGCAATCATCAGGTTGTGACCAGGAATAGCACGACTCTTACCATCCTTCGCATACTTGCCAATACGTGGGCCCAGCGCCATTGCACCTATCAGGGCGAGCACACCACCTACGCTATGTACGATGGCAGAGCCTGCGAAATCGTGGAACACATCACCAAAGGTGCTCATCATAAAGCCGTCGGCTGCATCGCTGCAGAGCCAGCCACCACCCCACGTCCAGTGTCCCTCAATGGGATAGATCAGTAGTGAGATCACCGCACTATAGACCAGATACATCGAGAACTTCGTACGCTCTGCCATCGCACCACTGACGATAGTAGCAGAGGTAGCACAGAACACCGTCTCGAAGATCAGGAAGCCCTCTACGGGCAGATCGCCTTTATAGAAACTCAGGTCGCCCCAGTTGGGCATGCCGATAAAGCCTGCACCCTCGCTACCAAACATAAATCCGAAACCTAAGAAGAAGAACAACAGTGATCCGAACATGAAATCCACAAAGTTCTTCATCAGGATGTTCGCCGTGTTCTTACCACGTGTAAAACCAGCTTCACACAGCGCAAAACCCGGCTGCATCCAGAAAACCAACATGGCTGCCAACAGCATCCATACCGTATCGAGTGATAATCCAATTTCTTTCATAATCTTTTTGTGTTTGTGTTGTTATCCTATTTACTTTTTGTCTCTCAAAACGGTGTCACCATTCTCACCTGTGCGAATACTCCAGGTGTCGATCATGTCACTCACGAAGATACGGCCATCGCCAACCTCACCAGTATGTGCCACCTTGAGGATCACCTTCACCGTGGGCTCCACCAGCGGATCGCGACAGACGATGGTCAGTGCCACACGTTCTATCACGTCAGTCGAATACTGCACACCACGATAGATTCGTTCCTGACGGCTCTGTCCGATACCATGTACGTTATGGTACTCAAACCAATCGATGTCCGAACTGAGCAAGGCCTCTTTCACCTCCTCAAATTTCGTTTTCCTGATAATTGCTTCGATTCTTTTCATACGCTTTCTTTTTACCTTATTAATAATTAATACTGACCCATTTCGTATGGGCTAACACTTTGTTGTTTGCAGTGGCAAAGGTAGTGCGTTTTGATAGAATATCTGCAAACTTTCTTTCATTTTGATTGTTAAAACGACATTAAACTGGCATTTTGTAAAGTAATCACACAAAAACTCTATCTTTTTGCTAACAGATTCAGGCTTAATCCCTCAGAATTGTAACAAAATGTCATTTTTATACAAAACGGAATAAACAGACCTCTGGAAAGCCTTAAAAATGGGACTTATTGTCAATCTGTCAATGAGAACCCTAAGCAATAGGGATTACAGTTTACAGATTGTCAGGAAAATAACGATTTTAAGAGCAAAATGTCAGAAAGGGAAAATTTTTACGTAAGAAAAGTAAGCAATTGTTTGTATACAATTACAAAGTGATATACCTTTGCAGCGGTTTTTAAACAGAATGTAAGTAAAAGTAAGGATAATATGACACATTGCGAACTTCGACAACCAAAGAGCGCACAAAGGACACAGGACGGACTTTACCAGTCTGACTACGAACATGATGCTTGTGGTGTGGGTATGGTGGTAAATATCCACGGTGGTAAGAGTCATGAGTTGGTGGACAATGCACTCAAAGTATTGGAAAACATGGAGCACCGTGGCGCTGAAACACGAGACAAGACAGGCGACGGTGCAGGTATCATGGTACAGATTCCCCATGAGTTTATTCTGCTTCAGGGTATTCCCGTACCCGAGAAAGGTAAGTATGGAACAGGACTGGTATTTCTTCCGAAAGAGGAGCAGGCCCAGCAGGAGATCCTGAGTGTGATGATCGAGGAGATCGAACGCGAGGGACTGACCCTGATGCATCTGCGCACGGTGCCTACGCACCCTGAGGTACTGGGTGTAGCAGCCCGTGAGGTGGAACCTGACATCAAACAAATTTTCGTGACAGGTGTATCTGAGGAGGATGTGCCTGTGTTCGAGCGTATCTTATATAAGGTACGCAAGCGGATAGAGAACCGAATCAAGGACAAGGACTTCTATATCTGTTCACTGTCGAACAAGAACATTATCTACAAAGGTATGTTGACCAGCGGACAGCTGCGTCGTTATTTCCCTGATTTGTCGAATGATTACTTTACAAGCGGACTGGCGCTGGTACACTCCCGTTTCAGCACAAACACATTTCCTACGTGGTCGTTGGCCCAGCCCTTCCGTTTGTTGGCACATAACGGTGAGATCAACACCATCCGTGGGAACCGTGGGTGGATGAAGGCACGTGAGAGTGTGCTTTCGAGTGAGGCACTGGGCGATATCAAAGACCTGCGCCCGATTGTGCAGGAGGGTATGAGTGACTCTGCCAGTCTCGACAACGTGTTTGAATTCCTGATGATGAGTGGACTCTCTCTGCCACAGGCGATGGCGATCCTGGTGCCTGAGAGCTTCAACGACAAGAATCCCATCTCGGAGGACCTGAAAGCCTTCTACGAGTATCACTCAATCCTGATGGAGCCGTGGGACGGACCTGCTGCCCTGCTGTTCAGCGATGGTCGCTACGCAGGAGGTATGCTCGACAGAAACGGTTTGCGCCCCAGTCGCTATACCATCACCAAACAAGGTATGATGGTGGTAGCCAGTGAGGTTGGCGTGATGGATTTCGAACTCAGTGATGTGGTATCAAAAGGTCGTCTGCAGCCAGGAAAGATCCTGCTGATTGATACGCAGGAAGGCAAGATCTTCTACGACGGAGAGATTAAGGAACAGTTGGCAAAGGCACATCCTTATCGTGAGTGGCTCAACGAGAACCGTGTGCAGCTGGAAAAGTTGAAGAGTGGTCGCAAGGTAGATAATGGCGTCAGCAATCTGGCAGAAAAGCTGGTTACTTTCGGCTTTGGCCAGGAGGATATCGACAAGACCATCATCCCGATGGCTACTGCTGGTCAGGAGCCTGTGGCAGCAATGGGTAACGACACCCCGTTGGCAGTCATCTCAGACCGTCCGCAGGTGCTGTTCAACTACTTCCGTCAGCAGTTTGCACAGGTCACGAACCCTGCCATCGACCCCATCCGCGAGGAGCTGGTGATGTCGCTCACAGAGTATATCGGTGCCGTAGGTACGAACATCCTGACGCCTGATGCCTCTAACTGCAAGATGGTACGTCTGCCACAACCCGTATTGACCAACACACAACTCGATATATTATGCAACATCCGTTACAAGGGTTTCAACACCAAGAAGTTGCCCATCCTCTTTGAAATAGCGCAGGGTGAAATCGGACTGCGCCAGGCACTCGACGACCTATGCAAGAAGGCAGAGGAGAGTGTTGATGAGGGGGTGAACTACATCATCCTGAGTGATCGTGACCTCGACGAGACACACGCTGCGATTCCAAGTCTGTTGGCTGTCTCTGCTGTCCACCACTATCTCATCAGTGTGGGAAAGCGTGTGCAGACGGCACTGATTGTGGAGAGCGGTGAGATCCGTGAGGTGATGCACGCAGCCCTGCTGTTGGGTTACGGAGCCAGTGCCCTCTGTCCTTACATGACCTTCGCCGTGCTCGACGACCTCGTGAAGCGTGGCAAGATCCAGGAGGAGTACGCCACCGCAGAGAAGAACTACATCAAGGCGGTGGATAAGGGCTTGAAGAAAATCATGTCGAAGATGGGTATCTCGACCATCCGCTCATATCGTGGTGCAAAGATCTTCGAGTCTATCGGACTGAGTGAAGACCTGCTGCGCCGTTATTTCGGCACTGAGGTAAGCACTATTGGTGGCATAGGTCTGAAGGAGATCGCACGTGATGCCATTGCCCTGCATGCGGCTGCCAAGAATCAAACGCTATTGCAGAACCAGGGACAGTTTGCCTGGCGCAAGGACGGCATCAAGCACGCCTGGAACCCAGAGACCATCGCCCAGTTGCAGTTGGCAACTCGTCAGGGCAACTACGATAAGTTTAAGGCTTGGGCGAAGATTGTCGATGAGAAGGAATCACCTATCTTCATCCGCGATTTCTTCGGCTTCAAGAAGGCATCTAAGCCAACACCTATCGACGAGGTAGAACCCGTTGAGAGCATCGTGAAGCACTTCGTCACAGGTGCGATGTCGTTTGGTGCGCTGAGTATCGAGGCCCACGAGGCACTGGCTCTAGCGATGAACAAGCTGGGGGCTCGCTCTAACACTGGTGAGGGTGGTGAGGACAATGCCCGCTATCACACAGAGGTGGATGGTGTAAGCCTTTCAAGCAAGACCAAGCAGATTGCCAGTGGACGTTTTGGTGTCACAGCCGAGTACCTGGTCAACGCAGAGGAGATACAGATTAAGGTGGCACAGGGTGCGAAGCCTGGTGAGGGCGGACAGCTGCCTGGCTTCAAGGTAAACGAGATCATCGCCAAGACACGTAACGCCATCCCTGGCATCTCGCTCATCTCTCCCCCACCTCATCACGACATCTACAGTATCGAGGACTTGGCACAGCTCATCTTCGACCTGAAGAATATCAATCCGACAGCAGCTGTCAGCGTGAAACTTGTGGCAGAGAGTGGTGTGGGAACCATCGCCGCTGGTGTGGCTAAGGCTAAGGCCGACCTCATCGTCATCTCTGGTGCCGAAGGTGGTACAGGTGCTTCACCTGCAAGTTCTATGCGCTTCGCAGGTATCTCTCCTGAAATCGGCCTGGCAGAAACACAGCAGACGCTGGTACGCAACGGTCTGAGAAATCAGGTGCGCCTGCAAACGGATGGTCAGTTGAAGACCGCCAAGGATGTGATCATCATGGCGATGCTGGGTGCCGATGAGTTCTCGTTTGGTACGCTGCCACTCATCGTGCTGGGCTGTGTGATGATGCGCAAATGTAACACAAACACCTGTCCGATGGGTGTAGCCACACAGAACCCGGAGTTGCGTAAGCATTTCGAAGGTCGCGCAGAATATGTCGTGAACTACTTCACCTTCCTGGCAGAGCAAGTGCGTGAGTACCTCGCAGAAATCGGCGTGAAGAGTCTGAAAGAGATTATCGGACACACCGAACTGATCGAGGTAAATACAGATCATGCTACCGAGAAGCAGCAGACCATCGACTTTGCCCGTCTGCTGCACAAGCCCGAGACAGATAAGAACCTCTACTGGGATCGCGGGGCCTATACCAAGGTAACTGGCGTGAAGGACGAGGAGATCACCCGAGCAGCCCAGAAAGCCATCGACGAACAGGAAGAGGTGACACTCGACTACGCCATCAAGAATACAGACCGTGCTGTGGGTACGATGCTCAGTGGCGTCATCGCCAAGAAATATGGTGAAGCGGGACTTCCTGACAGCACCATCAAGATCAAGTTCAAGGGCAGCGCAGGTCAAAGCTTCTGGAAGGTGAGACCAACGACTACTTCGGCAAGGGACTCTCAGGCGGACGCATCTCGATTCTGCCCCCAGCCCGTCGCAGCGACGACTTCAAAGCCGAGGAGAATATCATAGCTGGTAACACAGGACTCTATGGTGCCACCTCAGGCGAGCTCTATATCAATGGTAAGGTGGGAGAACGCTTTGGTGTGCGTAACTCTGGTGCCATAGCAGTCATCGAGGGTGCAGGCGACCACTGCTGCGAGTATATGACAGGCGGACGTGTGGTGGTATTAGGAAAGACAGGCCGCAACTTCGCCGCAGGTATGAGTGGTGGTGTGGCATACGTCTATGACCCAGACCATACCTTCGACTACTTCTGTAATATGGATATGGTGGAGCTCTCGCTGGTTGAGGACAGCGTATCTCGTAAGGAGCTGCTCGAACTTATTCGTCAGCACTATCTGCACACAGGCTCTGCCCTCGCAGGTCGTATGCTCGACAACTGGCAGCGTTACATCGAGGACTTCATCCAGGTGGTACCCATCGAGTACAAACGTGTGCTCGAAGAAGAGAAGATGGCACGCCTGCACGAGAAGATCGCCGATATCCAGAGAGACTATTAATACTTCAAACAGCAAAAGATTATGGGAAATCCAAAAGCATTTTTAGAGACACACCGCCAGGAGGCGGGATACCGTCCGATTCACGATAGAATCCACGACTTTGGCGAGGTAGAGCAGACGCTCTCAACGCGAGAACGTAAACTACAGGCATCGCGCTGCATGGACTGTGGCGTTCCTTTCTGCCACTGGGCTTGTCCGCTAGGCAACAAAGCCCCAGAGTGGAACGATGCCCTGTACAAAGGTGACTTCGAGTTGGCCTATCAGTTACTTAACAGCACCAATCCCTTCCCTGAGTTCACAGGTCGCATCTGCCCTGCCCTCTGCGAGAAGGCGTGCGTGCTCAACCGTTTCAACCACGAGCCGACCACCAACCGTGAAGACGAGTGTGCCATCATCGAGATGGCGTTCCAGGAAGGCTTTGTCCTGCCTCGCAAAGACATCACGCGCAATGGTAAGAAAGTGGCAGTCATTGGCGCTGGTCCTGCAGGACTGGCTGCAGCCAACGACCTGAACCACATGGGTTTCAACGTCACAGTGTATGAGAAAAATGAGGCGGCAGGCGGCTTGCTCCGCTATGGTATCCCCAACTTCAAGCTCAACAAGGCCATCATTGACCGTCGCATCCGCCTGATGGAAGCCGAAGGCATAGAGTTCTGCTACGGCAAAGCCGTTGATCTAGTCAGCCTAGCCGACCTAGTAAGCCTAGAAGATCTAGCCAGCGATTACGACGCCGTCGTCGTCGCCAGCGGCACACCTACAGCTAGAGATCTGAAGGTTCCTGGCCGAGAGTTGAAGGGCGTACACTTCGCACTCGACTTGCTCTCACAGCAGAACCGTGTGCTGGCAGGCATGGAATTTTCCAAAGAAGAGCGCATCACCGCCAAGGGCAAGGATGTGCTGGTGATCGGTGGTGGTGATACAGGCTCCGACTGCATCGGCACAGCCCATCGTCAGGGCTGTAAGAGCGTCACCCAGATAGAGATCATGCCGCGCCCCGTAGAAGGTCCCGAAGACCCGCAGAACCCCTGGCCCAACTGGCCTCGCACGCTCAAGACAACATCGAGTCATGAAGAGGGCTGCACCCGCCGTTGGAACATCAACACCCTTGAGTTCCTGGGTGAGAACGGCAAGCTCACTGGTGTGAAGGTACAGGAGATCGACTGGAAGCCCAATCCCGAGGGTGGTCGTCCCATCATGGTGGAGAAAGGCAAGCCTGAGATCATCAAGGCTGAACTCGTATTGCTTGCGATGGGATTCCTCAAGCCGGAACATCCGCAGTATCCCGACAATGTGTTCATCTGTGGCGATGCCGCCAACGGTGCCTCGTTAGTGGTACGTGCGATGGCAAGCGGGCGACAGACAGCCCAGAAGGTCGATACCTATTTCAAATAGAATAAGAGAGAGAGCTTTTCGGCTCTCTCTTATTCGAGGCAAAGAGATTTTCTTTGCCTCGATTCGTTTTGTGTGCGGAACTACTCCCTGACCATATTCGCCCAGCCTCGCAGCATGGGGATGATGAGAGGGGTGGCGTCGCTCAGACCTCCTTCAAACATCGCCATAGCCAAGGCGACTGACTGACAGAACTGCGCGTCTTCCTGCTGGGCTCTCAGCCCTTTCCACTGATCTTTACCCCTGCGGATATTCAGTGGGTTGTTATTTCTTAATGATCTGCTTGATATCATAACAATAATTCTTTTATCTGTTAATTTTAAAATTAATTTTGACCATTTTGACCTTGACCATCTTGACCATCTATCTTCCTGTATCGATCATCATCAGTAAGAACGATCAGACCCTGTTTGCGCCAGTTCTTCAACATCTGCCTGACACTATTATGAGTCACACCCGCCCCCTTGAGGGCAACTGAATGCTGCATAGCCTGCTCAAAAGAAAACTGTATATCCAGACGTGCATAGATGGTATCATTCTTGCCACGCTTCTGACGCTCACCATGCAGACTGCCGACATAATCACGACTACGGAAAGCATTCTCAATACGCTCACGGAAGAAATAAAGCGCATTCTCCAACAGCGAGTCGGCTATCACGTCATAGGCTGCCAGCATCTGTGGTGTCTGCGCTTTCGCAAGCAACTCCTTCCACTGGTTCGGGTTCTGTTTCAACAGCGTCTCTGCACCATTTAGACCATGCTTCTGGATCAATCCCTCACAAACTTTGCAGAGCATCAGACAACAAGTCATTCGTTGAGCAATCACGCAGACACGGAATCGTTGGCGAGCTTTCACCTTATCGTCATTCATCATCGACTCCAGGCGAATCCTTTCCACCCATGCACGCCCCCTGTCTTCAAGTTTCTGCAGCACCACCTCTCCGTGCATCAAAGGCAGAAGATGAGCAATCTGCTGGATCCGTTCAGTCTGGCGGTCATTCAGAACAGGGGTTTTATCTTCAAGCTTTGCATAGGTATTGTCTGGTGTGCGGGCTAAAGCAATGCGACTCTGGAAACCATCGGTGTAGTTATTCACCACACGATACAAAGCATCGGGCGTGCCGCACATCGTCACATTCCAAAGCAAGTGATCGATATGAACGTTCACGGCATCAGCCGAGCGAGCCTCACGATCATATCTTGATCCATCATAGCTCTGACGCAGCATCACCGAGAAGTCGCTCATGGTAGATTTCCATTTCTGCGCCACCGTATCAGCCTCTGGTGTAAACGAGAAGGCATGCTTCCCCTCTGTGTTTGCTAATCGTTCAGCCAGATTCGCCACCGTATTATTCAAGGTAAGCCATCTTACGGGCAGCTTCGGTTCTTCCGGCTGTTCCTTCTTGTTCTTGGCCGCACGTTTCTTACCTCGCCACTCATCTTCCTGAATCTGGTACATCTTGTCAAGTGCTGCCACCTCACTCATCCAGGCATCAACCACAGGATCGATACTACCCTTCCCTGAGGCAAAGTCGCCAGCGATATATGAGATGATATTCAAGCCTTTCTTCTGACCGTGCACATCAAGAACCACGCCCGTTGCCAACATTCCGATACACGGACAGATGGCAGTCACAACAGGCATTGTCAGAGATGGCCCTACTGCCTCAATCGACTCCTTAACACCTTGCGGCATCTTGGGAAGTACAAAGTTTTGTTCTGACTCTTCAGTCATCTCTGTATCCTCCGTATCATTCGAAGAAACACCTGTACTCAGTTCTGTCACGATCCGATCCATCACGAGCGAACCCTTTGTCGGTTCTTTGCAGGCTGAATGGATAATGCTTTTCATCTCCTGAGTTGACAACTTGTAGTCAGGCATCACCTCCAACAGCCACTCCTCAGAGTCATCACAGATAGCACGCAGATTAGCCGCCAGCTTATGCAGTCGCTTATTGCGCTCACCCTTACTCGGCTCTCCGCCAGTCCTGCGCCAATACTCTTCAATAATCCTAGCATACGGAACCCCTTTGAACTCACTGGGGAAATTCGCAGCGCCTGGAGAGGTCTCCTGAGATTTCCGGATGACATTGTCACCACTCTCAGGATCGAAGTATGAACCATCCTCCGTACGTCCGTCGATACTTAACCCTCTGTCGGTATAAGCCTTCCTTCTCAGCTTGATCTCCTCCTCTGAGAGCGCTTCATACCACCCGTCGGCACGATAGATCTCAAAGCTTGCAGGCGACACATAGATAAACCTCTCAGGCGTAAAACAGCTGGTATCACAAGCCTCAGGCATCCCCAACGCCTGGCAATAAGCCCGCTGTGCTTCGGGTACCGTCATTCCCATCGGCAGACGGATATCGATGTGCAACTTGCGGCGGATGGAGTAATCCTTATGCAGCATCAAGCCCTGCCATTCACCACCGGCCTGGATATCGAGCCGCTCCGACATCTCATTAGCTTTATCCACGAGGGCAGGATCATCGATATCGATACAGGTCTGCCAAGTGAACGACTCGGGATCGATATGCTCGCGGTCACGATGGTTGTCACGGAAGCGCGTATAGTGCGGACAACGATACGGCAGACAACTTTTCAATCTGCGCTGTTCCTCTTCATTCTCCGTGGAATTGATGCGTTTCTCCAGTTGTATGACATTCGGTGAACTGGTCACTTCATCATAGTCGCGGAGCGGGCATTCTGAAACGAATGCCCTGTTTTGCTCCTTTGCCCTGCGCGGATTGAGTGCGATCATTCTTACTCCCATACCGTATTCTCCTTTCTGGTTTTTAGGTAGCTCATGATTTCGTCCGCCTCCTTAGTATAAAGCGATTTGATCATCGATAGCCCCAGATTCTTCGGGAATTTAAATGTCACATACAAATACTCCTTATAGAGGATACGCTGATGGCTGGGTCTATTCGAACGATAGCGCGGGCGTGTCATTTCCACAACAGCATGAGGCGTTTCGAACAATCGTAAACGCTTAGGTCCGGTATTCGTTCGGTAAGCCTTAAAGAAGCTTGTGCCGTCTTCCTCGATGGTCATACGACCTTTCGGCTGTCGCCTACCACCAGTTGTTACCTGTTCGTCCACCCAAGCACAAGGATAGATATTAACGTCTCCGTTTACGTGGAATTTCGTCTGTGTGTCCATTCCAATCTCGCCAGCAAGAATCTGCTGAGCATTCAAATTCTGATTATTCTTTTTCATTTTTTGGATTGATTTTGCGAGAAGAAGGTCAGATTCTTTGGCCATTTACCCGGGAACATCCTCCTCACTTCAACCCAAGTTAACTATTTATGCTTTCTGAAATATAATGTTTAATGTCCATAGATTTCTCCATGATGCTCTTTGAATTCGGCTCTGAGTTCCTCGACAGACTTGATCGTAACCTCTTCGCCTCGTTCGATGGCGAGGGCTTCATCCTCTCGCACAGCCAACACGTACATCAGATACTCCCTGATCTTCACCCTGCCTCTGGGATATCCAGCCATACGTTGTTGGAGGCTCATTTCCCAATCCACGCATACGTGGGTTCTTTTCACTTCCGTTTCATGCTTGATGCAGAATCTCGAATTCAAGCATCGTGTCAGATCCTTAAAGGCGCACGACATACAATACTTCTTCACTTTGATGTGAAACTTGTTTTTCACCATCTCCGTTTTCATTTTCACTTTTACTTTTCCCATCATTTTGTTTATTAAATGTTTAATGAATGTTCACGCGAGGATGATCCTTTGCGCGGCTCTCAGACTTATCATCTGATTGCGAGTGCAAAAGTAGAGTTCCACTGTTCCACTGACAAAAAATGCTCAGTGGAGTTTTCAGTGGAACGCCCAAAAAACGCTTGTATCACCTCTGTTTATCGGCTTTTCAAAAAAAACAAAAAAAAATCCACTGACTTCTCAGTGGAATGTCAGTGGAATGCTTCAGTGGAATTTTAGTCTGAAAATCAAGTCTGCGAATAGCGACAAATCCAGTCGCAGAACTGCTGTCTCTTACCTTTTCCTATATAGGTGGCAAATGTCTTGATATCCCTCTCAGAACCTGATGATATGGCGCCGGCTATCCCTAAATCGCTACCGCCAACAACTCCAGCCATTTTCAGACAGCCTATGATATTACCCTTCAGCGTCAGGCGCTTGTCAGCATCCTGCCAGATATCCAACAGCATCTGCCGATACTCCGAAGCCAGCAGGGCTTTAACAAACTGCTCAACCCAAGAGGCATTATACTTCGCATCCGTGCGGAAATCCTTCATCCAGTTCTGTTGCAGCAGCGCCGTCAGCGACTTCACGATGCCGAACACATTCGTG
This sequence comes from uncultured Prevotellaceae bacterium, assembly GCA_902800595.1. Lineage (GTDB taxonomy): Bacteria > Bacteroidota > Bacteroidia > Bacteroidales > Bacteroidaceae > Prevotella. The sequence goes on along the minus strand of CADCFA010000045.1, from coordinate 2,615 downwards.
CCATCACTCACCTCTAACTGCTTCGCCAACTCAGGACTTAGCTTCACCATATTCAGATCATGTCTGAGCACAAGCATCACATCCCCCCTTAACACAATAAACTTCTTGAGCTTTGCCCAAAGTTTCTTCAGGTTGTCTGGCTTTGTGTAGTCTGGATCCAACATCTTATGAAGTTTCTCCTCATCCACTTCTTCCGCATCTTCATTCGAGATCGACAGGATATCGTTCAACATGCCCGACTTCAGAAACTCCACACAAGCCTTCACCTGCATCTTCAGATAATCATTCAGGGATGGCTCTACATAGTGATCCTTCATCTGCTCATACTCATAAGCGACGTCATGCTCAGCATACTGCTCCCCCATCTGCTGCATCAGGTTCTCGTAAAGCTCCGGTTGATTAAATGTGCTTTTCACTTTCTTCAGGTTCTCAGCCAACTCAGTGACGTTTGACTCATACGAGCGGTAGAGATCCATTGAGGTCTGGTCGGCAGCACCAAAGATCAGATACTCCTTCAGCGGCTTATCGCTGTAAGCCATCATGTCACTTCCTATTCTGCCACTCAGCCAATGATCCTTGTTGCAGAACTTAGCAAAATTCAAAGTCAGCACCTCATCACATTCCCCCCTGCTGATTTTCTCCAGATAGTCGATGAGGCGGTAGTTAGCAAGGTGCGCCCACTTAACCATACTGGCCACAAACGGGCATCTGACACCAGGATCATCAACCTCGATATCGTCGTAAGCCGATTTCGATTCATCCAGATTACGAATAAATTTGTTTAACGAGTAACGGAAACCAGCACTGTCTGAAGCCTGTGTTTCCAAACTTCGGGCCAAACAAGCCCCTTTTAAATAATCTTTTTTCATTGATAACGGTTTTAATTAGTTATTAAAGTGAGCTATTGGTAATAAGCTCCGTTAGGTATAATTGGAATGCAAAATTAAACCAATTTCATGAAATGCGCAAATTTACACTAAAAATATTTGGTGGTTTAGCAGATTCTTACTACCTTTGCACCATCAAAATATTGTTGAACTTTTAAAATAATGGTATGAACAACATTGAATCAAGCACTGGCGAGATCGTGATGTACCAACCCGATGAAACCATCAGGCTGGAAGTAAGAGTTGAAGATGAAACCGTGTGGCTGAACCGTCAGCAAATTGCATCCCTGTTTGATAGAGATGTCAAAACAATCGGCAAACATATCAACAATGCGCTTAAAGAAGAATTAGATGGTGAATCAGATGTCGCAAAATTTGCGACAACTGCCAAAGATGGGAAAACGTATCAAGTAGAATACTACGACCTTGATATGATCATGTCAATTGGATATAGAGTAAAATCTAAACGAGGAATACAATTCAGAAAATGGTCAAATAAAGTCCTTAAACAATATCTGCTGAAAGGTTATGCCGTAAACCAGCGTATTTTGGGTCTCGAGCAGAAAATGACAGAACAAGGTTTGGAGATTGCTGATCTGCGGGAGAAGGTTAATTTCTTCGTCCGCTCATCCCTTCCCCCAGTGGAAGGCATTTTCTACGACGGACAGATATTCGATGCCTACGCACAGATCGTCAACCTCATAAAACAGGCGAAGCATTCCATCATCCTCATCGACAACTATATCAACGTCGATACCCTGACGATGCTCAGCAACCGTTCTTCTGGTGTCACTGCCACCATCTACACCCGTCAGCTGAACCAGCAACAGCAGTTGGATCTGCAGCGTCACAACCAGCAATATCCACCAATTGATATTCACACCACGCAACGCAACCACGATCGCTTCCTGATTATCGATGATGTGGTGTATCTCTTTGGTGCCAGTCTGAAGGATGCCGGCAAGAAACTCTTTGCCTACATCAAGATGCAAGAAACACCAGCAGCTAGTCTGCTGAACGATATATAATTTTTAGTTTTAGTGCGATATCCGTCGTGATGACGGGGTTTGGTTTTTTATTATTGGTAATTATTCAGGGCTCAGCGGAGCCTTTTTTTATGCCCTAAAATATTTATATTTATTTAGGTATTTTCTCTGAATCATAATACATTTTCCTTGCCAAGACGAGGATAACAGGACATTTTGACTTCAATAGGAAATGAAGCACATCTTTATCCAACTTACTGCTAAAGCCACTAATAACACAACCCTCATGCTTACCAGAAGCCCAATCATAACACTTTAGCACCATCTCTATAGGAATGGTGTTTGAAGCTAAAAATGCCGTTTTTTGCAACTTCAGCAATTCCTGGTTGCCAAGATATTGTATATCCATCATTTTGTTTCGTCATTATCGTCTTCCTTGGGCTGTAAAAATCCTATTGGCTTTCGTTTAGGCTGTTGGCGATGCCCTGCCTGAAGTGATGCAAGCCCAATTCTTTTGTTATATTGGTCTATACCTTAGACATGATTCGCCATATGTGCCGATGGATAGCCGACAATGGCCTCGCTGACCAGCCACTTCACTTCAGTCGTTTCTTCCCGAGATTCAAGATGCAGGATATTCCTCCCACGCCTGTCCTGACGTTAAAAGCAGCCAAGCAGATTGCTGAAGAAGAGGGCATCTGTCATGTGTATTTAGGGAATGTATCTCTGTAAGTAGGTGTCA
>CADCFA010000044.1 GCA_902800595.1 uncultured Prevotellaceae bacterium | reverse complement strand
CTTATCACCACGTATTATCTGTTATCAAAAAATTGGGATATATTTGCGACACGTTGCTGTATCTTACTGATTTTCAACCACAATTATTTTTGAGGAGGTCAAGTAAGATTGGTTTATATATAAAAAAAGTAACGTGCAGACCAAATGGTCTGCACGTTACTTTTTTTCATAAACTTACAGAAAGTTCAGGAAGATGGTTATGATGCCCGTATTGATAAAGTCGGCGAACATCGCTCCGATGATGGGAACAACGAGAAAAGGTTTTACAGTATAGCGGTATTTGTAACATACAGCACTCATGTTGGCCATAGCATTGGGTGTAGCACCAAGACCAAAGCCACAGATGCCTGCACACAGGACGGCAGCATCATAGTTGCGCCCCAAAACAGGGAATGCTACAAAATAAGCGAACAATGCCATCATAACGACCTGACATACCAAAATGATGATCAACGAAAGGGCCAGGTCCTGAAGCTCCCACAGTCTGAGGGATATCATAGCCATACCAAGGAAGAATGACAGACATATGTTACCGACACTGATAATGCGCTCCATATCAAGCAGCTTATCTGCTTTCTCCCATTCTCCATCCTCCTTGTATTTGATGAATCCTAATATGTTGCGAACGATGGCGGCCAAAATCAAGGCACCGAAATAGGTTGGAAACGTAATTCCTGTCTTTGCCAACAACCAACTTAATAACGTGCCAGCACCCATAATCAGGAAAATACAATAAAAAGCGCCTGCATACCGCTGAAACTCCTGCTCATTGGTACTGATACGCTTTTGACGACCTGTTGGCGAGGCCTCATCACTCTCAATACCAGCCATAGCAGGGTCAATCTCATCATCCTGAGGCTGCATCTGCTCATTCGTCAGCTTCGTACGAATAATCTTCTCTGCCAACGGTCCACCAATCATAGAACCAGCAATCAAGCCAAAAGTAGCGGCCGCCATGCCTATGGTTCCTGCACCTTGTAGTCCCATACCCTCGAGAACTCGCGCAAATCCACCTGCCGTTCCATGTCCGCCAGTCATGGAAATGCTGCCAGAAGCCATACCTACCAAAGGGTCAGCACCCATGACTTTGGCAATCCCCATGGGCATCAAATTTTGGAGTGTAATAATTACAACCAACAATAACAGCATGACTATCAGCAATTTACCGCCTTTTTTTAGTACTCTTAAATCACTCTGGAAACCAACACTTGTAAAGAATGCCAGCATAAACACATCTTTTAGAGTACCATCAAACGCTACTTCAATATTGAACCAGCCATACAGTGCCAAGGTCAACAATGAGAAGATAATACCACCACTCACGGGCGACGGCACACAGAATTTTTGCAGAAAACCGACACTTCGCGTTAAAACCATACCTACGATGAGGGCTAAAGCGCCAATACCCGCTGTTTGAATCATATCCAGTTGAACACTTACCATACGCTCTTCTATGTTAACAGTAATATTTATACTAGGTAGATTAACACAAAGGTACAAAAAATTGCGATAGATAACAAACATCCGCAAATATCTTATAGTTTTTTAGGATTTGACTATTTTCATAAATAACGTTAACAGAATGAGAACCTTTAGAGATTATTACCTATTTTTGCAGTCATAATATAATATAATAATATAATAGATAAATATAATATAAACATATAATTATATAATATAAGATGAATAAGTTTATCCTATTCTCGAACATCAAGGGTGGCGTTGGAAAAACCACACTTTGTGCCCATTTCACCGAGTATAAGGTAAAAGCAGTCGTACAAAAACTGAAGCAGGTAGATGGCACTTGAGGAGCCTTTCGAGGCAATTATCAAAGAAATCAAAAAGAAGAAATAACACATTATTAATTATTATGGCAAACGAGAAAAAAAAATCCAATAATCCCTTAATGGGCAAAGGATCAGAAAAAAGTCTGGCAGAAATGGTGGCTGAAGTCACTAATGATGGCACAGAGAACACCAGTACGCAAAATGTGAAATCCGTCAACGGATTCAAGGTATTCAAGGAAAATCTGGAGATTTACACCGGTGTGAAAGGTCAGGGTCTTGCCATCTGGGTACCATCAGAGGTTAAGAAACAAGTGGAAATGCTATGTGCCAAGGCGAAGACCAACATTCCCATCCGTTCTATGGCGGCAGCTATGATCATGGCATTTATAGAGGAACATCGGAGAGAACTCAATAATTTATAAAAATGAAGAAAATGATAAAGAAAACAATTTTGATCAGTATGGCAGTACTTTTAGCAGGTTGTAATACCAGTGTTGATCTGGAACAACAGGTTGACGAGCTTTACGAACAGATGTCGCCGAAAGGACGCATCGCCCAGTTGAGAAGTATGTATATGGACGAGCTGTTCGACGAACAAGGGCACTTGGATACCACCATGTGCCGCGAGCTGATTCCTTACGGCATCGGTCATTTCTCACAGTTCGCCATGCAGAAACCCACCGATCCTAATGTGCTGCGCGATCGTGTGGCTGCAGTACAGGAATGGCTTACCCACCACACCCCAAACAACATTCCGGCACTATTCCACGAAGAGGTGCTCTCTGGTGTGAACACCCGTGGTGCCACCATCTATCCGCAGCAGATCGGACAGGCCTGTTCGTTTAATGCCGAGCTGGCAGAGTTGAAGACCAAGCAGACAGGTATCGCTATGCGTAAGATGGGCGGTGTGCTGTCGTTGTCACCGATGGTCGATGTGTGTCGCACCCCAAGTTTCAATCGTCTGGAAGAGTCGTATGGCGAGGACGGTTATCTGTCGGCAGTCATGGGAACAGCCTTTGTAAAAGGTCTGCAACAGGGCGATCTAAAGAAAGGTGTTGGTGCCTGTTCAAAGCATTATCTCGGCTATGGCGGCGGTGGTGACGCCCCAGAGAAGGAGTTGATGGAAGAGATTCTGCTGCCGCATGAGACGATGATCCGTCTGGCAGGCAGCAAAGCCCTGATGCCAGGCTACCATGCGATGGCCGATGCAAATGGTGAGAAAAACAACTGTGTGGCCAACAAAAAGATCCTGACGGATATCCTTCGCGGCTATCTGGGCTTCGATGGCATGGTGGTGAGCGACTATACCGCCATCGACCAGCTGCCAGGTCTGGACACCCCAATGGAGAAGGCCGCTGCCGCCATCAATGCCGGCAACGACGTGGATTTCCCCACAGGTGCCAACTATCAGTATCTGGATGAAGCTTACGACAAAGGACAGGCAAGGACAAAAGCGCTGGAGCGTGCCGTGAAGGATGTGCTGCGCTATAAGTTCCGTGCCGGTTTGTTCGACAAGGACGCCTACCTCTATAGCAAAGAACATATAGTGCTCGATACCCCCGAGGAGCGGAAGACGGCTTACGACATCGCCTCACAGTCAGTGGTACTGTTAGAGAACAATGGCATCCTGCCTTTGAAGAATGACAATCTGAATGTGCTGCTGACAGGTCCTAATGCCAATTCCATGTGGGCGATGTGCGGCGACTACTCCTTCCCCGCTATGACCTATTTCTGGAAGAAAAACATGGAAGACCTGGAGCATCCTGAGGTAGTGACACTCTTTGAGGGTATGACCGCCAGCAAACCAAAGGGCGTGAACCTGTTGTACAGTCGTGGCTGTGACTGGACAGAGAATATCGAGACCAAGTTCTCTGAGCTGGGTGACGAGCGTGCCTGGGAATATGAGCTGTTGCACCGTAAGGTGGATGCCGGTGAGAAGATCAACAAGGCAGAGGCGCTTGCGATGGCCAGGAAGAGCGACGTGATCATTGCTGCTGTTGGTGAGAACGTGATGCTCTGTGGTGAGAACCGCGATCGTCAGGGACTGCGCCTGCCAGGCAGACAGGAACAGTATGTCAAGGAACTGCTGGCAACAGGTAAGCCCGTCGTACTCGTTGTCTTCGGTGGTCGTGCCCAGGTGATCTCCGGTATTGCCGAGCAGTGTGCTGCCGTTATCCAGGCCTGGTATCCCGGTGAGGAGGGTGGTAAGGCGGTGGCAGATATCCTCTATGGTAAGATCTCTCCTTCTGCCAAGCTCTCTGTCAGCTATCCGAAAGAGGAGGTCTATGAGCCTATCTGCTATAACCGTGCCTTGACGAAGGATGCCCGCGTGCAGTGGCCCTTCGGCTATGGCCTGAGCTACACCACATTTGAGTATCAGAACCTGAAAGCAGATAAAGAAGTGGGAACCGATGCCGATAGCGTCAATGTGACATTTGAGGTGAAGAATACCGGTAAGATGGCAGCCGAAGAGATTGTACAGATCTATCTGTCACCGAAAGACGCAAGCCAACAGATCCGTCCTATCCAGCTTCAGGGCTTTGCCCGTGTGTCACTCCAGCCAGGAGAGACCAAGACGGTGAAGGCAAAGCTCTATACAGAGCAATTTGGTTACTACAGCCACAAGGAGAAGCGCCAGTGGAACATCGCTCCCGGACTGTTTATCGTTAAGATCGGTGCCTCTTCTACTGACATCCGTCTGCAGGAAACCATCTTGTTGAAGGGTAAGACCGTCGTAAAACCGCTGAGAGACCATTATTTCTCAGAGACCACTACGATGTAGGCATCAGTGAGGTGGAGACAACAAAAAAGGATGTGCAAGTTGCACATCCTTTTTTAGTGGGCGCTGACGGATTCGAACCGCCGACCCTCTGCTTGTAAGGCAGATGCTCTAAACCAGCTGAGCTAAGCGCCCTTTTGTTAAGCGAGTGCAAAGGTATGAAGTTTTTTTGAATTACAAGCATCTTACCCAGAAAACTTGTCATAAATTAACACTCTTTAATGTTTTAACCCAAAAGTTGTTCGATATCAGCCTGTGGAAGGATACAAAGTATGGCTTTTCCGTCAGGCGTATAATTGACGTTCGAGCAGGCGAAAAGCTGGTTAATGATATTCTCGATCTCATCATTGTTGAGCAGCTGTCCATAGGGGATAGCTGCATGACGGGCCAGACTCAACGCCAGTTGAGAATGGAGCGTAGCCACCTGTGAACCCAATGTGCCCGAGTCGTCCACCAGTTGACGGAGCAAACGCACAGGATCGAGACCATCGATGCCTGTCGGCACGCCATTGACGGCAAAGCTGTGTCCGCCAAGGTCACTCAGATCAAAGCCTAGGTTGGCAAGTTCGGGGAGCAGTTTCTCAAGCAACACCGCATCAGAAGGTGCAAACTGCACCACCTCAGGAAAGAGCAGTTTCTGGGTATGAGCCGTATGAGCAGCCATCTGTTCCATATAACGGTCATAGCGTATTCTCACATCAGCTCGATACTGGTCGATTATCATCAGTCCCGATTTGACGGCTGTCATCAGGTACTTCCCCTTATATTGATAATGCGCGGGCGATTTCTCCGAGAGGATCATCTCTGGTGTCTGGACAACATCAGCCGGCTCTTCGAAAGAGCCGAACATCTCACCTTCCTCCGGGGCTGGCGCTAGCGAGGGCCTTTTCTCCAGGCCTTCGTAGAGCGCCTCCCAAGAACTAGGATGACTAGGAATACTAGGATGACTAGGAATACTAGGATGACTAGACCGGCTAGGATTACTAGGCCGGCTAGGATTACTAGCAAACGGATTATAATCGGGATTATAGCTCAGTTGCGGAGGGGCCACCTGGCGCTCTGGGTTGAAAGCAGGAATCTCTGGGCTCCCCTGTGTGTCAAAGTCGATGGTCGGCACCTCACAGAACTTCCCCAAAGCATCGCGCACCGCTGCAGTAAGAATCTGCCAGATTGCCTGTTCGTTTTCAAACTTTATCTCTGTCTTCGTGGGATGGATATTCACATCGATATCACCGGGCTGTACCTCGAAATACAGGAAATAAGGCACCTGCATCCCGTCTGGGATCAGACGGTCGTAGGCAGTGATAACAGCCTTATGGAAATAGGGATGCTTCATGTAACGACCGTTTACAAAGAAATAGTCGTGACCGCTCTTCTTCCTTGCTCCCTCTGGCTTGCTGACAAAGCCCGTGATAGTGCACATCGCTGTTTGCACCTCTACAGGCAGCATATCCTGACTAAACTGTCTGCCGAACACATCACTGATGCGCTGACGCAGACTCCCCGCCTTCAGGTTTAGCATCTCCGTGCCGTTATGATGGAGGGTAAAGTGAATATCGGGATACACCAGGACGATCCGCTCGAAAGCCGTGAGGATATTACTGAGTTCGGTGGCATTCGACTTCAGGAACTTCCTACGGGCAGGCACATTGAAGAAGAGGTTCTCTATCTTGAAGTTACTACCCACAGGACAAGAGACGGGCTCCTGCGACACCACCTTTGAACCGGCAATTCTGATACAGGTTCCCACCTCATCCGTCTCCCGACGCGTCTGCAACTCCACATGCGCCACAGCAGCAATCGAGGCTAAGGCCTCTCCACGGAAGCCCATCGTATGAAGGGCAAAGAGATCGTCAGCCTGTGCGATCTTTGAGGTGGCGTGACGTTCGAACGACAGACGGGCATCTGTCTCTGACATTCCCTTACCATCGTCGATCACCTGGATCATCGTACGTCCGGCATCCACCACCACCACATGAATGGTCGTGGCACCAGCATCCACGGAATTCTCCACCAGCTCCTTGATGACAGAAGCCGGTCGCTGGATGACCTCACCAGCAGCAATCTGGTTGGCCACACTATCTGGAAGCAGATGAATCACATCACTCATTTCTTTCCACGCCAGTTAAAGATATCGTATCTGTTGAGCGGACGGATATAGTCGTACCACATGAAACCAGGCAGTCGCTTGCGATTCTCAGGAATCTGGTTCAGCGGATACATCGTTCCACTCGTCTTAGGTGTCCATACGCTCTCCAGCTTCTTGTCTTTCATAAACATCCGGAGCTCGGAGGTCTCCTGATAATTATAGATGATAGGCACACTGTCGCCCTCTTCAAAATAATAGCCGATCAGCACGTTGTCCTTTGCCCTCGCCTCACGGATGTCGCCATCGACAAAGAAAGCGAACATCTCCTTCGAGGACACCTGGTTATAACAGGCTGTATCGGTCTGCAGCTGTTGGATAGAGAAACAGTTATTATAGATATGGGCACGGTCGATGACCGAGTCCTTCATATACACATCCACCTGGTCGCCCACCAGCTGCTGACCATTGTTCCAGAGGATAGGATCATAATACATGGTCATGAGGGAATCCCTGGAGTTATAGACCAGTGAGTCGCATACTGCCTGCACATCACGGCGATAGGCCCTGACACGATGGTAGGCATGAATCTTACGATACACCGAGTCGGTCTCGATATTAAAAGTGATGATCTTAAAAGTGTCGGCATGCATAAAGAGCGAGTCGCCCTGAGAGAAGTCGATAGCCACCGCACTGTCGGTACACATGGCATAGCCTGTGTTCTCAAAATACTCGCCATAATTGCCTGTCAGCTTGTTACGGTTCAGCGAATCGACAAACACCACATTACGGAATGCCTGACTCATGCCTGATTTGCTGTCGTAATACACACTGTCGCCCACCATCATCTTACCGCCATTGGTCATCACCGAACGGTTCATCAGTCGGGCAATGTCATTCTTCGTGTCATAGTAGCCCTGTTCCGAATAGATGTGGCTCTCACCCGACGTGATGTTCGACGGACCGACGATATGAGCCATCGACTCACGGGTGTCGTAATAGAGCGTGTCGGTGGTGAGGAAGAACTTCGGACTCCGCATCTTCACGTCGTAGTTGAACACCGACATCTTGGTCTCGGTATTATATTCCCCCCAGTCGGAAGTCAGTGTCGTCTCACCATCAATCATCTTACCCCCTTCAAAGAAGTAGGCATTGTTATAAATGCGGTCAAAGTCAAGACTGTCGGTAAAGAGCTTGGTCTTCCTATGCGTCAGCACCACGTTGTATCTGGCTCGCGCCAGCTGCTCGTTACCGTCGTAGAAGGCATAGTCGCTCAATAGCGAGAGGGTGTCACCCTGATACATCTTCACATGGCCGAAAGCCTCAAACGAGTTGCTGGCCTCATAGAAATAGGCACTGTCGCAATACAGTCTGGCTCCCTGATGCGTGAAGTGCACATTGCCATTCAGGATGGTGGCATCGCGATTGATCAGCTCGTCGTAATGCAAGAGGTCGGCATGTACCAGATAGACACGTGTGTCCTGCGTCTTGGCTTTCCGCACAGGACGTTTCTTCGTCTGTTTCTGCTGGGCAAAGGCTGACATCATCCCCATCAACAGGGCAAAAAGTAATATGTAAATAAATGACTTCTTCACTTTTCACTATTCACTATTCACTTTTCACTTTATCCACCCTTCGAACTCAAACTTACAGTCCTTGTAGTTGTCGTTCAGACGGGTATAGACATTCTTGATCTTATCGACCACCCATTGGTGGATACGCTCTTCCTGGCGTTTGTTCTGCACCACGTCTTTCAGCACCTGGAAGTCCTCTGTTACAGTGGCCTTATGACCATCGATACGGTTCTTCAACTTGGCAATCACACAGACGGTCTTACCGCGCTGGTTGATCATCTGGAACGACTTCGAGATCTGACCTACCTGGAGGGTATCCACCACCTTGGCAATCTCTGGCGGCAGATCCTGCATACGGAAACGAGAGGAGGTATGACCTGTCTGCATCATATTGGTTGACATCAGACCCTTACTGTTCTTCGTATCCTTATCATCAGAGATCACAGGGGCAGCAGCCTCAAAGGTGAACTTACCGGCACGGATATCATCAGCAATAGAGTCCAGACGGACAAGCGCCTTATCAATAGCCTCTTGTGACACGACAGGCTTACGCAGGATATGACGCACGTTCACCTTCTCACCACGTTTCTCGATCAGCTGGATGATATGGAAACCAAACTCCGACTCCACAATCTTCGAGATCTTCTTCGGGTCGGTAAGGTTGAATGCCACCGTGGCAAAGGCAGGATCAAGGGTACCACGACCTACCAGACCAAGCTCACCACCACGACGGGCTGTTCCCGGGTCTTCAGAATAGAGGCGTGCCAGTGTCTGGAACGAGGACTCACCTTTGTTCACACGATCGGTATAGTCACGCAGCTCGTCTTTCACACGGTTCAGTTCCTCTGTCTCTATACGTGGTGTCATCTGGATGATCTGCACCTCTACCTCTGTCGGCACAAAGGGGATGCTGTCCTGTGGCATATCCTTGAAATAACGGCGCACCTCTGCAGGCGTTACCGAGATATCCTCCACGAGCTTACGCTTCATACGCTGTACCATCTGACGGTCCTTCATCTCGTCACGCAGCTCATTACGGATCTGTGACAGCGGCTGGTGCTTGTATTCCTCCAGACGTTCACGAGAACCGTCAACCATGTCAAGCCAGTAGTTGATCTGCTGTTCCACCTCCTGAGCCACATCGGCATCTGTCACCTCGATACTGTCGATGACAGCCTGATGCTTAAACAGTTTCTGAACAGCGATCTGCTCTGGGATGACACAATCAGGATTACCCGACCATTTCACACCTTCCAGTGCAGCCTGCATACGCATGGTCTCCACGTCAGAACGCAGGATAGCCTCATCACCGACCACCCATATCACCTCGTCGATCACTGTTCCCATTGAAACAGAATCGGAGTCTGAGGGGGTTGCGGAACCTGGCATAGCAGAAAAACTTGATGCAGCGATGCCGAATACGGGGATCGCTATCATGACAACCGGGATAAATCTTCTTAAAAAGTTCATTGATACTGGTTTACTGTTTTCAATATTTCTTGGTTTATCTGTATAGGATAACGACTGCGCAGCGCGGCTACCCACTCTGCCTCCAGCATCTGCTGGTAGTCAGCAGTAACCTGTGCTCTCACGTCGTTATAGCCTTCTGGATATCGCTTTAGCTTCTTACCATAGACCGCTTCGAAGGGGTATGCCGCATCCGCTTGTTCAACCGCGTCGCGATGTTTGAACACCTGACGGTCGATAACGGCATTGTCACCCGGCTTGAACACACCTATGGTCATCTTCACACGCTCATCACCCTCCCTGTTAAAGGTAGAGCGCAAGGCGGCATCCCACTGTTCAAAAGGCAGGCGCTTCAGCAGTTTCTTCACTGCCTTCATATCTGTCTTGGTCTTCGTATAGCAGACCGCACCACGATAATGAGGTCCTTCCGACACATAATACTTTTTATGCGCATCGAACCAGGCACGCAGACCAACCTCATCGGTCTCTGCCCGCTGCCACACCTCTCGGTTGGTGAGCTCATACACCAGCAGACCGTCGTGGTATTCCTGTGTCACGTATTTTGGGTTGGGTGCTGTTGACTGTCTGGCTACTGCTTTGCCCCCCTGACCAGCTATGGCCTGTCGCACAGACTGTTGCTGTAGCGAACGGACAAGGTCATCCTTCAGCACCTCAAAGGGTTCCAGCTGTTTCCGTTCCTTCATCAGGATGATATGATAGCCATCAGGTGCCAGAACAGGACGACTATATTCACCTGGTTGCAAGGCATAGGCAGCCTGCTCGAACTCTATAAAGCTTTGATCCGGCTGCATCCACCCCATCTCACCGCCATTGGCAGCTGTCTGCCGATCCTCAGAGACCCGACGAGCCAGGGTGGCGAAGTCGGCACCAGCCTGTAAAGCTCGCCAGATGGAGTCGGCACGCTGGGCGATACGCTGCTGTTCTCTGTTGGAGGCACGTGTTGACAGTTGCAGGAAGATCTGTGCCGGTCTGATCAGACCTTGACTGCCGACCCTTCTTCTCATTCTGTCGTAGAGCCGTCGTGCCTCCGTCATCAGGTCGGTGTTGACCATCATAGCGCCCCCACCCTGACGACCCGTATACATCGCCAGCTCCTGCATGAAAGCAGTGGTGGTGTCAAGTCGTGCATCAAGGGCTGCTGCTACCTTCAGCTTATAGTTGGCATAGAGCTGTGCATATTCTTCCACCGACTTCCTGTCAGCCTGCCCATTACCGTTATTCTTAAAATAGGAATAGCAGAATTCCGAACGGGTAACAGGCACGCCATTCACCGTCATCACCACAGGATCAGACTGCTGTGCAGACAAAGGTAAAAAGGTAAAAAGGTAAAAGGGTAAAAACCATCTTACCTTGCCTTTTATTTCTTTTCTGAACAAATGATCAAAGAACATTTTACCTTTTTTCTTTTTTACTTTTTTACCCTTTTACTTTTTTACTTTTTTCCCCCTTTTACTTTTAATCATTAGGACGTGAATAGTTTGGAGCCTCACTGGTGATGGTGATATCGTGCGGATGACTCTCATTCACACCAGCATTGGTGATACGGGTGAACTTCGCATCGTGCAGCTTCTCGATGGTGGCGGCACCACAGTAGCCCATACCGGAGCGCAGACCACCTACCATCTGATAGATCACCTCCTGAACGGTACCCTTGTAAGGTACACGACCGGCGATACCCTCGGGCACCAGTTTCTTCACGTCCTTGGTATCAGCCTGGAAGTAGCGGTCCTTTGAGCCATGCTCCATAGCCTCCAGTGACCCCATGCCACGATAGCTCTTAAACTTACGACCGTTATAGATGATGGTGTCACCAGGACTCTCCTCAGTACCTGCCACCAGTGAACCGATCATCACACAGCTGCCACCGGCAGCCAGCGCCTTCACGATATCGCCAGAATAGCGAAGACCACCGTCTGCGATCAGGGGTACACCAGAGCCCTGCAGGGCACTGTACACATCATAGACGGCACTCAGCTGGGGCACACCGACACCGGCTACCACACGCGTGGTACAGATAGAACCCGGACCGATACCGACCTTCACGGCATCAGCACCGTTCTCTACCAACAGCTTGGCAGCCTCGCCTGTGGCGATGTTACCTACCACGATATCGATATTGGGGAATGACATCTTGGCCTCTCTCAGCTTCTCGATCACGAACTTTGAGTGACCGTGAGCCGTATCGATGACGATGGCATCAACACCGGCATTCACCAGTGCCTGCATACGGTCCAGGGTGTCGGAGGTGACACCTACACCTGCAGCCACACGCAGACGGCCTTTCTCATCCTTGCATGCCATAGGCTTATCTTTCGCCTTTGTGATGTCCTTATAGGTAATCAGACCGATCAGACGGTTGTCCTTATCCACCACTGGCAGCTTCTCGATCTTATTCTCCTGCAGGATCTGGGCGGCAGCTGACAGGTCTGTCTGCTGATGGGTTGTCACCAGATGGTCCTTTGACATGATCTCATCTACAGGACGGTCCAGACGACGCTCGAAACGCAGGTCACGGTTGGTCACGATACCTACCAGATGGCGGTCGTCGTCAACAACGGGAATACCGCCGATATGATACTCCGACATGATGTCGAGGGCCTGTGCGACCGTAGCACCTAGAGGGATCGTTATCGGGTCATAGATCATACCGTTCTCCGCACGTTTCACGATAGCCACCTGACGGGCCTGGTCGTCAATCGTCATATTCTTGTGAATAACGCCGATACCACCCTCACGAGCGATGGCGATGGCCATCTGCGATTCTGTGACGGTGTCCATGGCCGCTGTCACGAATGGTACGTTCAACTCGATGTTACGAGAGAAACGGGTTTTCAACTCTACCGTCTTCGGCAGTACTTCAGAATAAGCCGGGATCAACAGGACGTCGTCAAATGTAAGACCGTCCATCACGATTTTGTCTGTAATAAATGATGCCATATCTTTTACTTTTTTACCTTTTTACTTTTTTACCCTTTTACCTTTTTAATTCGCCATTTCCGAGAGGAACTTGATGCGCACCAGTCGGATCTCATCTTCTGAATAGTCACTGCCAAGCTCATCCTGGGCGACACTCAACTTATCGGTATCCGACTCACAGAAATAGTCGTAGATATCATCCACATGCTCGTCGTCCATCACTTCCTCAAGGAAATAGTCGATATTCAGTTTCGTACCACTATAGACAATGGCCTCCACCTCATCGAGCAACTCACTGAAATCGAGACCCTGTGCATCGGCAATATCATCGAGTGCCACCTGACGGTCGATGCTCTGGATAATCTTCACTTTCAGCATCGACTTCTTGGCAACCGTACGCACACGCATATCCGCTTGACGCTCAATGCCGTTCTCTTCACAGTAACGCTTGATAAGATCCACAAACTCCTTGGCATAGGGCTGTTTCACCTTTCCTTCACCCACGCCCTGAATGTTCTTCAGTTCATCGAGCGTGACGGGATAGTCGGTGGCCATCTGCTCCAGCGACACATCCTGGAAGATCACATACGGCGGGCGCTGCATCTGCTTCGACACCTTCTTACGAAGATCCCGCAGCATCACACTCAGCGTGGGGTCAAGGGCACTGATGCCACCTTCATGTTCCACTGCCTCGTCATCCTCATTAAACTCAGCGTCCTTCACGATCATGAAGGAGTGAGGATCCTTCAGGAACTTCTTACCGGCAGCAGTCACCTTCAACAGACCGTAGTTCTCTACCTCTTTTTTCAGGTAACCGGCAATCAGAGCCTGACGAATCACCGGGTTCCATATCTTCTCATCCTCATCGGCACCAGCTCCGAAATTCTCCAGTTCCTCATGATGATGGGCCAGGATTTCATCGGTCTCCTTACCTGTGATAAAGTCAATGATATAGTCGCTGCGGAAGTTCTCCTTCACCGACAGGATAGCCTGGAGTGCTGTCACCAACTGATCCTGCGCCTCTATCTTCGTCTTGGGATGCAGACAGTTGTCACAGTTGCCGCAGTTGTCTTTCGGATAATCCTCTCCGAAATAGTGCAACAGCATCTTACGACGGCAGACCGAGGTCTCCGCATAGGCAGCTGTCTCTACCAGCAACTGACGACCGATGTCCTGTTCTGCCACCGGCTTGCCTTCCATGAACTTATCGAGCTTCTGCAGATCCTTATTTGAATAGAAGGCCAGACAGATACCCTCGCCACCATCACGTCCGGCACGACCGGTCTCCTGGTAATAGCCTTCCAGTGACTTCGGGATGTCGTAGTGGATCACAAACCGCACATCGGGTTTGTCGATACCCATACCGAAAGCGATGGTAGCCACGATCACATCGATATCTTCCATCAGGAAGGCATCCTGCGTCTGCGTCCTCGTGGTTGAGTCAAGACCGGCGTGATAGGCTGCTGCCTTGATGTCGTTAGCCCGAAGGATAGCAGCCAGCTCCTCTACTTTCTTTCTTGACAGACAGTAGATGATGCCGCTCTTTCCCGGATGCTGCTTGATAAACTTGATGATATCCTTATCCACATCCTTTGTCTTCGGACGTACCTCATAATAGAGGTTCGGACGGTTGAAGGAGCTCTTGAACTCCTTGGCATCGACCATACCGAGGTTCTTCTTGATATCACTGCGCACCTTGTCGGTAGCCGTTGCCGTCAGGGCGATGATCGGTGCCTTACCGATCTCGTTGACGATGGGACGGATACGACGATACTCAGGACGGAAATCATGTCCCCACTCAGAGATACAATGTGCCTCGTCAACGGCATAGAACGAGATCTTCACCGTCTTCAGGAACTCCACATTATCCTCCTTGGTCAACGACTCCGGTGCTACATACAGCAACTTGGTCTTCCCTGCCAGGATGTCGCTCTTCACCTGATCAATAGCTGCTTTGTTGAGCGATGAGTTCAGGTAATGGGCAGTACCTTCCTGCTCACTGAGGTTCGTGATGACATCCACCTGATTCTTCATCAAGGCAATCAGCGGAGAGATCACGATGGCCGTTCCCTCCATCAACAGGGAGGGGAGCTGATAACAGAGTGACTTGCCGCCACCGGTAGGCATCAGCACGAAAGTATCATTGCCGTCCAGCAGGTTCTGGATAATCCGCTCCTGATCGCCTTTG
>CADCFA010000043.1 GCA_902800595.1 uncultured Prevotellaceae bacterium | reverse complement strand
AAACCACAAATAAATGCACAGCGAAACGTTCCTGTGCATTTATTTGCTTAGCCGTTCCATCGCCGCAGCGTCCAGCCGAAACACCGTACAGTCGTCTATCGGTACGGCACCGAGTGAACGATAGAAGTCATTGGCGGGCTTGTTCCAGTCGAGGCTCATCCACTCCATTCTTCCGCAATGATGCCCATTGGCTATCTTCACCAGATGCAGCAGCAACGGTACATCCTGCCGCTCAGCCTTGCGTATCTCTACATTTTTCTTCATATTATTCAATTTTTCCTGCCAACCACATGCGAGTTGCGGCAGGTGTCGGTGTAGCGGTGATAGTGGCTGTATTGACAGTCTGCTGATCTCCTTCGATGTTGAACTGCAGGGTCGCTCCGTCCGAGCGCACGTCGATGGTGACAGGAGCACCCATAACCAATGGCAGATTGACATCGTCATGACCGGTGGGAAATCCACAGAGCACAGGAATGTGATACTCAGCCAACAGGTCGTGAAGCATAGCTTCAATACTTATAACATCGCCGCTTTCGTCTGTGAACTCAGTGCCACAGCTGACGAACTCACCGAGGATGACTCCCTTGCAACGGTCGAACACACCATGCATCTTCAGCAAGCGCATCTGGCGGTCGATGTTACGCATATTCTCACCGATTTCTTCCACAAAAAGAATCAGGTCTTTACCTTTGGTGGCATCGGCCCTGGAGCCGACGTTGGGCGCGAAGGTGCAGAGGTTGCCGCCAACGAGCACGCCGCTGGCTTGTCCTAGTATGTTCTGCTGATGTGCAGGAACCTCATAGCGGGGGACCTTGCCCAACAACAGGTCGCGCACCATCGTGCAAGTCTTGTCAGTACCTCCCTTGGCCAGAGTGGTACTCATGGTGCCGAGGATGCTCATCACGCCGGCACGGCTCCAAAATCCGTGAAGGGTGGAGATGTCGCTGTAGCCGACAATCCACTTCCGGGCAGCCTTCACTTCGTCGAATGGCAGTTGGTTTATGAGTTGGATAGTGCCATAGCCGCCGCGATTACAGAGGATAGCCTTGATGCTTGGATCACTCAAAGCCCATCGGATATCACTCACGCGCTCTTCTACCGTTCCTCCTATCTTACCGTCCAGCACCTTGCCAACATTGGGACCGATGACGGGTTCAAAGCCCCATGAGCGGAGCACGTCGGCTGCTTTCTCAATGGTCTCTAATGGCGTGAAGTACGAGGGAGAAATCATCGCCACCTTGTCGCCCGCCTTCAGATAGTCGGGTTTCACGCAGTTCAGTACAACCTGTTCTTCTGGTCTCGGTACAACGCCAGTGTCATCATCGTCCTTGCTGCACGATGTCAATGTCATGGTAGTCATCATAGCGGCTACTGCAATTAGTAAAAGTTTCCTCATCAGAATCGTATTTTACATTACTCTTTATACTCCAAGGCAAGTCCACCTTCGCTTGTCTCTTTGTAGAGCGAGGGCGGGTCGTGGACGGTAATCACCAATTAGGTGGCAACACAATATTCTCTACCTCGTGTGCCTCTTCAAACAGAGGAGAGATTTCATCGTCTGTGAATCCAGCGATACCACAGCCAATGCGAGTCACGAGGAATGTCAATTCGGGATGTTGCTTGGCAAAACAGATGAATTCATCCACATACGGACGAATAGTTTCTACTCCGCCCTGCATGGTAGGGATGGCATAGCTTTGGCCTTGCAGACCAACACCCTGTCCCATGATGGCTCCGAACTTGCGGTAGGCGATATAAGCTGCACCGCCTCCATGCATACCTTTGAGATTGCTGCCGAACACAAAGATCTCGTTCGGCTCCAACGATGTAATAAACTCTGGTGTTGTTCTCTTCTGTTCCATAATCTCTTCTTTTATGAAATCCATAACTTACGGAATCCACTGATAATGGTTTGTTCAGACAGCTCGCGATGATACATAAACAGATATTTTTGGCGAAATTACAAAAAAAATCTCATTTCACCTTAATTTTTCCCGAAATTCTCAAAATTTATTTGGCCATTTTTCCCGAAATTCTCAAAATATAGGTTTTTTGAAACAAGACAGACATGAGTGTCACTTATACATACAGGAATAAATGAAAAACTGGCAGCGACTTCTTTTGAGTGCTGCCAGCCTTTTCGTTAGTAAGTGCATATCTTTGTCAGAGTGTGATGGGTCCGTGACCCATGCACGAGGTGGTTCCGAGGGCAGTCAGTGCTGCCGAGAGGATGCTGACGATGACCTGTAGGATGGTCTTCCAAGTTTCCTTTTTCATAACAGTTCTTGTTTATTGGTTATTGGTTACCGGTTATTGTTTATTGTTTATTGGTTAATGTTTAATCCCCGCTCGGCTGATCGTAGTCAGGCTCTTCTGCCGGAGGCGTAGGGGTGTTGCCACCTGAGGTGCTGCCATTGCCGCTCTCCTCCTTCTCCTTAGCCTTCAGCGCATCGATGTTGATAAACTCAGCACGCTTGAAGAACTCACGGCTGGAGATGTTCATCTCCTGCTCCTGCTCAGGCAGGAATCGGATGTGGAGCGCCTTCAGGTTCGAACCCACGTTAAACTTCTCTGCACTCACAGCACCGCCCTTCTGGTTCTCGATGGTGGTGAAGAAGGTGCCCAGGCCGTCGATCTTCACGCGCTTCGAATCGAGCAGCATCTCCAGCAGACAGCTGCGGAACTTCTCCAGCACGCCATACACCACGTCGGGGGTGTAGATACTGCCGTGCTCGCTGATGTGCTGAGCCAGTTTACGGGTGTTCAAAATTTCGATCGATTTGCTGTGGGCGAACCACTTGCCGAAAATCTTAGACAGCGTGTTTTTGTTCTGTCGCAATTCATAAAAAATCTTTGCCATACTTTTAATGTGTTTTTAATGGTATTAGTTTTGCGCGGCAATCTGCATCGGGTCACCGCCTCCCGCTTTTTCTATCATCCGGATTGACGTTGCAAAGGTACAAAAAAATATTCAATTACACAAGCCTTTAAAAATTAATTTTGGCCCTTTTTTTAAGCGCACGGACCAATCCCCCAGATTCATTATTTCAATCCCCCGGATTCCCATAATCAATCTGCCAGACTCTCATCTCGACGCATGAATTGTCGCAGTAACGCAGCTACGCAGTATCACAGTATCATTAGCAAAAGCAGATGCGGCAAAATATAGTATATATATAATATAAATATTAATACCCTCCCATTTCTACCCCGATATTAAGAAATCGTAAAGTTACTGCGTTACTGCGTAGCTGCGTAACTGCGCGTTGTGACGGATGGGTTGAGAAGGTGGACACTAAGCACTGGAGTAAAGTGTCGAAGGCGGCTGAGTTAAAGCATGACAATGACAAAGTGACATCGTGACATTAAGGAGGTATTGATATGGAACTGATATTAGAACGTATAGCAAAACGCAAGACCTACACGATAGGTAGGCTTTATATCCGTCGGCAGGTGATGGATGAGTATCTGCCCGGTACAGCCGATGATTATTTTTGCGACACACTGGAACCCACTTGGCGCGACTACGAGCATGGGGCGTATAAGGTGAAAGGCCGGTCGGCCATCCCCGAAGGCCACTATGCTGTGGTGATCTCGTGGAGTCCGAAGTTTAGGGCATGGCTGCCCATCCTGCTCGGAGTACCGAAATTCGAGGGTATCCGCATCCATGCCGGCAATATGTCGGAAGACACTGAAGGCTGTATCTTGGTGGGTAAAAATCGTGAAGTTGGCAAGGTGCTCGACAGCCGCATCTGGCTCCACCGCCTGAAACAGAAGATCGTCGAGGCCAAGGCTAGGAGTGAGCCCGTCTGGATCACCGTCAAGTAAAACCCAGTCTCTATTCAATAGTCCGGATATGACTCATCTCATATTCGGGCTATTATATGCAGCGTGATATAAATTGATGTGTTTAAAGTATTTTATACTTTTCTTCAAAAAGGTTGTACGTCATAAGTATATAAATCTGAAAATTGTTGTACCTTTGCACGCGAAATATTAATTTGAGGATATAATTATTGATTAGAAAAAGTATGAAAAAAACGAAATTTTGGATGTTTGCTGCTATCCTGACAATCAGTAGTGCAATTACCATGTCATTAGTATCATGTAGTAACGACTCAGAAGATCATGTCGGGCAGACAACTGTGTTGCCGGATGAGGATGAAACCAAAGCCGAGTTGACGAAGATGCTTGTAGGAACACAAGCAGATATCACCCCAGCGCTCATGGGTGAGGATGCTATGCAAGTGTTCGACTTGAGAGAAGATGGTACGTTCACTATGCTCAGCATCTACGGTTACAACGATGAAGAAGGTGAGGTGGACGAAGAAGGTGACGAAGATAATTATGAAGTATCTACTGGTCGTTGGGAAGCGTTTGTGAATGCCCCCAACCCCTTGGATCCTGAGTCAGATCAGGCCGTGTGTGGTATCAAGGCCACTTTCGATTCTGACTACGATACCGATCTGAGCGATGAAAAGATCAACAGAACGGTGACCTACTATGTTGATATGTATGAAGACGAGGATGGTCAGCAGATCATATTGTTTAATGAGCATTCATTGGACTATCTCGAGATGCTGAACGAAATTTCAGGCGATGAAGAGCCTGTTCTCGCTAGAGGCAACACCCGCTTTTTGTTTATGGGTTATCTGATCTACAAGTTTATCAAGCATGGAAAAGATGCCGGCAAAGAGATCTTGAAAGATGCGAAAAGGGTAGTGAATGTGTTAGGTTTGGACTGGGGCCATAATCTCTCAGAAAAAGAGACTCGTGATATCTACGCCCGTCTTAGTGATGACGTTAAGGAAATAAGGGAAAGGTCTCTGGGAAAGACCGACTACAGCTCATGGATGGGTCAGATCTATACGAAAGAGGGCAAGAATCCCCGCATCTGCGAGATGAATATTCCAGGCACTCACGACTCCTACACCTATTATTTCAGTAGAAGACCGTTAGACCCTGTCATCTATAAATATGCACAAGCCCAGCTGTTGAGTATTGAAGACCAGTTTAATGCTGGCGTACGTTGTTTCGATATCCGTTTCGCCAGAGGTATCCATTTAACAAAAGAAACCAACGAGGGCATTTTTGGCGTGGGTATTGAGGAGATGCTCTATATGGCTCATGGACCGTTCAATGCCGGTATCTCTACAGAGGATGGTGTCGATATCCTTTTCAAAATGCTGAAAGAGCATCCCTCAGAGACCATCATTGCCATGTTTGCCATCGAGGGTGATGAGGCAGAGAGAGACTACGAGATGATTCATAAATTGTTGGAGAAGCATAAGAGTGAGATTGTGGCCAATCCTACTCCCGACATGAAGTTGAGCGACTGTGCCGGTAAGCTGATTGTGATGCAGGGATGGGATTCTGACAACAAATATGCCAAGCACCGCATTGGTCCTACAATTAGCAAGGGCGCAGAGACTGACGGATTCCGTCCCAATAGTGCCATCTATTTCTTTAACAATGATAAGAAGACAGAGACCAAGCTTATCTATCAGAATCTGTATGAAGCACGGATGGATGAGCTGGTGACCGATTTCTGGCCGAAGAAGCAGAGAGTTGTCACACAGTGTTTCGAGGCAGTAAGCAAGACCAAGGGCGATGCCACCAACACCTGGGGCGTGAACCAGATAAGTGCCTTTGTCGGCGGTCCTATCCACATGTCCTACTCTAAGTGTAGCAACGTGATGAACCCCTGGGCTGTAACTTACGTCGTGAAGCACAGAAACGAGAAGCTTGGTATTATCTGGATGGACTTTGCTGGCAGTGACGCTTATTTTGACGGTTACTTCCCCAATGGTAGTCTCCTGCCTAAAGCAATGGTGGAGTCCAACAGATTCCAGTAAGCTGAAGGGCACAAAAGTGCCTCTTACCTTTGTGCCCTATTGAAATGATGAAGGCTCGCCAATCGGCGAGCCTTCTTAAATAAGCTAGGTAACTTCTGTTAACGGGCTGAAACGTATTTGTCACCATCAAAAAACTGATAGCGACTTCTTTTGAGTGCTGCCAGTCTTCAGAAATTATTTCAAATTCTTCTTGCTTTTCTCGTATATTTTTTCTAATTTTGCAGCGGTATAAAACTATAAGCCAACGTCGAACTTATCAAACAAATGGAGGGAACGGAATGAAAAAGATCTTATTGACTGATGCCAGGGGGCAGCATAGGGGTAATCTCGGAGGATGACTGAATCATATGTAAGTTATGGCAAAAGAACAATCAGCTACCAGAGAACGGCAGAGGGTGGATCTCATAGAGCCGCGACGCTATAAAGTGACAATCTATAATGATGACTTCACCACGATGGAATTTGTGGTGATGATACTGATACAGGTATTCTTTAAGAGTCAGGCAGAGGCAGAGACGCTGATGCTACAGGTGCACCACTCCGACAAGGCGGTTGTGGGCATCTATAGTTACGATGTGGCAGTGTCGAAGGTACGTAAAGCCACAAACATGGCACGTGAGGCTGGATTTCCCCTTCGACTGACTATTGAACCCGAAAAAGACTGATGATATGGCTGAGATAAAACAAACCGAACGTGCAGTCAACGTGCTGAGCGACACCATGAAGTGCTGCAAGGAATACAGGCATGAGTTTGTGATGCCTGAACACTTGTTATATGTGCTATTGGATGATAATAATTTCGACAGTGCGCTGAGTCTATACTGTTCGACCGACAGGATGGCGGATCGTCTGGCGGAGAAACTGGATGATATAGAGATTGTGCCAGACGGACAGATCTACGAGCCTGAGGCATCGGCACAGATGCAGCAATTGCTGGAGCTGGCCTGCCAACAGGTGGTGAACAGCAGTGCCAAGGCACTCGACCTGCCTCACCTGGTGATGGGCATGCTGAAGCTGAAAGAGTCGTGGGCCTGCTATCTGATGAAAACGGCACTGGGTGATAGGGAGAGCGACTTTATGAGCGAACTGATAGGCATGTATGAGTTTGACGACCAGATGGGGGAGGTCTCAGGAGATGGGAAGCATGAGGCTGCCTGGCGACGGCTGGTGACCTGCATGAATGAACTCTATCAGCGCCATAACCCGTTAATAGGCCGTGAGCAGGAACTCACCAGGACGATACAGGTGTTGTGCCGACGCGACAAAAATAATCCACTGCATGTGGGTGAGCCTGGTGTGGGAAAGACAGCCCTCGTATGGGGACTGGCACGCATGATAGAGGAGGGCAAGGTGCCTGAACGGCTGAAAGGCAGTAGAATCTATCAGCTTGACATCGGAACGCTGTTGGCGGGTACTCAGTATCGTGGCGACTTTGAGAATCGCATCAAGCAGATCATGGATGGCATCCAAGAGGAGAGCGACAAGAATATTGTGTATATCGACGAGATTCATACATTGGTAGGCGCTGGTGCAACAGGTGAGGGCGCAATGGATGCCTCGAACATGCTGAAGCCTTATCTGGAAGCTGGGACTATCCGGTTTATCGGCTCAACGACCTACGAGGAATATAACCGTCACTTCTCGCGCTCCAAAGGGCTCGTAAGACGATTCCAGCAGATAGATATTCCTGAGCCGACACCTGAGGAAGCAAAGCATATCCTGAATCAGCTGAAAGAGCAATATGAGACGTTCCATCAGGTTACATACGATGAGGCTGCACTCAACTTTGCTGTGGACGCAAGTTATAAGTTTGTGAACGACCGTTACCTGCCTGACAAGGCTATCGACCTGATCGATGAGGCGGGGGCGAGTCTAGAGATAAGAGGTGAGAGGGCAGAGGTAAGAAATGTCTCGAAGGCGGATATTGCCGATGTTCTGGCAAAGACCTGTAAGGTGGATGCTATGGCGTTGAAAGAAGACGATGACAATCAAGAGCTGGAGACCCTTGCGCCACGACTGTTGTCGAAGATCTACGGTCAGGATGAGGCCATCCGGCAGGTGGTGGAATCCGTTCAGTTGTCGAAAGCTGGATTGCTCGATGATAACAAGCCACTCGCCTCGTTGTTGTTCGTAGGACCAACTGGTGTAGGTAAGACTGAGGTGGCACGTGTATTGGCAAAGGAACTTGGCATCGAACTGCTGCGTTTCGACATGAGTGAATATACAGAGAAGCATACAGTAGCAAAGCTGATTGGCTCGCCTGCAGGCTATGTGGGCTATGAGGATGGTGGACTGTTGACGGATGCTATCCGTAAGACACCTAATTGCGTACTGCTGCTTGACGAGATAGAAAAGGCTCATCAAGACATCTATAACATTTTGCTGCAGGTGATGGATTATGCCCGTCTGACGGATAACAAGGGGCGCAAGGCTGATTTCCGTAATGTGATCCTTATCATGACCTCGAATGCGGGAGCTCAGTTTGCTGCACAGGCGAACATAGGCTTTACAAGTAAGGTGTCGCGTGGTGAGGCGATGTTGAAGCAGGTGAAGAAGACCTTTAAACCTGAGTTTATCAACCGGCTGTCGGGAACGGTGGTCTTTAACGATATGGATCATGAGATGGCCACACTGATACTGAAGAAAAAACTGGGTGAGTTGCAGGAGAAACTAACGGCAAAGCAGGTAGAGATGACACTCAGCGACGAGGCTTTCGGTCTGTTGCTTAACGAGGGCTTTACCCGCGAATACGGAGCCCGCGAGATGGATCGTATCATCGCCCAGCGACTGAAACCCCTGTTGATGCGTGAGATTCTCTTTGGCAGCCTGAAAAAAGGTGGTCAAGTTACCATATCCGTCAAGGACGGACAAATCTTCATCCCCTGACTTATATGGCAGTATATCAATTAGATGAAGATATCTGGTTTCCTGATCCTCATCTGGGTGAAGAAGACGGGTTTATAGCAGTGGGGGGCGATTTGTCTGTTGACAGATTGATATTCGCTTATTCCAACGGTTTCTTCCCATGGTATCCTTTCCGGAGCGAGGAACCCATGTGGTTCTGTCCGCTGCAGCGCTTTGTTATCTTCCCCCGTGAGATTCATGTCAGCCACTCCATGCGGCAACTGATCAAACAGAATAGCTATCGTCTCTCCTTTAACGAGGACTTTGCTGGGGTAATAAAAGGTTGCGCCACAGCCCGGAACCGCAATGAGGAAGAGGGAGCCTGGCTGGGGCCTGACATCATCGAGGCTTATACCGAATTGCATCGTCAGAGTTTTGCCTCCAGTGTAGAGGTGTGGGATGGTGAGCGTTTGGTGGGTGGCCTTTATGGTGTCAACTTGGGGACTTCGTTTTTTGGTGAGAGCATGTTCTCGCTGGTGCCAAATGCCTCGAAACTGGCACTCATCTATCTGGCTCGTACCTTTGAGCGTCTGGGAGGACGGCTCATCGACTGTCAGTTTGAAACACCCCACCTTCGTTCGATGGGTGGACGCTTCATCCCCTATGAAGAATACATCCGCATCATCTGGCAAGACGAAGCGCATAGCCTGTAACGACTCGTTTCGTCACTATTTTTTTAATTGTAACCAAATTGTAACTGCCTTTTTCTTGCATGTTTGGGCATGTTTTTGTATATTTGCGCCGTAATTATAAATTAAAAAGACTATGAAGATTGAATTATTTTTCAGATTGCTAGGCTCGTTAGCACTACTGATTTACGGTATGAAGACCATGAGCGACGCCTTGCAGAAAATGGCAGGACCAAGTTTAAGACACATATTAGCACGTATGACAGGCAACCGACTGATGGGTATGCTGACAGGCACGATGGTGACTTGTGCCGTACAGTCGTCATCAGCGACAACGGTGATGACAGTGTCGTTTGTCTCAGCAGGACTTCTCACGCTGGCACAGGCCATATCCGTTATCATGGGTGCTAATATCGGAACCACCCTCACAGCATGGATCATGTCCCTAGGCTATAATGTTGACCTGACTGCTGTTATTTTCCCAGCCTTCCTCATCGGTATGATACTTATTTATAAGAAACGTCACCGTGTGGCAGGCGATTTCCTTTTCGGAGTGGCGTTCCTGTTCTGGTCGCTGGTGATGCTGAGTAGCGTGGGGCGTGAAATGGATCTGGCTCACAATCCTGATGTGGTCAACTTCTTTGCCTCGTTTGATACGGGCAGCTATCTCACCATCCTGACCTTTCTGGCTGCTGGTACCCTGATCACCTGTGTGGTGCAATCGTCGGCAGCAGTGATGGCCATCACCATCCTGCTCTGTTCTACTGGTGTATTACCTATCTATATGGGTATTGCCTTGGTGATGGGTGAGAACATCGGCACGACGGCAACGGCAAATCTCGCAGCGCTTGGTGCTGGAATAGGGGCACGACGGGCTGCGCTGGCTCACCTGCTGTTCAACGTGTTTGGTGTGGTTTGGGTGCTCGCCGTGTTCTATCCCTTTGTGGATATGGTTTGCTGTATCGTGGGTTACGACCCTTCCATGACGGCGCATCCAGAGCGGATCCCGGTTGTGCTTGCCATGTTCCACACCTGTTTCAATGTGCTCAACACAGCCCTGCTTATCGGCTTGATTCCCCAGATGGAGCAGATCGTCTGTAAGCTACTGCCTGAAAGCAAGGCCGAGGCCAAGTTGCCTACCACCTTGCACTTTATCAGTGGTGGTGTGATACAGACGCCGGAAATAGCCATCCTTCAGGCTCAGAAAGAGGTTGTTCACTTCGCTGAACGCATGCATCGTATGTTTGGTATGGTGTGTGCCATCATCGACGAGAAGAACAAGAAGGAGTTTGAAAGCCAGTTTGCACGCATCGAGCACTATGAGACCATAGCCGACAATATGGAGATAGAGATAGCGAACTTCCTGGAGCAGGTGGGTAATCAACACCTGTCGGATGATACGAAGGAAAAGATGCGCGTGATGCTCCGTCAGATAGGGGAACTGGAGTCTATCGGTGATGCCTGTTACAAGATCGCCCGTACGGTGAGCCGTCTGCGTGAGAACAAGGAGGACTTCACGGCTGAGCAATACGCCAAGCTGCGTGACATGCTCAGACTGGTGAATGAGGCCGTGGTGCAGATGATTGTCGTGGTGAGTGGTCGTCGCAAAGATCTTTCGCTTGCTGACTCCCAAGCTATCGAAAAGGATATCAATGATCTTCGCGACCAGCTTAGGGGAGAGAGTATGGCGGGGGATATACATCAGATATCCTACGCTACAGGCACACATTACAATGATATCGTAGCCGGCTGCGAGAAGATAGGCGACTATGTGATGAATGTGGTGGAAGCCCGTTTAGGCAGACACATGCTCAACTATAAAGACTTGATCCTGAATCTGGACAAGAAGACGGTCACTGTCGATGACAATCCTGTAAGTCTGACTCCCACAGAGTTTGCCCTGCTTCACCTGCTTCTTGCCAACAGTGGTAAGGTGCTCTCCCGTCAGTACCTGATGGATACAGTATGGACGGGTGTTATTGTCACCGACCGTACCGTTGATGTCAATATCACCCGTCTGCGCAAGAAACTGGGTGCCTATGCTCAGAACATCGTCAGTCGTACAGGATTCGGCTACGTGTTTGAGGAATAGGCTGTCCGTCAGCTTCTAAGAGTTGTAGGTATGTACACTTGAGCCTTGAGCACTCGGCAGATAATTGATGCCCCACCAGCACATCTGCAGCAGTACGAAGCTGATGATAATCGTCCAAAGTGCCAGACGCTGGCGATGATGAGGCACTTGGCGGTAGTGGATATAGACGAGGTAGGCGAGCCAGGTGATGGCAGCCCATGTCTCCTTGGGATCCCACGACCAGTAGTGCCCCCAGGCTTCCTTGGCCCACAGTGCTCCAAAGAGCATGCCGAAGGTCATGAAAGCCAGTCCCACATAAACCAGATTATCCGTGATCTCCATCTCCGAGGATGTGACGGGCTTCTTCCTGAACAACAAGAACAGTGCCATCACAGCTGCTGCGCCCAACACGGCATACGCAAACATATAGACGATGACGTGAGGGGCAAACCAGGGACTCTGCAAGGCTGGCATAAGCGTCTTGTCGTGAATCTCAGGCTTGAAGAGGTTCACACAGATAAACACCACAGCCAGAAGGGTGGAGAACGACAGGATCCACTTGTATCTCCAACGGGAATAGACGATGATACCAGCCAGTGGCAGGAAGAACGAATACCAGAGCCGTGTCTCACCCATGGTGCGCAATGGCGGGCGTTCCAGCGAGATCCACATCGACAGGATGAAACTAAAGAATACTAACAATCCCAGTGCGGTAGTGGTGTAGGCCAAACCAGCCTTGTTCTTCCACGCAGCCCATGCACCCACCAGCCAAAGCAAGACGGCACTGATGGCGAAATAAACAAAATGCTCCCAACTCATACGCGTTTCCTCCCTCCTAAAACAAACATACAAACTGCTCCTGCCAGCATCATGTAGATGCCTGTATAGACCATCGGCAACCAGGGATCACTGACCAGCTCGAGTATTGAGATCCGACTCTGAGCCCCCATCTGGGTGTCGTAGCCATACTGATAGATCTTCCAGCCATCCACCTCGTAGGGCTTGTTCACGTCAACGGTGGCCTCATAGTTCTTGCCTGATTTCGACTGGATCAGAATCTCTGAGGCAAAACGCTTGGGACTGCCGTCATCGTAGGTCTCCATGATAAACTTCTTCAGCTTCACAGAGAAGTCCATCTCCTTTACGACACCCTTGTCATCGAGAGCCCGCCACTCTGACTCACCAATGGTGGTGATCATCTTCACGCGCTGCATATCGGCATTGCCAAGGGTGGCAGTGGTGAGGGCGAGAAACAAGCCCAGATGGTTCAGCAGGAAGGGAATGTCACGCTTCCAGTTCTTGAAGTGTAGCAGACGACGCAGGATGATGACTCCCAGAATCAAGTCGATATACACATAGATGAGCACGAAGGGCCAGAACGACAGCATATCGTTGAACCACGAACCACCAGTCTTCTGGCGTGTCAGTCCCATGATGATCGTCAGTATGACAGCACAGACCATCGCAGGAACAGCTGCCTGATAGGTGCCAATAAACTGACAGATGTGCAGCTTCTTTCTCAGTAAGAACGATGCTGCTGTCAACAAGATAAATGCTGCCAAAGCGATACCGTTGACAGGCCATGCAAACGCATCCCAATTGACAGATCCAACGCTTAGCTGAAGTGCCAGACCTGCGATAATAAGAGCCCCTCCGATGAGGATGCCTTCTCTTAAAGTCCAGTTATTTTTCCACATATCCTAAAAAAATCGCCGCAAAGGTACTACAATTTACGAGAGTACATGAAGAAATATATGTTAAGGATTTGTAAAATAATGACTACTCTTGATGATTTTTGCTGGAATCGTTTTAATTTTGCATACGATAATTCAAATTATTGTTGAACTTAAATTTTATCAAAATGAAGAACAAGCATTTCGCTGTTTTTGCAATGATGGTGTTAGGAAGCTGGCTTTTGGCTGCTTCGTGTGAGAAAATGGTTATCAATGGTTCTGACGAGCCCGATGACGCAGAGGCTAATGTGGTGGTTCAGGTGATGAGCTATGAGCTGCAGCCCTTTAATATGGTGCGGACCAGAGCCGAGGCGGAACCGGTGTGTACAAGACTGAACTTCATCGTTTATGATGAGGCTGGGATGCGTATCAGGCAGGAGGTACAGCAGCTGGGTGACAGGGATTTTGGAACAGAGAAGTTCAAGTTGGCAGAAGGTCGCTACTACCTCGTGGTGATAGCCCACAGTGCCAAGGGTAATCCCACCTCCACGAATCTACACAAGATAGGCTTTACGAACAAGACAGGCTTTACTGATACCTTCCTCTATGCCGATAGTCTGGTAGTTGGAGAGGAAGAAGTGGATTGCGAGCTTGAACTGAAAAGAATCGTGTCGAAGGTCAGGTTCGTGTTCGATGATGCCTTGCCGGAACAGGCTGACAGCATCCGATTCTATTATGAAGGCGGCTCTGGCACCTTCGATGCCGTTACAGGTTTGGGTGTGGTGAAATCGAAACAGCAGCAGTGGTACTCCCTGCATCATGAGGAGGCAAGCTTTGAGATCTACACCATCCCCAGAGCCGACAGCGACCAGCTGAAAGTCATGGTGACAACCTATAGGACAACTGGTGGACAGTTGGAGATCCTGACAGAGCGTGAGATCAGCGATATCCCCATCCGCCGCAATTGCATCACCACTTGTAGAGGCAGTCTATTCACTCCCACAGAACAGCATCAGATCAGCATCAGTATCGATACCACTTGGGATGATGAGGAGATAGAGTTTTCGTTCTGAGCATTTTTTTGCCCAAATTTCCTTTGCATTTCTCTCGTTTTTATGTAACTTTGCACCCAAGAAAACTAATATGTGACTGTTATGATGGACAAGAAACAGGTGAATGATGTGATACGCCAGAATGTGGCGCAGCTGTCGAAACTGTCTGATAAGGAGGTGGGTATGATGCCTGCCGTAGAGGCTCCGTTGCCCTCTGTTGATCAGGTGAAGGAGATCATATCGCTGGCTAAGCGTATCATCTTTCCCGACTATTTCAATAAGCGTCAGCCCGATGAGACGATACGCGCCTATTATATTGGGGTGTATATGGAGGAGTTGGTTAACTTGCTGACCAAACAGATAGCCCACGGTCTCCAGTTCTGTGAGGAGTGTGTCATAAACCAGACGAAGGAGCAGGTCTATACGGAGGCAGAGCGATTGGCACTTGAGTTTGTCGCTACGCTGCCTGAGATCAAGCGTTTGCTCTATACCGATGTGCAGGCGTTGTTTGACAACGATCCTGCTGCACCCAACTATGGTGAGGTGATCTTCTGCTATCCCTGTATGAATGCCATGACGCATTATCGTATTGCCCACAAGCTCCACGAGCTGAAGGTGCCTGTGATTCCTCGTATCATCACAGAACAGGCTCACTCCAAAACGGGTATCGACATTCATCCTGGTGCCCAGATCGGCGAGTATTTCGCGATAGATCATGGTACTGGTGTGGTGATTGGTGAGACAACGATCATAGGCAACCACGTGACCTTGTATCAGGGTGTAACGCTGGGTGCCAAGAGCTTCAAGTACGATGAGCAGGGTAATATGCTGAACGTGCCTCGTCACCCGATTATAGAGGATTATGTGACCGTCTATTCGAATGCCTCTATCTTAGGCCGTATCACGATTGGTCATCATTCCACCATTGGTGGTAACATCTGGTTGACGCATAGTGTGCCGCCAAACTCCAGGATTCTGCAGTCGAAGGCTGTAGATGCAGG
>CADCFA010000042.1 GCA_902800595.1 uncultured Prevotellaceae bacterium | reverse complement strand
TAACAATACAAAAAAGTGGTGTAACCGCTTGGATTACACCACTTTCCTTATAGATTCTTATTTTTGCTTATCGTTGTTTTTGGCGGATTACTTCACCTCTTCAAAGTCGGCGTCCTGGATGTCCTCAGGTTTGGCACCGCCTTGCTGAGACTGTTGCTGCTGACCACCCTGATAGGTGTCGCCACCAGGCTGTCCTGCTGCGCCGCTCTGCTGGTACATCTGGGCAGAGGCGGTCTGCCAAGCCTGGTTGAGGGCTGCGATAGCTGTGTCAATGGCAGCCACATCACCTGCCTTGTGGGCATCCTTCAGCTGCTGCAGGGCCTGTTCGATAGCGGGCTTGAACTGTGCGGGAATCTTATCGCCGAGCTCATTCAACTGATTCTCTGTCTGGAAGATCATAGAGTCAGCCTGATTCAGCTTATCCACGCGCTCGCGCTCCTTCTTATCGTTCTCTGCATTCTGCTCTGCCTCGGCCTTCATGCGGTTGATCTCGTCCTGTGACAGACCAGATGAAGCCTCAATGCGGATAGCCTGCTCCTTGCCTGTAGCCTTATCCTTGGCAGAAACCTTCAGGATACCGTTGGCATCGATGTCGAAGGTAACCTCAATCTGAGGAATACCACGACGTGCAGGAGCGATACCTGTCAGATTGAACTGGCCGATACTCTTGTTCTGTGATGCCATCGGGCGCTCACCCTGCAGCACGTGGATGGTCACCTCTGTCTGATTGTCAGCTGCTGTAGAGAAGGTCTCGCTTTTCTTGCAAGGAATGGTCGTGTTGGCCTCGATCAGCTTGGTCATCACACCACCCATGGTCTCGATACCCAGTGTCAGTGGTGTCACATCGAGCAGTACGATGTCGCCTACGCCACCTTCCTTATTCAGGATAGCACCCTGGATAGAAGCACCTACGGCTACCACCTCGTCGGGGTTCACACCCTTTGAAGGCTCCTTGCCGAAGTAGTTCTTTACCAGAGTCTGCACAGCAGGGATACGGCTTGAACCACCTACGAGGATCACCTCATCGATGTCAGCTGTTGTCAGGTGTGCGTCAGCGATAGCCTTCTGACATGGAGCCAGACAAGCCTGAATCAGATCGTGAGCCAGCTGCTCGAACTTAGCACGTGTCAGGGTCTTCACCAGGTGCTTAGGTACACCTGCTACAGGCATGATGTAAGGCAGGTTGATCTCCGTAGAGGTAGAAGAAGACAACTCGATCTTCGCCTTCTCGGCAGCCTCCTTCAGACGCTGCATGGCCATCGGATCACTCTTCAGGTCAGCACCCTCGTCGTTCTTGAACTCCTGTACCAGCCAGTCGATGATCACCTGGTCGAAGTCATCACCACCCAGGTGCGTATCACCATTGGTAGAGAGCACCTCGAACACACCACCGCCGAACTCCAGGATAGAGATATCGAAAGTACCGCCACCGAGGTCGAATACGGCAATCTTCATATCCTTGTTAGCCTTGTCCACACCATATGCCAAAGCGGCAGCTGTAGGCTCGTTGACGATACGCTTCACATCGAGACCGGCAATCTGTCCAGCCTCCTTGGTAGCCTGACGCTGCGAGTCAGAGAAGTAGGCAGGTACTGTGATCACAGCCTCTGTAACCTCCTGTCCGAGATAGTCCTCGGCAGTCTTCTTCATCTTCTGCAGCACCATCGCAGAGATCTCCTGCGGTGTATATTTGCGGCCATTGATATCTACACGTGGATAACCGCCCTCGTTGACTACAGAATAAGGCACGCGGTTGATCTCCTTCTCGGTCTGCTGCCAGTTCTCACCCATGAAACGCTTGATACTGTAAACCGTGTTCTTCGGGTTTGTGATGGCCTGACGCTTAGCAGGATCACCGATCTTTCTCTCACCATTGTCTACAAAACCAACGACTGAAGGTGTTGTACGCTTACCCTCACTGTTGGCGATTACTACTGGCTCGTTACCCTCGAATACGGCAACGCAGCTGTTGGTAGTTCCTAAATCAATTCCAATAATCTTTCCCATAATTCTTATATTATTTTTTGTTATTAATTCAAAAATGTCAGAATTCCTTGTGCAAACCATGTGCCAAAATGACGAAATTCAGAAAATTTTTCGTCTGTCACGTCATTTTGGCACAAATAATTTGGGAGTTTTGCGGAATTGTGCTATCTTTGCACACAGAATTATATTATAAAACTGTCGATAGTCATGAAAAGAATTCTTTTAACGACCTGTATGGCTTTTCTCCTGGTGGTAGCTTACGCTCAGGAAAACTCCTATATCGTGAAAACGAAAGGAGCCAAGCATAAAGCTGAGTTGCAGTTGGCAGAGGCTGAAGAACAGGAACAAGAGTCAGCAGCCGATTTTGTTGGTCAGAACTTCAAATTCTACAGTCTTTGCGACTGGAAGGATGGCATGAAGTTCATGGTGGTTCCTGATGAGTTTGATTTGGTCATGAAGACTTTCACCGATGCCGAGACAGACAAGGGTGTGAGTTCTATGAAGCTGCGTTATAAGATTATGATTTACAAAGGTCATGAGACTGACACTGATGGCCATGACCATATCAATTTCCTCTGTCAGGATGATAATCGTATGTATTACTACGAGATTCCCAGTGGTTCCTTTGACGACTACTGCTTTGGCAAGCTGGGCGTCCCCACGCTGGCTTATTTAGGTGATGTGGATATCGCCCGTGAGAAGCTGGTAGGCAAGGAGCTCTACACCAAGACGCGCGACTATCGCATAGACACTGAAGTTGATGGTGATGGCTATAAGGATGTGCTGGTGGACAAGGACATGCAGGTGAAGGTGACAGCCGTCGGTGTTGGCACGCGCAGTTTCCCTGTGAAGATCATCGTCGAGGATAAGGATGGTAATGAGTTCTATCAGAATGTGGCTATCTCTAAGACCAACTGTGGCATGCGCGACGAAGAATTTGTCATGGATAAGGCCAAGAATCTGTTCGGCAACTCCTTCGAGCTGGTAGAGGATGTGATGAGCATCAACAGCTACAACTACCGCCAGTTCCTGGGTAAGGTGATCCACACCAAGTTCCCCACCAAGATGCTGAATGAGTTTACCAAGAAGATACAGGCCATCCCTCGTCTGACAGAGTACCAGATAGAGGCCATGACTCCGCATAAGAACAGCGATAAGTTCACGCTGAAGCTGAAGAATACCACCATAGGCACCTATTTCTATATCGACATGCTGCTTGATGAGCATCTTGCCGAGGATCAGACGGAGTTCTTCGGCTATCTCTTTGCCCTCGGTCCTGGTAAGAAGGTTGAGACCTCTGAGGGTAGCCGTGCGATGATTCGTGCAGGACACGTGGGTATCGGCTTCTCTGAGGATGAGACGATGATGGCTGCTGGTGAGCCCGATAAGGTGATACTGAGTGATAACGGCCGATACACCTGGGTGTTCCAGCGCTCTAACAACAAGCTGTTGTATGTAGATTTCGACGGTTCTGGCGTGGTGACAAAGACCTATACCAGGGATGGTGGCAGGGCTGGAGTAGGCGCTGCCTCAGGCCGCAGAAAGGCTGCCATGACCAACTCCAGTAAGATGAGCGTAGCCAGAGGCACCCCTTTGGAATAACCCGCTGTCAAACCCCATAGAAAATCCCCAACCTCGGCTTGAGGTTGGGGATTTTTCTTGTATAGGTCACTTTCTTATGCCTTGTCAGTGATGGCCTGCATGATCTTTGCCTCCAGCTCGTCACAGAGCTCAGGATTATCCTGCAACAGGGCCTTGGTGGCATCCCTGCCTTGTGCCAGTCTGGCATCTTCGTAGGAGAACCACGAGCCGCTCTTCTTGATGATGTTATACTCTACACCCAGGTCCACGATCTCACCGACCTTTGAGATACCCTCGCCGAAGGTGATCTCAAACTCTGCCTTGCGGAAAGGAGGTGCCACCTTGTTCTTCACCACCTTCACCTTCACCAGGTTACCGATCACGTTGTCACCGTCCTTAATCGCCTGCGACTTACGGATGTCCAGACGCACCGAAGCATAGAACTTCAGGGCATTACCACCCGTCGTGGTCTCAGGATTGCCGAACATCACACCGATCTTCTCTCTCAGCTGGTTGATGAAGATACAGGTGGTGTTGGTCTTCGAGATGGTGGAGGTGAGCTTGCGCAGTGCCTGACTCATCAGGCGTGCCTGCAGTCCTACGGCAGAGTCGCCCATATCTCCCTCGATCTCCTTTTTCGGCGTCAGTGCTGCCACAGAGTCGATGACGATGATGTCGATGGCACTCGAACGAATCAGCTGGTCTGCGATCTCCAGGGCCTGCTCACCATTGTCTGGCTGCGAGATATACAGGTTCTCGATATCCACACCCAGCTTCTCTGCATAGAAACGGTCAAAGGCATGCTCCGCATCGATGAAGGCCGCGATACCACCGGCTTTCTGACACTCTGCCATCGCATGGATAGCCAGCGTGGTCTTACCCGACGACTCCGGACCATAGATCTCGATGATACGTCCCTTGGGATAACCACCCACGCCGAGGGCTGCATTCAGTCCGATACTACCTGTGGGGATCACTTCCACATTCTCGATTTTCTCTTCTCCCATGCGCATGATGGAGCCTTTGCCGAAATCCTTTTCGATCTTCGACATGGCAGCCTGCAGCGCCTTCATCTTCTCCTGTTGTGCAGTCATCTGCTCTGCACTCTCTTCTTTCTTCGCCATAGCTTTTAGAAATTTAAGTGTTAATAATTATAATTCGAGGTCGCCGTCAAACACTTCGTGCCAAGGCAGACCTTGTTTGTTCAGTTGTTCCATAAACGGATCGGGATCGAAGTCCTCTACGTTCCATACACCGGGCTTCTTCCAGATGCCCTTCACAAACATCATCGCGCCGATCATGGCGGGTACACCCGTGGTGTAGCTCACCCCCTGCATGCCAGTCTCCTTGTAGGCCTCCTGGTGCTTGCAGTTGTTATACACATAGTAGGTATGCTCCTTACCGTCCTTGATACCACGGATACGGCAGCCGATAGAGGTCTCGCCTTCGTAGTTCTCACCCAGATCCTGTGGGTTGGGCAGCACGGCCTTCAGGAACTGCAGGGGCACGATCTTCACCTTGGCAGTGCCTGTGCCGTCAGCCAGCGGTGCCTCGTATTCAATCTCGTCGATACGGCTCATGCCGATATTCTGGATCACGTCGAGGTGCTTCAGATACTGCTCACCGAAGGTCATCCAGAAGCGTCCCTGTTTGATGGTAGGATAGTTCTTCACCAGACTCTCCAGCTCCTCGTGGTGCAGCAGATAGCTCTCGCGCGGACCGATGTTAGGGTAGGTCAGGGGCTTGTGGATCTCCAGCGGTTCTGTCTCGATCCACTGGCCGTCCTTATAGTAGAGTCCTTTCTGGGTGATCTCGCGGATGTTGATCTCCGGGTTGAAGTTCGTGGCAAAGGCATGGTGATGGTCACCGGCATTACAGTCCACGATGTCGAGATAGTGGATCTCGTCGAAGTGATGCTTCGCCGCATAGGCGGTATAGACACCGCTCACACCAGGATCGAAGCCGCAGCCCAGGATAGCGGTCAGACCGGCCTGCTCAAAACGGTCCTTGTAGGCCCACTGCCAGGAGTATTCGAAGTGTGCCTCGTCCTTCGGCTCATAGTTGGCTGTGTCCAGATAGTTACAGCCACATGCCAGACAGGCATCCATAATCGTCAGGTCCTGATAGGGCAGGGCAAGGTTGATCACGAGCTCTGGCTGATAGCTGTTGAAGAGCCACTTCAACTGCTCCACATCGTCGGCATCCACCTGTGCGGTCTGGATATCCATCTTGTAACCAGCCTTGTGGATAGCCTCTACAATCTTGTCGCACTTCTCCTTTCTGCGACTTGCAATCATAAAGTCGGTAAATACATCTGCATTCTGTGCAATCTTGAATGCTGCTACC
The DNA here is from genome assembly GCA_902800595.1 of uncultured Prevotellaceae bacterium. Taxonomy (GTDB): domain Bacteria; phylum Bacteroidota; class Bacteroidia; order Bacteroidales; family Bacteroidaceae; genus Prevotella. The sequence continues at coordinate 44,043 of CADCFA010000042.1, read as the reverse complement.
GTAGCGACGCCACCGGCGCCAATCATTAATACCTTAGCCATAATACTTCTATCTTTTATTCTTTTACCTTTTTACTTTTTTACTTTTTTACCTTTTTTACCTTTTTACTTTTTTACCATTCCCTGATTTCTTCACTTCGGATGCCGAGGGCTGCCATCAGCGAGTAGCCGAGAATCTCCTGACGGTAGTTTCCGCCAGTCAGGGGTTGCATCGCAAAGAGTGTCACGCGCTTTGCTTCGTCGTCCACCCGTCTCAGCGTTTCGCGTACCTTATTATATATAGTCTCGTCTTCCAGATTCGGAATCACCATCACGCGTTTCACCTCCTTCTGCGCCGTCACCAGCGCCAGCACCTCCGTGAAGAAGTCCTCCCCGCCGGCTATCTGTTCGATAGGGTAGGCGTTGATGGCAAACTCCCCCAGGTGGTCCTTAAAGGCCTTGCCGTCGAGGTCTGCATAGCTGCCGGGCGCAAAGTTGTCGAGTCTCTGCTTCCCTTTTTGGTGAATCAGCACCACCTGTGTCTCGTGCGCGCCTTCGCGGATGCCGCCATCCAGTGCCACGCAGTCTATCCAGCGGGCGATGTCTGCCTGTGGAATTCTGCGCCCCAGCATCCGTTCGAAGTTTACAATCAGGTTGAATGCCACCCTGTCGATGTAGTCGGCATCTACAAGGATCACGTTCTCAGTCCATCTGACTTCTTGCAAATTGTTGTTCATATTGTGTGCAAAGTTACGAAAAAGAAATGAAAAGTGAATAGTGAAAAGTGAAAAATTTGCTACCGCCGTGCAAAAAAAGATCAATCATAAATTGTAAATCGTAAATTATTGCTACCTTTGCACACAAATTAGAACAATTAAATCGTTTTCTGTATCGGCTATTTCTGCATAGCCATCGAAAGCGTTACCAAGATCAACAAGGCCGCTATTGCCCTGCTGATGTTCGTGGCCACATGGACACTCTTCATGATTGCGCCCGAGTCCTATCTGCCTGATGCCATTGATGCCATGAAGGCGTCGGTGGTCAGTACCACGATCGAGCATCACCTCGGCTCCACCGCCACCACCCTGTTCTTCCTCATGGGTGCCATGACCATCGTGGAGCTCGTTGATCAGAACGGTGGTTTCAACTTCGTGCGCGACACGCTGCAGACCACGTCCAAGCGTGCCCTGCTATGGCGCATCGCCTGTATGACGTTCATCCTCTCGGCGATTCTCGACAACCTCACCACGTCGATCGTGATGATCATGATCCTGCGTAAGCTTGTCAGCGACAAGCAGGACCGTCTCATCTATGCCGCCCTCGTCGTCATTGCCGCTAACTCCGGTGGTGCTTTCTCGCCCATTGGCGATGTCACCACCATCATGCTCTGGAACAAGGGTGTCATTACCGCTGCCGGTGTCATCATGGAGATCTTCATCCCCTCAGTGGTGTCGATGGTCATCCCCGCCTATATCCTCTCCCTCTCGCTGAAGGGCACCCTCGTGCCTGTGCAGGAGACGGCTGTTGTCGATGACGGCGACCCTCTGACACCTGCCCAGCGTAAGATCATCTTCTTCCTCGGCGTCGGCGGTCTCATCTTCGTGCCTATCTTCAAGACCATCACCCATCTGCCGCCGTTTGTGGGTATCCTGCTCGTACTCGGTGTGCTCTGGACGGTCACGGAGATCTTCTATTGCCGCATCCACCAGGAGGGTGAAGACAACAGGAACAGCACCCAGAAGCGCGTGTCAAAAATGCTGTCGCGCATCGACATGGACACCATCCTCTTCTTCCTTGGCATCCTGATGGCTGTCGCCTGTCTGGAGACCATCGGTGCGCTTACCCTGCTGGGACAGACGCTCGATACCGTCTTTGAGGGCAATCACTACCTCGTCACTGGTATCATTGGTGTGCTCTCCTCTATCGTTGATAATGTGCCTCTCGTGGCAGGCTGCATGGGTATGTATCCCGTACAGGCAATTGGCGACATGGCCATCGACGGTGTCTTCTGGCAGCTGTTGGCTTACTGTGCCGGTGTCGGCGGTTCCATGCTCATCATCGGCTCAGCCGCCGGTGTGGTGGTCATGGGACTTGAGAAGATCACCTTCGGCTGGTATATGAAGCGTATCACGTGGATTGCCTTCGTAGGTTACCTCGCCGGTATCTTCTGCTATTGGTTAGAGAAGACCTTCCTCTTCTAATCAATAATAAAGAAAGATCCCCGCCAACCAGCGGGGATCTTTCTTTTTATGAGGATCTGCGTTCACAGGGGATCCATAGCCAGAAGGTGGAGCCGTGACCCTCGCCTTCGGAGGTGACGCCGATATGGCCGTTGCTGCGGTCAGCGATGGCCTGGCAGATGCTGAGGCCTAAGCCCGTGCCCTGCACGAAGTCGTTGAGCTTCACAAAGCGCTCAAACACGCTGGCCTGCTTCTCCTTGGGGATACCGGCACCGGTATCTTCACAGTAGAACAGCAGTCCGTCAGCCTCGCCCTGTTCGTCAAGCGTCACTCTGCGCTCATAATGGTAGCCCACCTTGATATGTCCCTCATGGGTATATTTCACGGCATTGGTCGTGAAGTTGGTGAGTATCTGTTGCACGCGTCCCTTGTCGAGTATGGTCACATAGTGTTCGTAGGGGTTGTCTTTGATAAACTCCACGCCAGGCTCCTGTACACGCTGTGCCAGTGTCTGGCAGATATCGTCGAAGAAGGTGGCAAAGTCAACCTCCTCTGGCTTGATGGCCAGTGCCTGTCCCATGTTGGATGCCTCAAGGATATCGTTGATAAGTCGCATCAGCATGTCGCAGTTGTTGCGGATGATGCGGATAAACTCCATGCGCTCCTCGGTGGTATCCACCACTGGCAGGAGGTCGCTGAAGCCCACGATGGCATTGAGCGGCGTGCGTATTTCGTGTGTCATGTTTGCCAGGAAGGCACTCTTCATCTTACCCGAGTCTTCTGCGCGGGCTGTCTCCTTCTTCAGCTTCTGCTGTGCCACGATCAGCTTGGTGATGTCGCGCGACACACCGAAGTAGCCGATCTGACTACCGTCTTTATCGAAGGTGGGGATACCGCTCACGGCATGCCATGAAGGCTTGTCGTTGTCCCATGTGGATTTGAAATGATGGATGATGTTGAATGCCTGACTCATCGTCGCGGGATCTCTGAAGGTCTTGAGCGTCGCCTCCTCCTCGCCTGTGAAGATGCGCCCGATATAGTCGTCGATGGTCTCTTGGAACTCAGGCTTGCGCAGCGAACGGGAGTAGGTGAGCTGGCGGGTTCTCAGATTGGAGCGCCACACAAACATATCGCTGTTTTTCAGCAGATAGGTGAGCTGCTGCTCGTAGGCATTGATGGTGTCATACGTCTTGCGAATCTCAATGTCGTGATGTATCTTGTCGAGATACATGGTGCGCTCGGGGGTGATGTCGCGTGCAGTGATCACATAGGCGTGCACCTCTCTCTCCTCGTCGAGTACGGGGCGTATGCGGATTTCAATGAATTTGTCGAGGTCTACCTCAGGGTAGTGCATGTGACTGCAGAAGTGTAGCGTCTCCTTGGAGCCAGGCTCGTAGGCCCCCTTAATCATGGCTGTCTCAAACATGTTGGTCTTCCTGAAGAACTCAGCTCCCAGGGCGTCGAAGTCGCAGAGCTGACGCATCTTCGCGTTGACATCCATGAGCCAGCCTTCCTTGTTGTAGAATGACATGGCGATGAGGTTGGTCTCAAACATCTTGGCATATTTGTTGCTTACCTCCTGGTTGGTGCGCTCCGACTCCATGTCCAGGGTGATGTCCTTCACGGCATAGACGATATAGCGGGGTTTGTGTCTCTTCATCTCCACAATGGCGGTACCTTCCAGATGGCGCCAGTCCGGAGCTTCAGGTGTGCCGATGTTAAACCGGCGGTTGAAGTATCTGTTCTGCTCCACACCTTCCGTCAGCGAGCGTGTGTGCACAATGAACTCTTGCTGGATGTCTCCGTCTAACCGTTTCACGAAATCCGCCATCTTCAGTCCCTCTTCCGGCAGCACGTTGCCATGGGTGTTACGCATGATGTCGGTCTTGATGTCGTATTCAAACACGTAGAAGTTACCCATCTTCAGGGCCTGCTTCATCATCACGTTGATATCCTCGGCATGCCTGGCGGCATTATTCACTCTGCTACGGATGAGCCTGCTCAGCAGGAAGGCGATGACGATGGCGATGATGGCAGCGATCAAGGCAAACAGGGCGATGGGCGAGGTGTCGTTATGTATGCGCTCGGGGTGGAACCATTTGTCGTGGATGGGCTGCAGACCTCCCGACTGTTCCAGACGTGCAAAGGCATCGTCGATGTATTCGAGCAGCTCCTTGTCATAGCCGATGATGCGCAGCTCTGCCGCAGGGATGTCGATGTCGTCGAGCATCAGACTGTCGAGGCCGAACTCTCGGAATTTCATCTTCAGGGGTATCTCGCCCCATATGAAATAGGCACGCTTCCCATTGCGTATGTCTGTCAGCGCCTCACGCGGGGTGCGCATCTCCACATGATAGTGCTTGTCTTTGATGCCTTGTACCTGCAGTGCCGCATAGTCGTTCTCCTTCACCATCAGGGTGTCTTCCGTCGTGAGCTGACTGAGGCGCTGGATAGGCTTCTGGCTCTTTCTTCTGACCATCTTGACGGGGTAGTAGGTAATGAGGTTCTGCGTCATCACGTAAGGCCGCTTCCTGTAGTTGGCCGAGAGGGCGTGGATGAGGTCTGCCTCATGGTTCTCGAAGGTCTTGGTACACTGGCGCCACTCCTGCATCACAAACTTGTGAGGCACCTTCAGCTCGTCGAGGATAAGGTTGAGCACCTCGATGTTATAGCCGTCGGGCTCACCATGGTCGTTGCGGAACTCATAGGGCGGGAACTCCCAGTCGCTCACGATGATCAGTGGATGCTCTTCTGTATATTTGCGTGTTCCTTGTGCGTCGGCAGGCAGGAGGTTGCAGAGCACAGAGAGACAGGTGAGGAGAAATATCTTTTTTGTCATCATTCGGATCTCTTATACTGATTAGTTTCGTTCCATTTCTATCAACTTACAGGGGATGGTGAACCAAACGTTGGTGCCACGTCCGACGGTAGAGGACAGATGGATCTCTCCTCCCATGTGGTGTACCAGCTCCTTACAGATGCTCAGTCCCAGTCCGGCACCGTTGCCCACATCTTCCGTCACGAAGCGGTCGAAGATATGCGCGATCTGGTTCTCGGCGATACCGTGGCCTGTGTCTTCCACGGATACGGAGAGGTGATCGCCCAGGTAGTCGTAGTGCACCAGCACCGTGCCCTTGGTGGTATGTTGTACCGCATTGTTGATAATCTTCTCCAGCACGATGCCGATATTGTTCATGTCGATGTCGAGTACGAGACGTTTGAAGGGCGTGTTCACGACATACTTCACGTCCGGCTTCTTGTCGTTGGCCCAGGCATTCTCGCAGCGTGAGGTGATGCTTGTGGCGAAGTCGATGGGTTGTGTGTTGAAGGTGATCATGTCGGCATCGAGTCGTGACAGGAAGAGTATGTCGTTGATGAGCTTCAGCAGCTGGGCAGAGTTCGACTTGATCTCGTTGATGAACACGGTCTCGTCTTCTGGGGTGTGCTCCATCTGGAAGAGCTCGGCGAAGCCCACGACCGTGGTCAGCGGGGTACGGATCTCGAAGCTCATGTTATGGAGGAAGGCGTTCTTCACCACCTCCACCTCCTGGGCGCGCAGGGTCTCCTGTGCCAGCTTCTCTTCGATGGCTTTCAGCTCACTGATGTCACGACACATACCGAAATATTCTGTCATCTCGCCCTTCTCGTTGTAGAAGGGGATGAAGTGGAACTGCATATGCAGGGGGCGCCCCTGGCGGCAGAGGGTGGTCTTCACGTCGAAGTGGATACGGGTAGCCGTCTTGTTGTCCATGTTGTTCAGCGTGCGTTCTGTCTCCTTCTTCCACTTGGCATCTATCAGGTTCAGCATCCTGGTCTGTGTCAGCGACAGCTGTGCTTTGTTGTTCTCGTTGAAGATGGTGAGTGTGTGTGTGGTGAGGTCGTATTTCACCATCCTGATGCCACCCACCTTCAGCACGTAGTCAATGTTCTTGATATACTCCGACACCTCATCATTGGCTTTCTGCAGCTCCTGGATGTCCTGCAGCAGATGCTGGTATGACTGTGCCACCTCGGTCACATTACGGCCCGTGCCATAGATGGCGATCAGTCTGCCGTCTGCGTCGCGCACAGGGGTGAGCAGCAGCTCGTAGTAGAGCACGTCACGCTTCAGCATGTCATTGAGTGGGCGCTGATCCTGCTCTTTGTAGATCTGTGTCATATACATGCTCTCCAAGTGCTCCACATCAAGGTCGGGTTCGCCCACCACATCCTTGATGGATATCCTCTTGTTCCGGATGGTATTGATATCCATCCCTAAGGCGGTGAGGGCCTTCTGGTTGACATCCACGATATAGCCGTCGGCGTCATACGCCACCATGTCCACCATCACCGAGTTGAAGATGGCCTGGTAGCGCAGCTTCGCGTTCTTCACCTTCATCTGGTGCGCCAGCTCCTTCGTCACGTCGCTGCGGGTACAGAGGATGGTTGCGGGGTGCCCGTTCTTCTTACGGCGCAGCACACTCAGTGCCACGATGTAGTTTTGGGCTTGTGTCTTATTCTCGTCTTCAAACACCTTGATGTCGAGTGTCACATGATCCATCCGCCCGTTGGCGATGTCGTCGATGGCCCGCTGCAGGTGCATCACGTCCTTGGGGGGATAGCGATACACGAAGGCATCGAGGGTGGTGGTCTGCTGGGGCTTACCTTGCTCATCCATCCATGTGAACTGCTTGGTGAGTACGTTATAGGTCCAGAGGCTCACATGACTGGTCTTCAGGATGAGTGCCAGACGGTCATTACTCTTTCGCACAGCCTGTGTCAGATGACGCTCCCTGTTACGGAACACGATGTAATAGATGACCAGTAGGAGGGCGATGAATCCCAGGAAGATGGCGAGATACCACACCCATACAGGGATACCGGTGTCGTGGCGCTCGGGGTAGAACCACTTGTTCTGGATGGGCTGCAGCTTGTTGGCTGCCTTCAGTGCCACATAGGCACTGTCGATACGGTTCAGCAGCTGTTGGTTGCGCGACATGAACTTATACTCGCCGTAAGGCAAGTCGATGGGCTGGAGTGCCAGGTTCTCTGTCTGGTATTTCTTCATGAGCCATTTCAGCGACATGGTGTTCCAGAGGATGAGACCGTCGCCCCGTGTCATCAGATCGTGTATGGCGGTCTTCATGTCGTCGTAAGGCACCACCTCCTTGCCCAGGTTCTTCTTCAGGATGTAGTAGTGGCTGAAGCTGCCGGTATGCACCACCACGCGGTAATTCTCCAGGTCTTTTCCATGGCGGATATGGATATGCTTGTCCTTGGGCACCACGACACTGTGGGTAAAGAGCTGCACGATGCTCTTGCTGAAAAAGCTGTTGTCTTTAGAATAGGAGGCATCCATGCGCAGCATCAGGTCGCACTTGTCGTTCTTCAGGTCTTCCTGTGCCTCCAGCGTGGGCTTCAGTTTCACGACATAGGGGATGTCGAGTTCCTTGAAGATGAGCTTCAGCAGGTCGATGTTATAGCCGTCGGGCTCACCGTTCTCATTGAGGAACACGTAGGGCCAGAGGTCCCAGGCGTCTTCATAGATGAGGGGGCGCTCGGTGGTAAAGACCCGTATGGAGTCGTTCTGTGCCGCCTGTGCCTGCCATGTCCACAGACAGGCAACGACAGCCATGATATACCTTATATTAATAATGATCGCTTTTATCTTCATGTCTCACTAATTATATCACATGGAATCCAGAACCAGAAGGTGCAGCCGTGGCCTGCGCCTTCTGAGTTCACGCCGATCTTGCCGTGGAGGGCCTCCACGATGGCTTTCGAGATATTCAGGCCCAGTCCTGTACCCTGTATGTAGTCGTTCAGCTTCACGAAACGGTCAAAGATCTTGGCCTGATTCTCTTTCTCGATGCCGGCGCCGGTGTCCTCACAGTAGAAGTAGAGGCCGTCGTCCTGCTTCTTATAGCCCACCTTGATATGGCCCTCCTGTGTATATTTCACGGCGTTGGTCACGAAGTTGGTGATCACCTGCTGCAGGCGCTCCTTGTCGAGGGTGGTGACAAGGGTGGTGTAGGGGTTGTCCTTCACAAACTCCACCTGCGGATTCTCGACGCGCTGTGCCAGCGACTTGCAGATATCCTCGAAGTCCTTGGCAAAGTCGGTCTTTACGGCATGGATATGCAGGGTGCCGCCTCCGTCGATGGCGGATACGGCGAGGATGTCGTTGATGAGGCGGAGCAGCATGTCACAGTTGTTGGTGATCACCCTCACGATCTCTTTCTTCTCCTCGGTGGTCTCCAGCATCGACAGCACGTCGCTGAAGCCTACGATGGCATTCAGCGGGGTACGTATCTCGTGGGTCATGTTCGCCATGAACACACTCTTCATCTGTCCGGAGTTCTGGGCGCGTTCTGTCTCCTGCTTCAGCTGCTCCTGCTTCTTGATGAGCGGCGTCACGTTACGGATGATGCCGTAGGTACCCAGCAGTTTGCCGTCCTCATCATGATAAGGCACACTGTCGATGTAGTTCCACTGCAGTTCGTCGATATCGGAGAAGAAGGGGTGACAGAGCGTGAGCTCGGTCTTGGGGTTCTGCAACTTGTTCTCGGGATCGAGCAGATCATCCTTGAAGGTGCTCTGCACGAAGTGCTTTTGCAGCTCGTCGAAGCCCATGGGCGGCATGGCTTCCTTGAGACCTTTATAGAAGGTGATGGTCTTGTCGGCAAAGGAGGTGCGCCAGAAGCGCATGTCGCAGCTGTCCATCAAGTACTGGATCTCATTCTCCAGGTTCTGAATCTCCTCATTGGCATGGCGCAGTTCCTCACGGTTCTTCTTACTCTGCAGATAGAGCTCACGCTCCTGTGTCATGTCGCGGATCGACAAGGTGATATATACCAGTTCGCCCTGCTTGTCGAAGATGGGGTGTATGCGTACCTCTGTGTGACAGTTCACGTTACGCTCCAGAAAGACGACCTTCGCACAGAAGTAGAGGTCATCGACATGGCTTCTCAGTAAGATGTCCCTGACGATAGGCACGTCGAAGAGCGATACATTAAAGTAAAAGGGGTCGTTCTCTGTCTGGAATTTCAGGATCTCGCGCATCTTCTCGTTGGCGTTGAGCAGGTGTCCCTCCTTGTCATAGAAGCCCAGTCCCACCAGCGAATAGTTGAAGGTCTTGCGGTATTTGTCCGACAGCTCTTTCTCTTCACGCATCTTGAGGATATGTTCCGTCTGATCCGTCAGCGTACAGAAGATGTTCAAGGGGTGCTTCTGTCCCCCTGCATATTCAGCCACGCCCTGATCGAACAGGTAGCGCCATTTGCCCATCCCTAACTCTCTGCTGATATCCCAGCGGAAGATGCACTCTGCCGTCTTGACAGAGCCGTCGACGAGCGATCTCAGGAACTTGCGATAGTGGTCGCGGTCGTCGGGATGCACATACTTCAAGCTCTTCTCGTAGCCCAGACCTTCCTCTGGCAGTAAGTCGCCGTGCACGTTATACGACCAGCGCTTGCGCAGGTCGAGTCTCACCACGAAGTTGTTGTTCTCGTCGAGTGTCTGCTGCATGATGTCTCTGATATCCTTGCTTTCTTTCGCGGTCTTGCGGATGCGCAGGAGACTGATGCGGTTGACCACCCATGTGAAGATAAAGGCGGCGGCTGCCAGCACGACAATCGTGATCGAGACTGCGTCGAGGTCTCCGATGAAGAGGGGTGTGGTATATAGGAGGATACTATTCATGTGGCTTCTTTAGTTAATCATCTCAGTTTTCTTTTCTCTGCTCACCATCTCACAAGGCAGGACGATATAACAGGTGGTGCCCTTGCCCTGCTCTGACTGCAGCTCTATCTGTCCACCCATCTGCTCTATCATTTCCTTCACGATGGCCATGTCAAGACCGGTACCGTTGATCTTGTTCTGGTCGTCTTTGACAAAACGCTCAAACATATGCGGGAGCACGTCCTTGCTGATGCCCACGCCACTGTCTTCTATCACGATGTTCAGTTCACCGTGGTGGTATTCATATTTCGCCCGCATAAATCCTTCCTGGGTGTAGTAGGAAGAGTAGGTGCAGATCTTCTGGATCACCTCTCCGAGATGCTGCTGGTCTATCTTCACCACCAGATGCTCGTACGGATTCTCCACGATGGGCTTGGCATTCGACTCCCGTGCGCTCCACCCGATATAGCACCAGCCGTCGAAGAGGGTGGCAAAGTCGGTCTCTTCCTTGGTAAACTCCACCATCTTCGCATCGAGACGCGACATGAAGAGGATGTCATTCACCAGCTTCAGCAGGTCGTCGGTGTTACGCTTGATCTCTTCAGCGAACACAGGCTCGTCTTCCATGTCGTGAGGCGCGTTGAAGAGCTCTGCGAATCCTAGCACGGCATTCAGCGGCGTGCGGATCTCGTAGCTCATGTTCAGGAGGAAGGTGTTCTTCAGCTCCTCTGTCTCCTGTGCCTTCTTCGTCTCTTCGATCAGGCGCATCTCGGTATATTTCATCTCCGTCTCGTTGCGGAACATGCCGAAATAGTGACTGACGTTACCGTCCTTGTCGGTCTGGGGGAAGAGGTTGAAGTGCAGGTACACGTCTCTGCCCTGATTGTCGTGGAACACGGTGCGCAGCACCTCCGAGATGTTGCCGGCCTTACCGCGGTCCATCCTCAGCATCAGTCCTCTGGCCCTGCTTTGGTCTGAGGGGTGGATGAGTGATGCGCAGCGGATCTGCTGGAGCCTGTACTGGATCTTGTTCAGGTCGCTGTAGATGCACAGCTCATGACGCCTCGGGTGATAGGTGATCATTCTGACACCGCTGGTGCGCAGCGTGTAGTTGATATTGCGGATATAAGCCTGAATCTGTTTGTTGGTCCGCAGCAGCAGCTGTGCCTCCTCTTCCTGTTTGTGGTGCGACTCCACCATCTCCGTGATGTTACGGCCGGCAGCCATCACGCCGAGCAGGTTGCCTTTCTCGTCGCGCACCGGACTGAGGATGGCTTCGTAGTAGCACTTGCCGCTGAGCTTCATGTCGGGGATGCGCTCGTCCTTCCTCTTCACCTCATCGATGTCGGTGATCGACGACAGGCGCACATTGTCGTACAGGTCATTGATGTCGATATAGCGATAAGAGGGGATGTCGTTGAAGTGGATATGGCGCTTCAGGAAGCGATTACGGTCCTCAATCATGAAAGTCTCGCAGGCTTTCTCGTTCAGGTCCAGCAGCCTGCCGTCGGCACCGTAGTAGATCATATCCACGAGCGACGAGTTGAAGACGGTCTGGTACTGCATCGACAGGTTCTGTGTCTTCTCGTCTCTGCGCTTGCTCTCCGTGATGTCGCGCTGGATGCCGAGCAGCATCTCCGGCAGGTAGTGCTGGTCGCGCTTCAGCACGGAGATGCTGATCTCGTAGATCTTCTCGCCGTTGTGGCCCTTCACCAGCAGCTTCTCCGTGAGGCTGTTCTTCTGCATCACGTCGTTCAGGCACCCGCGCAGCACCTCGAAGTCCTCGTGGTCATAGAACTGCGAGAAGTCGATGGGCATAAAGTTTGTTTTGGAAACGGTCTCGCCGGAGAGCATCGTAAAGATATTCTTCTTGTCGTAGGTCCATATCTGCGTCTTGTTGGCGTTCAGCACCAGAGCCAGATGAGTGTTCAACTGCTTGGCACGGTTGTTTACCTCCTGTTCTTTGAAGTAATAGAGACGGTTGGAGAAGATCATCACGAACACACCAATCTGCAGGGCTGCCACCAGGTAAGCTGCCAGGTGATGAGCATCGGCAACGGCTTTCCAGCTCTCTGTCTGGGCGTCAGCCATCACAGAGAAGAGCACCAGCACCAGTGTCGTGGTAATTCTAAGTCTGATAGTTCTGGTCATAAATTGGTGGGTTTTGGTGGCGAAATTACTCATTTTTTGCGAAACAACAAAGAAAAATGGCAAAATATTTGGCGGATTGACAGAAAAACGCTACTTTTGTCATCAGAAAAAGCTAAAACTTAGATAAGATTATGCTAGATGTAAAAGAAACTTTGAAGAAAAGCGAAGAGCGCATGGAGATGGCTGCGATGTTCCTCGAAGAGGAGCTGAACCGTGTCCGTGCCGGTCGCGCCAATGTCGCCATCCTCGATGGCGTCCGTGTTGAAGTGTATGGCAGTAAGGTGCCTCTGAACCAGGTGGCTAACGTCAGTGTGCCCGATCCCCGTACCATCGCCATCAAGCCTTGGGACCGTAAGGAGATCCGTAACATTGAGAAGGCAATCATGGATTCCGATGTAGGCATCACGCCGGAGAATAATGGTGAGGTGATCCGTCTGAACATCCCCGTGCCCACGGAGGAGCGCCGTAAGGACCTGGTGAAACAGTGTAATAAGATCTGCGAGAAGGCCAAGGTGGAGGTGCGCAACGTGCGTGCCGACATCAAGGATAAGCTGAAGAAGGCGATCAAGGACGGCCTCTCTGAGGATAACGAGAAGGATGCCGAGCTGGAGCTCCAGAAACTGCATGACAAGTACATCAAGAAGCTCGACGACTTGATGGCAGCTAAGAACAAGGAGATCATGACGGTCTAAAAGATGGTTGCCCATTGAAAGGACTGGTCATTAGGAATACAGGCAGCTGGTACACCGTTCTTACCGACGATGGCCAGCTGATTGATTGTAAGATCAAAGGTAACTTCCGGCTGAAGGGTATCCGCTCCACCAACCCCGTCGCCGTCGGCGACAGGGTGGTCGTCTCCGAGGGATTCATCATCGAGATCGAAGACCGGCGTAACTACATCATCCGCAAGTCGCAGAACCTCTCCAAGCAGAGTCATATCCTCGCGGCGAATGTCGATCAGGCGTTCCTGGTGGTCACCGTCAACTACCCCCAGACCTCCACCACCTTCATCGACCGCTTCCTGGCGTCTGCAGAGGCTTATCGGGTGCCCGTGGTCCTCGTCTTCAACAAGACCGACCTGCTCGATGCCGACGAGCGCCGGTACCAGCAGATGATGGTGCAGCTCTACGAGACCGTCGGTTACACCTGCCGTCAGATATCTGCTTCTACAGGCGAAGGCATAGAGGCGCTGCGCCCCTTGCTCGAAGGCAGGATCACCCTGCTCAGCGGCAACAGTGGGGTGGGTAAGTCCACCCTCATCAATCAGCTGGTGCCCGATGCCAACCTGCGCACCGCAGAGATCTCCGATGCCCATAACCTCGGACAGCACACCACCACCTTCTCGGAGATGATCCCCATGGGTGGCGGCTGGCTTATCGACACGCCGGGCATCAAGGGCTTCGGCACCTTCGACATCGAGCCTGAGGAGCTCACCGGCTACTTCCCCGAGATCTTCCGCTTCTCCAAGGACTGCCGTTTCTCTAACTGCACCCATACCCACGAACCGGGCTGTGCGGTGCTCAAGGCACTCGAGGACCACTATATCGCCCAGAGCCGTTATCAGTCGTATCTCTCCATGATGGAAGACAAGGAAGAAGGCAAATACAGAGAAAAATGAAAAGGGTTGTAATCATAGGCTTGATGGTGTTGCAGGCAGCTGTGCTGTCTGCGCAGGAGCCGCTGCCTAAGCTGCAGTCCACGCTGAAGAAGGGGCTGGATAAGGTGGAGACCTATATCGACTCTTCTACGGTAAAGCATATGGACCTCGTGTATGTCGAGCGGCCGGAGCGCCCTTGGGCGGTAGAGCTGCGCACCGATGCCAATGAGACAACAGTGAAGATGCACACTGACTTCGACTTTTTAGACGGCACGCATGCAGGTGTCAGCTCTTCGTCGAGCAACGGCTTCTCCATGTCGTTAGGTGCCTGGGTAGGTTATCGTGGCTATGGTTTCGGATGGTCAAAAGAGTTGACAGGCGGCGATGGAACCACCTTCTCCCTGAGTGCCTCGGGGCGCAGCTATGGTGCCAACTTCCGCATCCGTTCCTATCACAGCAACATGCCGGAGTTCCTTTCCGCGACAGCAGACCCCATCAAGGTGCGCTCACTCTTCCTCGACGGTTACTACCTCTTCAACAGCAAGCGCTTCTCTTATGCCGCCGCCTATGATCAGTCCCTGATCCAGCGTCTCTCCGCGGGAACGCCGATGGTGGGCGCCATGTATCATCACAGCAGTGTGAACTACAGTGCCGACCCCAACTGGGACTGGGTTTATTTCATGCGGGGCATTAGTAAGGTGAAGTTCACCCAGGCGAGTGTGGGGGCGGGCTATGACTACAACTGGGTACCCGCGCACGGCTGGCTCTTTAGCATCCTCGCCATGCCCATGATCACCCTGTATAACCGCACCTCCCTCTATTATGATGACAGCACGACGGCGGCACCGGAAGACGAATATGTCACCCCTAACAAGGTGACGTGGAACTTCAACGCCCGTCTGGCGGTGGTCTATAACTGGCAGCGCTTCTATCTGCGTGTCTATGGCCATTTCAACCGTTTCAACTTTGGCACCGACGACGTGTGGGGCCATCTTTATGACTGGAAAGTGTATGCAGCGCTCGGATTTAGATTCTAAACGTATTGCCGTCCTGCTCTCAGGCGGTGTCGATAGCAGTGTGGTGGTGTACGAGTTCGCCAGACTCGGACTTCACCCCGACTGTTTTTATATCAAGATAGGTCCTGAGGACGATAAGGAGTGGGACTGCTCCTCGGAGGAGGATCTCGAGATGGCGACGGCTGTGGCGCATAAGTATGGCTGTCGGCTGGAGGTGGTCGATTGTCACCGGGAGTACTGGGATCAGGTCACCCGTTACACCATGGAGAAGGTGCGTGCGGGCTTTACGCCCAACCCCGATGTGATGTGCAACCGCCTCATCAAGTTCGGTGCCTTCGATGAGAAGCGCGGTCATGACTACGACCTCATTGCCACAGGTCATTATGCCCAGACAGAGGTCGATGAGGACGGCTGGAAGTGGCTCGTCACCAGTCCTGACCCCGTGAAGGACCAGACCGACTTCCTCGCGCAGATCTACGACTGGCAGTTGCGGAAGGCGCTCTTCCCCATCGGTCATTACGTCAAGGACGAGGTGCGGCAGATTGCGGAGCGGGAGCATCTCGTGAATGCCAGGCGCAAGGACTCGCAGGGCATCTGCTTCTTAGGGAAGATCAACTACAACGACTATATCCGCCGTTACCTCGGCGAACAGCCGGGTGATGTCATCGAACTGGAGACCGGTCGCCGCATTGGTGAGCATCGCGGACTCTGGTTCCATACCATCGGCCAGCGCAAAGGCATGGGCTTCTCCGGTGGCCCCTGGTTTGTCGTCAAAAAGGATGTCCCCAATAACATCCTTTTTGTCTCGCATGGCTATAATCCGGCGTCTGCCTATAAGTCGGATTTCCCCATCCATGACATGCACTGGCTCACCCCCCAGCCCCCTCAAGGGGGTACGAGTCTCCCGGATTCCTTGAATCCCTGTCTCCCTGTTACCTTCAAGATCCGCCATACCCCCGAGTATCTCCCCGGCACCCTGGAGCAGACCGCTCCCGACACCTTTGTCATCCATTCTGACACCCCCATCCATGGTGTCGCCCCAGGGCAGTTTTGTGTGATTTATGATTCTGATCATCACAAATGCCTCGGCTCCGCGGAGATTACAATCTAACTCCTTAGATTGCAATCTCTTACATATCATGTAAGGTAATGTTTTTGCAGGGTAATACCCTAGCGTACCTTTTTTTGCAGGGCGCTGCCCTGCGGACCTCCATCAACCCCAACCCCTTCTTCATAAGAAGGGGCTTCAGACCACTCCCCAAACCCCTCGCCAATCTTTGGCAAGGGGCTTAGTTGATTCCGAGAGCTGGCTCTCTCCATCAAAGTCTTGGTATGGCTCTCGAGCCTTTGCCCTTCGCTTACGCTCAGGGTTCGCCATGTTTTTTTGACGCCGACTACGCTAAACGCTTGTCGTCGCGGAACTCCTCGAAAACATTCTTGGCTTCATGTTTCCTCGAATAAATTCTCGAAAACATTCCGCACGAGGAGGTCTTTAGAGGATGTACTATTATCGGAATCTTCTTCGATTCTTGTGTCGCGTAAGCGAGACAAGCAAATCGACATGAGATGCTGTTTGAGCGAAGCGAGTTCATCGAATGATTACGATAATCGGACATCCGGCCTCCGAGCTCAGGACGTTTTCGCACTCTTTCTTTTGGTTCGGTTTTCTTTCTGGTGACAGAAAGAAAATGAACAACTTGCGTCAGAAAGAAAAAGAACAACCATTTATATAAAATATTATCAAATTAATGATTTATCAAATAATAATTTGGTAAATTCAAATAATTACTTTACCTTTGCACGCAAAATCTTGGCGACAAGAAAAAAGAATTTTAGGAAAATAGCTATTTTATAATGAGAAAATATCTTTTTACGATGTTTTTATTGTGCTTGACACTCGCATCTCAAGCACAGATGAGTGATACCCAGGTGATGCAAGAACTTCAGCGCGAGCTGAAGACCGGCTCGTCGCAGTCTCAGATTGCCACACGTCTGATGCAGAAAGGTGTGACGATGGATCAGTTGCAGCGCGTACGCTCACAGTACGAAACACTCAACGGCGGTGTATCCTCGCGCTCGTCAGGCGGCACCTCCGATGTGCTGGTGCAGGACAGTCGTCTGCGCGACAACAATGGCGCCATCCTGACCGATACAGCTGGTAACGCTCTTTTCAAGCAGCAGGTGAAAGCCTCCTCTGCCACTGAGATAGAACGTGAAAAGGTAAAGCGAAGCGGCGTGATTGACAATACCTATAATGGCAGACCTGTGTTTGGTCGTGACATCTTCAACAAGAAGTCGCTCTCGTTCGAGCCGAACATGAACATCGCCACCCCCACGAGCTATGTCGTAGGCCCTGGCGACAGAGTGTTCGTCGATGTCTATGGTGCCTCTCAGAAGTCAGAGCAGCTGCAGGTGTCGCCCGACGGCACCATCCAGGTCACGGGCTATGGTCCCATTCATATTGGCGGACTGACGGTGGCGCAGGCCAACGCTCGCATCAAGGAGACGCTTGGTACCCGCTATAAGAGTTCTGATATCCGTCTTACCGTCGGTCAGACGCGTACCATCAGTGTCAACATCATGGGTGAGGTAGCCGCCCCCGGCACCTATACCCTCAGTGCCTTTGCCACCGTGTTCCACGCCCTTTATATGGCAGGTGGTGTCAACGGCATCGGTACGTTGCGTAATATCAAGGTGTTCCGTGGCGGTCGTCAGGTCACCTCCGTCGATCTCTATGATTATATCCTCAACGGTAAGCTCACGGGCAATGTGCGCCTGGCAGACAACGATGTCATCATGGTCGGTCCCTTCGACTGCATCGTCGATATCGCCGGTTATGTGAAGCGCCCGATGTCGTATGAGATGAAGAAGAACGAGAGTGTGGCTACCCTGATCAAATATGCGGGTGGCTTTATGGCAAATGCCTATAAGAAGGCCGTTCGTGTCAGTCGTGTGGCTGGCGAGCGATACTCAGCCCATAATGTCCCCGAGTTTGAGATGGCGAGCTTCAAGGTGGCTGATGGCGACTCCGTGACCGTCGATTCCATCCTGGACCGTTTCGAGAACACGGTGACCGTCTCTGGTGCGGTGTTCCACCCGGGTGACTACGACTTAGGCAGCAACCCCACCGTTCGTGCCCTGGTGCAGAGCGCCGGTGGCGTCACGGAGATAGCCTTCACTGGTCGTGCTGTCTTGCATCGCATGCAGCCCAACCGCACGTGGAAGGTCATGTCAGTCGATCTGGCAGGTATCCTCGATGGCAGGGTAGCTGACATCCCGCTCGAGAATGAGGATGTCCTCACCATCGCTGTGCGTCAGGATAAGACCAACGCCCGCACGGTAGCCATTCTGGGTGAGGTGATGGTACCTGGTACATACGAGTATGCAGAGAACCAGACCATCGAGGACCTCATCATTCAGGCTGGTGGTCTGAGCGATGCCGCTTCTGTCGCCCGTGTCGATGTCTCTCGCCGTATCGTTGACCCGAAGGCAACCACTTATACCAAGGAGATAGCCCAGACCTTCACCTTCTCGCTGAAGGACGGCCTCCTGGTGGATGGCGACCGCAGCTTCACGCTGATGCCTTACGACGAGGTGATGGTGCGCCGCAGTCCGGGTTATGTGCCCCAGCGTAACATCATGATCTCTGGTGAGGTGCTTTTTGAAGGCACCTATGCCCTCAATAAGAAGAACCTGCGCCTCACCGATGCCATCAAGATGGCAGGCGGTGTCACTGATCTGGCGTATATCCGTGGTGCCCGTATCGAGCGCCCCTTGAATGAGGATGAGAAGTTCCGCCTGGAGCGTCTGCTGAAGATGGCACAGGTACAGGGCGGCTCTGGTCTCGATGCCAACAAGATGGGACAGGATACCGTCTATTATGTCGGTATCGAACTCGACAAGGCGCTGGCAAATCCCGGCAGCGACTATGACGTGGTGCTGCGCGAAGGCGACCGTCTGGTGGTGCCCGAGTATTCCGGTACCGTCAAGATCAATGGCAACGTGATGCATCCTAACACCGTGGCTTATATGGACGGCAAACCCTATAAGTGGTATATCAACAAGGCTGGTGGCTATGGCAATGGCGCCAAGCGCTCCAAGGCATATATCCTCTACCAGAACGGCCTCGTCTCAAAGGCCAGCAAGGGCAAGGTGGAACCCGGCTGTGAGATCATCGTGCCCAACAAGACGCGCTCGGCTAATCAGAACATAGCCATGATTGCATCTCTCGGTACCTCACTCGCTACGATGGTAACCATGATTGCAACCGTTACGAACCTTATCAAATCGTTCTAATATGGAAGAGAATCAGAAAGGAATACAGCAGCCCCAGGAAGCAGCGATCGACTTCGGTGCCATCTGGCAGGCGATCAAGAAATATAAGAAGCTCTATTTGAAGACGCTGGGCATCGCGTTTGTGCTGGCGATTATCATTGGCTTTTCCATTCCGAAGACCTACAATTGTAAGATCCTGTTGGCACCGGAGACAGGAGGTGGCAGCAGCATGGGTGGTTTGGCCTCTCTGGCATCTACCTTTGGCGTGAGTCTCGGTGGTGGTTCGCAGGGTGGTGATGCCATCAAGCCGACCATCTATCCCGACCTGATGAAGAGTGTCGATTTCAAGACCTCCCTCTTCCCCATCAAAGTGAAGCGGAAGGGCGACAAGAAGGCGATGACCTATTATGACTACCTGAAGTATGAGTGGCGTGTGCCCTGGTGGGAGGACTGGTTCGGTCTGAGAGCCCCGGCGCTCAAGCCCGATACCATCGTCAACACCTTCGAGCTCACCGGTGAGCAGGCACGTATTGCGGGCTTAGCCATCAAGCATGTGAAGTGTGAGATCGACAAGAAGACCAACCTGATCACCATCGATGTCACGATGCAGGATCCCTATGTAGCCGCCCAGTTGGCCGACTCGGTAAGAAACCGCCTGCAGGACTTCCTGACTGGTTACCGCACCCAGAAGGCGCGTTACGACCTGGAGTATGCCCAGAAGCTGAACCGTCAGGCGAAGAAAGATTATGAGCGTGCCCGTGCTCTCTATGCGGAATTTATGGATGCTAACCAGGATATGGTGTTGCTTACAGCCCAACAGAAGCGGAACGACCTGGAGAACGAGATGCAGTTGCAGTACAACAACTTCACCGCCACCAGTGCCCAGGTGCTGGCGGCCAAGGCGTTGGTGCAGAAGGAGACTCCCTCCTTCACCACCATCCAGTCAGCCACCGTCCCCTTAGGTCCCGCGGGGCCCAAGAAGCCGCTGATCACCCTGGTCTGCCTCTTCCTGGCCCTCCTCGGCACCACTATCTACGCCCTCTACAAAGAGAACCAGCTCAAACCCCTCCTCGGCCTGTCATGAATGTAATCGAAACAAAAATAGAAGGTCTTTATATCATAGAGCCCCGTATCTTTGAAGATGCGCGCGGCTATTTCTTCGAATCCTTCTCTCAGCGGGAATTCGATGAAAAAATCGGAAAGATCGTCTTCGTCCAGGATAATGAAAGCAAATCCACTTACGGCGTGATGCGTGGTTTGCATTTCCAACGTCCCCCCTTCACCCAGAGCAAACTCGTTCGTTGCGTCAAAGGCGCCGTCCTGGACGTAGCCGTTGACATCCGTAAAGGCTCCCCGACCTACGGCCAGCACGTCGCCGTTGAACTCACCGAAGACAACCACCGCCAGTTCTTCATCTCGAAGGGCTTCGCCCACGGCTTCGCCGTACTCAGCGAGACCGCCGTCTTCCAATACAAGTGCGACGAGTTCTACCACCCTGAGGCCGACGGCGGCATCAGCATCCTCGACGACACCCTCGGCATCGACTGGCGCATCCCCACCGCCCAGGCCATCCTCAGTGATAAAGACACCCGCCACCCCCTCCTCAAAGACTTCGTCACCCCCTTCACCTACTAGCCCTCTGCTCGCTGAAGCTCAACGAGCTGTTATGATAAAAAACTCAAGCCGTGTCCCGGCTTAATAAAATCTGCTGAAAGTCGTCGGTTTCTGCGACTTTCAGGTTGCATCCTCCCCATATAGGGGGAGGCCTTGGTGGCCTTACGACAAGGAAGGTTGGATGGTTGGGAAAACTTTCTTGAAATAAAGAACATTTTTGAATGATTTCTGCAAAAACTTGCTGAAATCTTTGCTAAATCCAAAAATATATCGTACTTTTGCCTCAAAAGAAGGGAACTGGTTCTAAGCAAACGCATCTTTAGTGCAACAGCACAAAGGCACCACGATAAGCTACAATCCACTCCCTAGTCACCCTCTAAGTAGAAAAGTGTGATGGAATTTGGAGAGTAATTGGAGAGTAATTGGAGAGTAACTGGAGAGTAACTGGAGAGTAAAAATGGATACAATACGATCAACATATCAACCGTTTCTGACCCTAGACTATATCGTCAATGAGTCAGAGAATAAGTTGTTTGATAGAAAGTCATCAAGGATAAAGCCTGGCGACTTAGCTCCCATAATTTCTGCATTTGCCAATGCTGAAGGAGGAACAATAGTAATAGGTGTTGATGATAAGAAAAAGGCAATCGAAGGTTTAAGTGCTTTAAGTTCAGACCAGGTAAATGATTTGGTCTCAGCTCCCAAGGATACCTGTATTCCTATGCCGCAGTATCACGAGGAGTTCCTAACTGTAACCAACAAAACTGGAAAGACAGATAAATTATTACTCCTACATATTGAAGCAAGTCATGAACAAGTAATTAGAACAGTTGCATCAGATGGTTAGGGAGGTATATGCGCAGCCATGACGAAGTATAGCACGATGGAAGGGCTGTCACATGGCAAATACCGACAAGTGGTACTTCGCTTATGTTGTAGAAGATGATATCATTACAATTGTCGATGCTTGTCGCGCTCAAAACATGAAATAACCCCCGCTCGCTGAAGCTCGCTCCCGCCACCCTCGCTCTTTGGTGGCTGCTCGCCCCCAGCCGCGCGGCATCCCCCTCGGTGTTTTAGCATGGTATTAGATCATACAGCTCAACGAGCTGATAAAAAATACAAGCCGTGTCCCGGCTTACCAAAATCTGCTGGAAGTCGTCGGTTTCTGCGACTTTCAGGTTGCATCCTCCCCATATAGGGGGAGGCCTTGGTGGCCTTACGACAAGGAAGGTTGGATGGTTGGGAAAACTTTCTTGAAATAAAGAACATTTTTGAATGATTTCTGCAAAAACTTGCTGAAATCTTTGCTAAATTCAAAAATAAATCTTACTTTTGCAACAAAAGAAGGGAACCGGTTCTGACAAACAACCCCTTTTTATTTGAGATAAAAGAATAAAAGTATAACTAACGTATTGGTAATTAATGTATTATGACCTTGCGTTAGGAAAAGTTTTTTTTGCTCAATACTTGGGAATTCTATTAAAGACTGGTATAAGTCATTGAAAGAATAAGTTACCGATGCCCATCGTTAATTAAAGGAATACGGAAAGATAGAGCGCTTATGATATCATGGAATATCCTGCTATTGTAACTATCGCATTAGATGCCTTTGCTTTTATTGGTACTGGTGCTACTCTTTGGGGGTTATGGAAGACCTATGGCGAATTAGCACAAGTTAAAAAAGAAACTATCCAAAAGATAGACGAGGTGAGAGTTACAACTCAGCAGCAAATTCAGGATACATTAAATCTTGTAAATGTGGTAAAACTTATTAAGCTGATAGAACAAATTCAGGAAGCTCTCAAACAAAAGCAGTGGGAAATTGCACACTTTAGATATTCGCTTCTTCGCGATACTCTTTTACCGTTAGCAGAAAAGATAGATCGTAGTGTGGTACGGAAAGACTTCGCAATTTCTATAGCTAGTATTCCTGTTAACTGTGATACGTTATACAACAAATGTTTAGACGGTAGAACCGCTATAAATCCAAAAGATATAAATACTGACTTGTCGGCATTAAAAGATAATCTTACGTTGTTGGAATCATACTTAAAACAAAAAGAATATGGCAAATCGCGTTGATTTAGAAAGTCTGGTACATAGGTTGATTACTTATACAGACTTGGATAGATGTGACTGGAAAGACAATGGTAATTCAAGCTATCGCTTATTACTTTCTGGTGGTTCTATTATTTTTCAGTCAATTTTCAATATAGATACAAATGATTACTATTTTAAGATTGATCTTTATGATTTGAAAGATCGATTTGCGACCTATTATGCCTATAATATAGCAGATGATTCTTATTTCTCTTTGCTATCAAATTTACACAATAGTATTTTGAATTATATGAAACGTGTTATGGAAGAAAAAATGGGTATGCTATACGATAGTATTGGATAGTAAGAAATCGCATGTTCACTAGTTGGTAAACCTCATCGACTTTGTCGCTTTCCTCAAGAAAAAACTAGTGATTATGCAGGAAACAATAATATACACTTCTAAACAAAGTTTAACAAACAGATTTTTGAATGTAGGGTACATCCTTTTCTGATTGCAGTTCTATTATTATGGATCAATATTTCTGGAATGCATACAAACGTCTTGAATATGAAACGCTAGCTCTTGCAGATTGTATTCATGTTTGCGACGATCAGTTAAAAGTCTATTCAGAACGAATAAGCGATTTACTTGTTCGTGCATCCATAGAGGCAGAAGCTTTGGTAAAGGTTCTATATCATGCTAATGGTGGGACTAAACCAGGAGGGAAAGATCTCTATTTTGATACAGATTGCTTCGGTTTGTTGGAGTCGAAGTGGGTGATAAGTAAGAAAACCATTTATGTGACAGCCTCTAGTTTCTATTTGCAGGACGAAAGTAATAGGGTGCTACGCCCATTATACAAATCGTATAAGCGAGGAACAAGCTCTTCGGACTGGCAGAAAGCCTATCAGGCAGTGAAGCATGATAGAGTTCACAATCTGAAAAGTGGTAATCTGAGGAACCTTTTGCTAGCTATGGGGGCTCTTTATATCATCAATATATATTATCGTGATACACATTTTTCGAATCTTTCTGATTTAAAAGGCAGTAATATAGACTGGGGGCTTGGTTCCGAACTGTTTTCAGTTAAGGTTAGCCCTGAATCAGAAGATAAGTCAATACGAAAAGCATATCAGAAGAAGCCTGATTATGATGAGTGTATTTATATCATCAAACATACTGATGAAACAAATCAGGCTTTAAAAAATGTACTATTGACAATAGACAAAGAAACCAATGAAAAAAGCCTTGTCTTGTTGCTAAAGAAAGCAGGTATAGAAAAATTGGACCAGTTTGATACTTTGGAATTAGAAAAGAAACAGATACTTGTAGAATCGGTACAAGAGACCAAGAATAAAGTATATCGCGAAACTTTATTGCAGCATAGCTCTGAAATGAGAAAGGCTTATAATGAGATGGTTATCGAAGCTGTTTTGAATAAGAATCAATACTAATATAGTATAAACAAGGAGTTGTCCTATTACAATGTATATACTGAATTTCATAATCATTCTCTGTGGGGCTTGTTTTGCTCAGGTATTCTTACGAGAGAAATTGCCTACTGAAAAATTAGAGAAATTTATCACAGGGTTTACTGGCTGCCGGCATGAGACATATGAAAAAGCGGAGTACATTATACTGCCGATCATTGGGGCATTCTTTGTTCTGCTCATTATAAATCCGCAAGGGATATTAGCTCAGGCGAGTTCTGGGTTAGCATGGAGTACAACGATAGGTGCCATATATAATAAGACAACAAAACACGAATGACGGAGTTTCTTCAGAATGTAACTTTCTCACATGTAGTTGCTTTTGTCATGGTGATTGGATATATGTATACTATTCTATTAGGCAAGCAATCTCTAAAACCTTGGCTGAAGATTCTATTTGGCTTGGGCCTAGTTTGCTTTGTGGGTTGGTCTGTCATGCTTCTTATTCACCGGAATCAGATACGGACATCACTAGAAGAAATGGTTGTGGCCGCCAATTATAATCGTAGTATAGATGAGAAACTGGCTAAAGGAGATTATCCAGAATTGATCATAAAAGAATTGGAGAAACAAAAGGATGCAATTTCTACGTTGGCCAACGAATCATCGACATACGATAAAGTACTTGGTCGTTCAGATACATTGGATGCACTATTGGGAGAATTGAAGAAAAAGATAGAGGCTCAGATATTTCGTGTAAGTAATATGAGTGCTCGCAGTAAGGAGGAATACTCTGTTGATTCATTTGAGGTTTCACGAGATGAAATGAACTTTATAAAGCCTGTTTTCTCTGGAAACTCTTATGTTAACGTTGGTGTTGTTATTGATGAAGAAGCATCGTTCAAGAAGGAGAACTCATTGTTGGTGAGAATTGTTCGTACAGATACAGATAGTATTCTTTATCAGCAGTCATATATTCCAAAAAGTGGGGCAAACTCCTTTGTACTGCCGAATTACTTTAGCGATGACATGGTGCAGCTTCAGATAGGCTATGTAAATAAGAGCGAAAGAAAGACATATCACTATATATCATGTATACCTTATGGACGAGAATAATTTGAAACAACTGTTGGATAGCTTGGCTGAAAACGTAAATTTGCAGCCAGAGCGTGACTATTGGATGGTTCGTACATCCAATGGAAATCATTATACGCCATTTTTACGACGTGGTGTTGTAGCTTTACAGTTGCCTTACATAACCAACGACTATATTTTATATCTGCGTAATAACAATGCGGATAATGTTGCATTGCAGGCTATTCAGTCTCATATGCAATCAATCGTAGAAAACCCACAACACCCTCTACGTGGTTTAGCTGGTGAATTATTGGAATCGCCAATAGTTGTGGGTACTCGTGCCAAGCAGCTCTTCAATTTTTGTTTCAAGATGAAGGCTGGCGATATGGTGCTAATTCCAGATGAGGGGGCCTCATACATCAGCATAGGTATATTGACAGATGATTTCCCTTTAACAGAAGGTGACATAACCCATATTTATCCTGTTGTACGTAGCGTTCGCTGGGTAAACCAGATACCAAAGAATAGGTTGGAACCTGGGCTATACCGTGCATTAGGTGCACATCAGGCATTAGCAAATATCAGCAAATACTCAGAATATTTGGAGCGCAACTATGGAAGTTGTTTTATGATAGGAGATGCCTGCCATTATGTTCTTGCCATCAACTCTGAACAAGTCTCAGCAGATCAGTTCTTTGGAATGGGTGACACTTTAATGAGGACATTAAAGAAACTTTCAGAACGATATGATTTAGGTGTAAATACAGATGAAATTCATCTGTCAATGAACCTGAATAGCCCTGGTAAAGTAGATTTCATAGCAACTCCAACAATTGCGTTATTGTTAATGGCTTTGCTCACGGCTTGCTCCAATGGTAATATAAATTATAGTGACATGTCTCAGTTGCCTCAGGAACAATTTAATAGACTTGTTGGAGTAGTAAGCCAACCTTTGCAACAAGAAGGTGATATTAAAGTTTTAACAGACAGCTTGCAAGATTATCTCCATGGTACAGAAGCCCAAGCCGTTGAACAATATAATCAAAATACGTTGAACGCCCTTCAGCAAAGAAGTGAATAAAGTCTATTGTTGGTTTACCAATAGTTTACTTATTATAAAGGATAGAAGTCACGAATTAAGTTTATGAACAGATTATCATATAGGGGAACATCATTTAATCTCCCGTCTAATAAGAAATTGTGGACGGTATGTGGGGAATTGGATTCCATTTCAGAGCTTCAGGAATGTGCTCGTCGTAAATTCATGATGCTCTATGATGAGAGAAAAGCGGCTACCCCCTCTATTACCTTTCCAGACTTCACTAGTGAACAAGCTGCTATAATTGGTGTACATTTAGGAGAATTCAAGGTTCAGAACTATGAAGATAAATTGTTCTCTTCTTATTTAATATATCCATTTTCTGTTTTCGATACTTTTCTTGATGATTTCGTTTCCGACTTGAAAAAACTCAATATCACACTCAAGGTTGGGAAAAAGGCGAGTAAGCCAGAAAAATTAGCACAGATTTTAAAACAGCTAAAGGGAAGAAAAATAAAGCCAAATATCGACCAATTCAAGATTGATTTATTCGACTATTACCGAATTAGACGAAATGTAGTTGCACACAACCTACCAGCTTCAAAGTATAAGTCGGCGTTTTCCAAAATCTATACCCACAGGTCAGACATACTCTCCATTTATCCTAATCAGACTAATGCTCTTGATAAGTCGATGAGCATGTCTTATGACGATTTCATCGTTTGCACGGCTAATCTTAAGAATATAGCAGACTTGCTAACTGTTGAAGTAGGGAAAAGTCTTAATTGGGAGAAAATAGGAAAGTCTCGTCCTTCATGGATAGATTATAAACAGTTGAAAACGATGCATTTTGAGACAGAAAAGAAAATTGGGCATATTAGAACAACAGTTCGTTCCATATATGGTATTTCTTTGACAGACAAAGAGTGTAAGGCTTTCATTTGATATAACCAATGCATGTGAAATCTTGAATACTATTTTATGGTAAACTGTCAATTTTGACGTATTGTGCATGAAATGGGAAAATGACACCTTTTTTAAGACTCGCAAGCTCGAATAAGCGGCAAAGCCGAGCGGGGCTCGTTTTAAGAGTGACAAATGGTATATATAATTGGTTTGTCAAGGGATCAAAGCATCTGAACAAGGTGCTCCTTGATTTCCTCGGAAACAACAAGTTAGCCGTTCTCCAGTCTGATGGATTCCGCTCAAGCTTGTCTCGCTTGATACCATCGGGACGCAAGAACTCGCTGACTTTTAGCAGTCATGTAGGTGCAAAAGTATCGGTTATCTACCACACGTTTATCGAGATGTGTAAGATGTGTGGCGTATCCACGCTAGAGTACTTTAAGGAATTCTTCAAGGCTGCGATTAAGCGAGAACAGTTCCAAATGTATTTGAGAAATGTCGAGCGTGAGCAGCTTCGATTAAATATCAAGGCAATCATGCAGGGAAGAACAGATTATGAGCGCTCGGCTCTGCCGCTTTGCTTGCAAAGAATATGTTACCGATGACCATCGGTATTAAAAAATAATAAAGTTTAATCTAATTAAGACGCGCCAGGTAGCGAAAGCTGCCCTAAACAGCTGTTTTTAAGCCTGGACGTCAAAATTGAAGTTTACTACCAATAATATGGCTGAAACCCTTCAAGTATTCGTTTCCTATTCCCACGATGATGAAGCCCATATGCAATGGGTGAAGAAGTTCGTGGACGACCTCCGTATAGGGGGAGGCTTTGATGTTCTCTATGATCAAGACCTAGAGAAAGGAGCCTCTTTGCCTCGTTTTATGGAGCAAGGAATAGCCAACTCCGATAAGGTTTTGATTATAGGAACCCCCGAATACAAGAAGAAGGCTTCTCAGTCTACTGGGGCAGGTTTCGAGGAAGCAATTATTGGTACAGAATACATGCAGAATATTGATTCCACAAAATTCTACCCAATTTTGCGAAGCGGTACATTCCCCACATCATTTCCAATGATATTAGCAGGTCGAAATGGAGATGATTTTACGGATGATAGCCAGTACGATAATAATCTTAAGACAGTTATACGTTCCATTATAGGCAATAGAAATGTTAATGCACCGTTAAACGTACAGATACTTGATCTTTGTTCACAGAGCGAAACATTTCCTAAGCTACCGTCTCCTGCTTCAATTATTGACCGCGACTCTGAACTTGACCAGATAGAATCACTTCTTGGTGATCAATTAGAGAAGAAAGTTGTTTTTGTCCCTGGTCAGGATGGCGTTGGTGTAACAACCCTTCTAGCAATGCTAGCTCAACGTCACCCAAAGCATTGTGTCAGTTACTTTAACGACGGCTTCAGCCGTTATAGCCTGAACCCGGATATTGTTGAGAAGAGTCTAGTTAGACAACTCTATTTCTATGTCACAAACACACCTCTTCAAGAAGGTGTTGATATTGAGCTAAGTACAATCTATTTGAAAATACTTCAAAAGACAAAGACGACACCGCTATTCTTTATTTTTGATGGATTTGATGATGTACCGGCAGAATATGGACCTGGATTAAGGTCTTTGTTTGAAAAGTTGCCTTGGGGTAGTGCCAAATTTGTATTCTCAGGGGAACAGGATAATGTTAAATTGTTGCCTGCTACCAAGAAAACAATCAAGATAGAAACCGCCAACTGGCTCTTACCCTTCAGTAAACCCCGTGTTAAAGACTATTTCAGGAAGATAGATAACACACTGAGTGATGACGATTTGGAAAAACTTTATGAGATTTGCAATGGTTTTGCCGACAAGATAGAGGTGTTACGCTCAAACTTCTTGAAGAATAAGTCGTTTAGTCATATACTTGAAGAAAAGAACTCGTATGGCAAGTCAATTTATCATGCTGAGATAAGCCGCTTGGAAAGCGATGAAGACGAAACTTCTCGAGTTTTGCTTGCTGTTGTTGCATATGGCGATATACATAGCATATCATTCATAATGGCATTCCTTGAGAAGTCGGAATCAGAAGTGTTTGAGTTGTTGGGAAAGAACTCAGATTTCTTATATGTGGATGACAAAGGTGTAGTGAAGTATCGTTCAGAAGCTCTTTTCAAGTATATGAAAGGCTATCTGACCGATTATCTGTCAAGGATTGAATTGCGCCTCTTGGCTGTTTACGAATCTAACAAGACATTATATGCTGAGTCGTTGCTTCCTCTTTATAAAAAACTTCACAAGACACAGCCCCTAATCCGCTTGTTGAGTGATGACAATATACAAGAGCAGTTAGACCAAAACCGCTCTCAGGCCTCCTTGAATGTTCAGTGTGACTTCGGCTATGAGGCTGCTATGACAGATGAAGTGTATTTAGGGGATGCGCTTCGCTTTGCGGTTGTAAGGAGTACATCCCGCCAGATTGAGCAAAACGAGCTTTGGGATTATGAAACAGAAGCTTTGGTTGCCCAAGGTAAGATAGATGAGGCAATTGTTCTGTCCCAAAACATCTACCTCAAGGAAGAACGACTCAAATCACTTGCAATTGTTGTAAAATCTGCCAAAGATCTTCCTACAGATAAGAAAGAATCCATTATCCGTGAAATCCGTCAGTTGGCTCAAGTAGTCCAATTTGAGAAAATCCCGGAAAAATCAATGGAGTTGGTACGACTACTCTTGGATGTGGATTTGCAGTTGTCAATGGAAATCATTGAGAAACTTGTCAATGATGAACGCAACAACCTCAGTTTGGATAATATTTATGCCATGCTCTCCCTCTCATTGAGAGAAAATTATTTAAACGATACAGATGGCACGGATACAGGCAATTACGAAAAAATAAAAGCTCAAATAAAAGACTCTGAAATACGGAAGATGACAGATGCCATGAGCTTGTTGTATTCCAATGTTTCAGTTGATGAGGTTTTAAAGACGGCTCAAGGGTTGCGTAGTGATACACAGAGGATTTATTTTCTCATGTTTTGGATTCCAGGTCATAAGGATAAAGAAGGTATAGAAAAGATAGTCCTTTATGCGTTGAACCTTGTGGTTACAAACTCTAATATTGATATTCCTCGCATTAATATAGTACAAGGGATTTGCAAGGCTTTGCCCTGTTTTAAGAATATTGAGGATGTCGAGAAAGTCCAACAGATATTGGAAAGTATTGAAAGCGATATAAAGACGCCCACATTTACTTATATTCAAGTAAAACTGTTTTTAATAGAGGCTTTAGCGAAATTCAGTCAGGAAAAGGCCTATGAGCAGTTGGCAAATATATATCTTTATGTCGATGATTTTCCAGACAAGGCTGTATCTGTTGATTGTCTGTCTTTGATTCTTTCTTCATACGACAGACTAGGTGATAAAAAATACTTGTCAGACAATCTGTCATCTCAGAACGATATACTTAAACATATTAAGCAGCGCCTCCTTGACGTTTTCTCTGAGACAGCCTACCATTTCAATCTGATTAAGAAATCCATCAAATTCTTAGTGGTCGATTATCCGTCGTTTATCACAGATATGACTCCCAAGATGAATACGGAGGCTCGCCGTAGCAAAGCATACGTTTATGGTGCTCGTGAGTATATCCGTAGATGTCCAATAAAAAAATATAGATGGGATTATCTTGATACATTGCTGTCTAACATCAAATTCCGTAAATTTGACATTGAGATACCTGTTGTAGAACTGGCTCGTAAAATCAAGAATGCAACATATAGTGAGTCTCTTCTAAATGAAGTGAAAAAGAGACAATACTTGTTCTGCGGATTGGATGATGAAAGTAATCGTTGTTATGTCCTTTCTCAGTTATATGTATGGCTGTTTAACGCCAAACCAAGTGATAGTTTTACTGACTTTATACTGAAGAAATTACAAGTAAGTTGGCAGTCCATTGAGTCTATACAAACAAGGATAGAAGTGGGTTATCATCTCGTTACTACCCTCAGCCCTAGTAATCATGATATAGCAGGCGAGTTTTTGAACCTAACCCTTGCATATAAACAGCAGGCTGCTTTTTCGACTTCTTCATGCCTCGAAGCAATGAACGACTCCTTGGATTTATATACTCGTTCTGTAGGAGTGATGATAAAGGCAGGCCTGTGTGATGACAAAATTATTAGCAGGTACAAAAGCGAGTTGGAACAATTGGATGATATAGGGACTCGCATTGTTTTCTGGTCAAGAATAACTCTAGAGTATTATATAGTAGATGACAAGTCGCATTTCGACCAGTACGTATATGATGAAATTATTTTGCCTCTCGAGAAGTTGAATAAGGAGTCAAGTTATTACAAAAGAATACTGTGTTCGGTTGCACCAGCCATTTTCTTGTATTCTGAACATGCTTATGCTCAGTCTATGGAAGATTTGGACGAGTTTTATGTAAATGTCTGTGCTTCTCATGCAAGCGATTTTATCTTCTATAAATATCCATATCTGTCAGATTTGGAGTATGACAAAAACGATATTTCGCTTACTTATACCGAGTTTCAGCGTCTATTGGTCTTGTTCTCCTATATGTCCAACGATGATGAGTTGTTTGTAAAGATAGATAATGTCTGCAAATGCTTGCAGAATCCTGGTCAGCGCACTATAAGCCAAACGCAAATTACAGACATAGCAAAAAATATTCGAAGCATTGCTGAAAAGAAGTACCCGGCACCGTCTGGTATATCTCACGATGGTTACAAGGTGGCTTGTAACATTGCAACACATGAAATATTAGACCGTTCTACGGCAAGGAACTTATGGGAGGATATAGACAATCAAATACAAAGTATACCTAACAAGACAGACCAGGCTTTCCTTTATTTCTACTCCATACAGTATATTTCTAGAAAGCCGCAGCAAATTGAATTTTTAAAGAAGGGCGAGGCTATTCTAAAGGGTATACCAGTAGGTTATGACAGATTAACCCGCTTTGATATGGCATTGGAAGAGTGCTTGAAGAATTGCAAGAGTCAGGTAAAAGATATGTTGACCTCTGCCATGGATAGCGTTAAATTTGAAACAAAAGAAGATTACAATTTCTTTGAGCGCTTTACTGACATAGCTTATCAGTATGAGGTAAAATTCGCTGACGCATACCTTGAAGTATCTGATAAGGATAACGCAAGAAGATATAATAGGGGCGTACTCATGAACCATGTTGCTTCGCAAAAACGTATTGCAGCCGCAGACAAAGATATGACGAAGGCAGTGGCTTTGCCATCCAAGGATTATGCTAAGTTCTTTGCTAAAATATTCTCATCAGTTGTTCGTGGAAAAGGAATCGCCAAACACCCCCACGATTTTTATCAACTTATACCGTCTATATACACTCGTTCGCTCACAGTTTCCAAAAATGCGGTATTATATTTTATCGAAGATGTCTGTCGCTGGAATGAATCCCACCATGACCAAAAGGACTTGATTTTAAAGATTTATGCTGCTATGGCTTTCAACTTTAGGATGGTTGAGGCATTATCGGTTAATTCAAAGGCAAGTCTTGACAGATTGTTCCATATACTTGTAACTTCGAGTTCAGATGTAATACGTCCGGGCGAGCGAGACAAAGGCTTGGAGGTGTTGTACGGTTGGTATAGAAAACATAATACCACAAATCTGAAAATCATAGATCCGTACTTCTCTGCAAAAGACTTAATAGACATAAAACCTTTATTTGAATATAACACAAATTTGCATATTAGCATATTAGCTCATGCAAAAAATGAAGAGTCAATAGAAGTATACAAGGAACAGTGGGAAAATATTGTAGATAACCTTCGTGGCTGTATTGACATAATGACCGTCTGCTATGCAGACAAACCTGATGACGGTCCGCTTCATGACCGCTATTGGTTTGCTCAGGATAGAGAAAAAGGAATTCTGGTAGGATTAAAGACCACATCTCTTTCAAATATGGGAAAGAAGGATTCCGACTCTGAGGCTATTGAAGTCGATAGAGTAAAAGATTTATATGAACGTATATGGCTTTTCTATGCAGATCGAGTTAGGCAAATTGATGGGCATCAATTAGTATATCAAACGATATCAATATAAAAATAAGTATTACATCAAATGACGATGGGCTTTACCCACTGCCCGTGTCTCTTGACACGAATATGATAAAATTGTCTAATTACATAAAAGATCATAATATGTATTACAAAATGATATTGACGTATAATTTCTCTGATGATGATACTCGTTCATCTTTCGAGGAATTAGTTGAAGGATTTGGCTTTGTTGAGGCAGAGGATCAGTCAACCTATGTGCTTCCGTATAGCAACTCATTGAAATCAACAGATGTTACAAATGCCATCGGGGATTGGAGTTTAATAAAGGACATTCAAATATCCAAAGAGGACTTTGTTCAGTTGTTCTACTTATTGTCTCTAACGATAAATGAGAAGAAAGTTACAAAGATTGCCTCAAAGTATATGGAGTATAATTCAAAAACTAAGGGGCTGATGTTAAAACTATAGCGGCACAGAACCAACAGATTATTCATTAAATGTTATGAATGACAAATACCAATTTGTATCTTTGGCGAGTTACATGCTATCGGAACTGTGAATACAGTAATGGCTGATATGAATGCTGATATATTTTTTGACGGGAGCCTGTCTCCAGGCAATATACTGAAACTGAGAATAACGATATGGTATTCAAGGAAACCAAAATCAAGAATATCTTAGAGATGGCAGAGCCACTGAAGGAGCAGATCCTAAAGGGTGATGCTCATACAATCGAATAGACTATGCCCCAACTCAATCCACGATACGAAGCGAGATTCAAGATGAATCACATCTTCCATCATCCATCAAACATCATCCATCTTACCGATGAATGTCGAGGCGGATTTCATCAAGGAGGCACTGGATGCTGGGCTATATAAGCATACAACAAGAATCATATCATCCATCCTACTTCAGACATTAGACATCGTTCACAGGACTATGGTGTTCCTTCAGACATAAACATATAAATAAAGAGTCAGGGTGAGAAAGCCCTCTACAATCTTTTCAAGTCTGCTATTCTGAAGAAATATAGGGATCAGTATGACGTCGATATTCAGCAAGGAGAAGTAAAGAAAGAAACTGTTGACAAGAGCATTGACTTCCTCTTTGAAAACGCATGTGTCAGTTTCAGAACGCTTCCCAATATAAAGGATCCCGACAAAGAAGATGTGATAAAGCAAGCACAGGCCGCTTTACCCTCGTGGAAGGCAATGATAATACAGAATCTAACTAATAAAGGAATAAAGGTGGTTTAACCAATGCCCCGTCAACCTCGAACATCCTCAGGCACAGTATCTATCATGTGATGCTTCGTGGCATCAACAGGCAAGATATCTTTGAAGACAAGGAAGACTATGTGCGCATGCTCACCTGTCTGCAGCAGATGCTGGAGCAATATGACGAAGCTGGTAATCATCAGCCACCGCTCTGTACATTCTATGCCTACAGCCTCATGTCCAATCACATACGCTTGCTGCTGAAAACAAACCAGAAAGATATAGGGAGCACCATCAAACCCATTGCTGTGACGTATGCCATGTACTATAACAATAAATACTCACGCTCTGGACATGTGTTCCAAGATCGTTTCAAGTCAGAGCCCGTCAATGACATGGCATACTTTATGACCTTGTTGCGTTACATCCATCAGAATCCTCTTAAGGCTGGTATAGTAAATAATGTTGTCGACTATGAGTGGAGCAGTTGGTTAGAATAGAATATACAGGTAAAGTACCAGCATCAGTCTGTCTTTGTGCAATCAATGCAGTGTATAAGCGCATTACCATAGAAGACTTAAAGACACTTGTTGATACACCTCTTGATGAAGATGTTAGCTGTTTGGATATTGATGAGGTAGTAAGAGTAAGCATAGGTGACCGCGATGTGCGGAAATACCTTCAGGAACGTTATGGCATAGCAGACTCCATCAAAGTTCAGGAGTTAGAAAAAGAAAAGCGAAACGAGATAATAGTAAGTTGCCTGGAGATAGGTACAGGATTAAGACTGTTATCCCGCCTTACAGGTGTGACTTATGGAGTGATAAACAAGTTAAACAAGGGCAGATAAGGTGATCAAGGAACCGTCCCCTGATCTCCGTTTGAATAGTGAATAATTCTTTACTAATGTTTTGATATGAAGCATCTGCTTAATATAGAAAGGATAGATAAGGTTGTTGAGACGTTTACTGCGAACTACGAAGACGTAACAAGTAGCATAAAAATTGCTCAAAAAAAACCTTATTTGAAGAAACAGATTGTGTTTGAGAGAAATGCGCAGAAGGGTTATGTGAATTGCCATATCTCCAAAGGCAGGGTGTCTTTAGATGTGCAGTGTGTAGATACGGAGTTAAATGAGGTGTGTAATCATTGCGTTCAGCATATGATATCTGAGTTGACAATACCTCAGCCTGATCGAAAATGCCTGAAGATAGTAGACGTAGATGAAAATCTGTATAATGCACTTCTTGACGAAATAAAAAAAGAACCAGACATCAACGTAGAAGAAAAACCTATACCAAGTACTAATTTGAAATCATTTTGTAGTATTACTGACCAGTATGGGGCAGAGTTGCATGTGCAGTTCTTTAGTAATAATACATTATTTATTCAGGGGGCGATATCCACATTGTTTGTGTATATGCAAACCTTTATGGTCGATTTTCTGTCACCTGCACCAGATTCAGTAAAAGATGATTTCTTGAAGATAAGTAGTGTTGAGGAAGATATTTTTTCAGAGAAGTTAGGTAATTATTTTCATCATCCAGAACATTTTGCAGGAACGGTTATAGAAACACTAGTTAAAACTTCTTTTGTAATAGCTAATTCTGCTTGTATATTACCTGATTATGGCGCAATGACATTTGGTATATTCAAAGCTCTTGAAGCCCTTTTATATAAAAGAATAAGAATGGACAGACCGACTCAGAGCGATTTTACATGCTTCAAATATGACAAACCTTCTAAAACTGGCATTTGGCAGGTTCCAACATTTGATAGCAAGCCTGCTTTGAAAGCGGCTCTTCTTCATGGCTATGAATTTTACTGTAGTAATAGGCATACAACATTCCATGTTGATCCTACTTTAGTCACAACCCGTTTGTTAGATAAAGATGAAGCTATCGGATTAATTACAGATGCGATAGATAAAATGAATGATATATTGGATAATTGGTAATAAGTAAAATGAAGAACTACGAGCTGATAAAGATTGACGACCACAATTATTTGGCGATAATTTTGTCTGTAGAATCAATAGGTGCTTATATTCAGTCCCTTCATCATGATATTTCTAGGTTGGATTCTAGCGTTAAAGGAGTCTATATCGATTTTTTGCTAAGAAATGGGTTGAATAATCGATTTTATAAAATTGTTGTAAAGGACCATTCATTTGATGATAGTTCTATATCACGATGTATTGCAACAAAAGAACTCAATGACGCTTCCAATCAGTTCTTTGTTCACAATAGCAAGTATATCCATAGAAGTGTGATGTCATCTTCTCAGAAAGCTAGATATATTTCTATGCTATCAGACTTACTTAAATAATAGCAAAATTGGAATCGAAGATAATGGAATCTAAACAATGGGGATTTCTTCGTGAGACGAAAGAGGATGCAGAGAAAGCCGGTGTTGATAAAGATACAGGCGTTTGTCGGACGGGGTTAGATGAGTACCTGTCGGTCATATTCCCTAATACTCACGACTGGATTCATGATAAGGGAGGTGTTGAACTCGATGGTAAGAAGTTAGGCACTCGGCCGGATTACCGTAGCGAGTCTCTAAAGATGATTGTTGAGTTCGATGGCCTTCCACACTACACTAATCCTGATGTTATTTTGAAAGATTTGCAAAATACAGAAAATTATGAAAAGTCAGGATATAAGGTTGTTCGTATTCCCTATTTTATTCAGTTATCCAAGGATGCAGTTAAGGAACTCTTTAGTGTTGACTTAGACCAAGAACTTTTCGATGACTCTATACCATCTCTTGGCTTGAAGGGAAGAAATACTCCTGCGTATCTATGCCATGAAGGAGTAAAACGTATGGCAAAAGAATTCCTCAGGTTTCCCCATCAGTATGAAATCAATCTGAAAGCGTTGAAAGAAGCAAATAGTTCTTTCTTAACAGGCGTAGACTTACTTATTCAATATGCAGAAACTAGTAATAGCAAATAGAGGCTCTAAAGAGCAAGGGAAAACTTCCTCTATCAGAGAGGTATTCAATTTCCTTGCTGCCAAATATCCTACAAATGTCTATATTAACTATGGTGATATTATGGCAACCATTCAGATTGGGGATGTTTTGGTTGGTTTGGAGAGTCAAGGAGATCCTAGTTCTCGTATATTTGACTCTCTGAAGAAATTCGTTGAACTGGGCTGTGATGTTATTGTATGCGCCTGTCGGTCTTACGGAGATACAACTGATACTGTATAAGCGCTGGCTAATGATGGCTATCAAGTCATATTTGCCCAAAATGACAAATCAGATGATGAAACGATGCAAGTAGTTCTGAACAAGAAATATGCTACTCGTGTTGTTGATATGTTGGAAGGGCGTATTAATGGTGAATATTAATTCCTTTTTTTTAGAATTTCTATATGCGCAAAATTATAACTGATGATAAATACATCATTTCTTTATTCGATGTTTTGGTAAAGAAGACGGTTAAAGGCGAGGCTTTTAATAGGAGTGATTATTATTGTGGAATCGCTAATGACGTCGAAATAAGGGTAAAGAACATAATGCTGAGTTTTAAACTATGTAGAGAGTGATAACAAAGATACTGCAATTGCTACAGAAACACTTCTGGGAGAAAGCGGGTGTGATATTGGCAAGAAAGCTGGCAATGGAGCTCGTGAAAATAGTGTGTTTTGGATATAGTGATGCAATAATAGATGCGACGATTAATGCTATCCTGTGTGAATTCGTGATGAGCAAGGTGTCTTGTGATGAAATGAGCAATATGAATATGATAGTAGAAACGTCAAAATTGACAACTAACCACTATGCGACATACAAGAACTTTTTATCCGGTGGGTCATGGGGCTTTTTTTGTGGAGGCGCTTGATTATGAAGGCTACTCCCCCTTCATAACTGTCTATGACTGCGGTGACTCGGCCAAGGGAACATTGGTGCAAAACTATGCAGAGAAGGCGCTTGGAAGAAAGGAAGATGAAAATAGAGCGATAATAGATGTTCTGTTTATATCCCATTTCGATTCAGATCATATCAATGGATTAAAACATTTAAAGCCATATATTACACAGAATACGCATGTATTTCTTCCCTTCTTCGATGATAAATACAAGGATATATATAAGCGGAGTAAGCGTGATGGCATTGCATCTGTCATACGGGTGTTGTTAGAAAAACGAATAAAGCCTATCCTTGTTCGCTACCAAGAGGAGGGGCAACCAGAAGACTTCGATTTGGACAAACCATTAGCAGATGGCGACCATGCAAGTAATGATAGTCCTTATCCTGTTATACCCAGTGGCACGCCTATTATTAAGTCCACCTTTGATATATGGAAGTATGTTCCATATAACCTGTTTAATGAAGCTAAACTGTTCCATGACTTTAGGGCTAAAATAAAAGCGAGTAAAAACTGGTCCGAAGCTAAGTTAAATAATCCTGAAACTTGGACTGAGGATGAAATTCGTGAGCTTCGCCAGATATATAGCACTATCTCTACATATAGTATAAATGTCAATTCGCTGCTTGTACTTTCAATGCCAACATTTACGGAATATATGTTTATTGATGAGCTCTCGGGCGAATACATTCAGAAAGGCTATCTTGTTGAGTGTAATAGATGCCATCCTACAGCCGTAGTAGCCAGTAGTCTTTATACTGGCGATACAGTACTAAAGCGTAACTCACAAGGTAAATACAATCAGGCATACATTCATCTGCTTGCTCGGTTGAGATTGCAAACTAATCGCATTGGACTTATGCAGATACCTCATCATGGTAGTAGCAATAATATAAACATAGTTACATTGAGCGATTGCATATCGTGCGCTTTGTTCTGCAATTATGGTACAAACGATGTTGGAAATAAAACATTTCTGTTGAATAGTACATCAATAAAATCTATTTGGAAGGATATTTTTCATGTGACTGAAAATATCAGCCCAATAGTTATATCTTTGGTATATTAGATTTATAAACAGTCAATTTTGACGTCTTGTGTATGAAATGGGGAAATGATACCTTTCTTAAGACTCGCAAGCTCGAATAAGCGGCAAGCCGATTACTGCACAAAGCACGGAGTTCTTTGCAAGCAAAGCGACCACAGGTCGAGCGGATTTCCCAACTTTCGACAAATGGTACCACAAGACGCATAAGAAAGTTTACCTCATCACGATCACGGTCGTCCGGATGAAGACGAGGCTATCCAGACTGAGGCGGAGAAGATGAGTGAAGAGAGTTTGGCGCATGATCCTGTCTTTCAATTTACAACAAACAAAAGTGAAACTCCAATTAGTTACTCAATCTTTATTGGACCAAGTAATAGATGACGCGACGCCTTCGCCTCGGCTTCCTATGAACTACAATTTTCATACGATTTTGGGTGATAGTGAATTTTCAAAATCAAATAAAATAATATCATTATGCTAAACGGAAAGACCGTATTGATTACTGGTGGAACAGGCTCGTTCGGTAATAAGTTTGTGGAGACTATTCTCCGAGATTATCCTCATGTGAAGAAGATTGTTATCTATTCACGTGGTGAGTTAAAGCAATACTCACTTGATAGCCTGTTAAAGACTGCAGAATGTAAATTACCTAAAAGGACGACTTTGGGGGTTATAAGTCAGTAATCGGTTAAGTGCTTGACTCGTCTGAGAATTGGCTGCCTACAGATGGAATCATTAAAAAATATATTATTTTATTTGTTTGGGTTACTATACAAATTATGTAGATGGGCGAAGAGACAAGTTAACGTTATTGTAGCCCTTGCAACCCTTATAACGAGTATTGTCACATGTCAAGTATCTATGGAACAGAAGAAGATTGTGGATGTTCAATTGGAACTGCAGATGAAAGAAGCGCAGCCTATTTTTGAAATAAAGAAAGGATTATTGGACCATGATCATGATGGATGTGCCGATACAGAGTGTTTCAGTGTGAGTATTATTAAAAACGAGGTAAGTAAGATATGTAACGTAAAAGCATATACCTTTTATAAGATTGATGAGATACAGAAAAATGATTCCGTAGCCAGAATCGGAAAAACTGTCTATGCTCCAGTTCTTTGGTATCACAATAATTGTGGAGGCTCGTTTGGGCATACAGGGACTGTTGCCTGTGATACAACATTATATAATTATTGGGCATACCTTTCGTTTTTAGACGATTGTATGCAGAGTAAGTCTGGTGAAAAAGTTTCATACAATTGTAACAAAATCGATTTCGTAGAAATTGCTTATCTCGATATATATGGTACGAGTCATACCGTATATTTTGAGGATACCTCCCTAAGTACGGTAGAACAGTTTAAAGATATCTGTAATAAGTCGAAAGAGGTTTTTGAAAATCGTAGTTATAATATTTATGTTAAGTTGAACCATATTTTAGACGACTTGAAAGCAATCTCCAATTCACAGTGATACCTAAAAGGCTTCTCGACCTTAGCCGTTTCCGTAAACAAAAACTTTAGGAAAAATACGCTCGAATTAACAACTTCCTGCTCACATGATAATTCATCATTATACCAATATAGATGTGCTTGCTCTGATTCTTGAGAATCACACTCTGCGCTTTACTCGCCTTGATCAGGTGGATGATCCAGAGGAGAGTAATTTCATTTGCAAAGGAGTAAATTTGGGGCCATATACTTTTGTTTCTTGTTGGACTGAAGTTAAGGAAGAAAGCATCCCCATGTGGAAAATGTATACAAAAGGGAGATGGGGAGTAAGATTGTCATTCAAGAAAGACGGACTATTTAGGACGTACACAGACTACGAATACAAAGGGCATGATAATATGATATCAGATGTAGGTAAGGAAATCCATTACTTGTTAGATCCTAAATTGCGATGGAATCAAACAGATTACATGCCTCCTATACTGGTAGAAGATTATGATGGTTGTAATTTTTTTAGAAAAGTAAAGTATGTTGACGATATAGCGCCTTATGCGGATGGATGTGTCGAATTTCCAGAAGATTCCAAGACGGAGGGGATTACGGTCAAAACGGATAAGGTAGGAAGTTATAAAAACAAGAGGTGGGCTTTCCAAGAAGAATCGCGCTTTGTTGTTTTCTTTGCACCAGGGAATCCTTTAGCTTACTTTAATACAGATAAATATATTCCAGAGCAAATTCGCCAGATACGGGCTATTAAAAATAATGAAGGATTGAGTTTCTCTCATTATGATATGAACCTCAACGAAGAAGCCTTTGAGAATCTTGTTGTCACAATGAGCCCATTATGTGAGCCATCTCAGAAAATAATAGTTAAGGCTTTATGCAAACAATATGCTCCGAATGCCCAAATAGTAGATAGTAATCTGTCTGGAAAACTTGTTAAATAGTGATAAGATACGAATTATGCCAATTACAAAACCTTACCACCGTATATGGAGACCAGTAAAGGACTATGATTGGAGTAATAGTGTGATTTCATTTGATGATAATTCAGAGCCGAAACCGACGCTAGATTACCTTTACGACGATTGCTTTGCTAATCAGGAGGAGAAAAAGTCGCTCATCACTGCCACGCGCATGATTTTGCGTGACCTTAATACTCTATATGACTATATTGAACCCAGTGATGATAATCTTGGCGTTTTCTCACACCGCATATATGAACTCTTGTTGCGGACAGCAGCAGAGTTTGAGGCAAACTGCAAGGGAATACTGAAAGCGAATGGATATTCAAAACCAGAAAATGAATGGTGTGTCAAGGATTACTTCAAAATATCTAGGGCAGCAAGGCTAAATGAATACAGACTAACCTTTGAACGATGGGAGACAGGTCATGTATTTCGACCGTTTATTGAATGGAATCCTTCTAGAAGAGAATTACTAAAATGGTATGATGCTTATAATGAAGTTAAACATGATAGATATGGTAATTTTAAAAAGGCAAAACTTGAATATCTTATGAATGCCTTAGCAGGCCTGATATGTATTATGCATGCACAATATGGAGAAGGTATGTCTTATGTTGGCTTTCAGGAATATGGAACCACTAATATTAATGAGGGTATAGTTGAAACGCCAATATTCACAATTAAAGCCCCTCATTTCCCTGAAGAAGAGCAGTATGGATTCATTTGGGAAAATATAAAAACGGACCAGCAGCCAGTTGTGAATTACACGTTTGGATAAATATGAAAGTATGAAACGGCATATAGTAACAATTAATCTTCTAGTGTTGGCAGTCGGATTTTTTGTGATAAGTGTAATGAATAAACAGCTATGCATGACATTTGCTAGCTGTCGTTCGACAAATACAAGAGATTCAGAATGACCTTGATGCTCACAAGGCTGATATAAATAGAGAAATCCATAATGAAATCGGCAAGGAACTTTTCAAAACAATAATTAACTTGAGAAGACTTCTTTGAATAATTTGTAATATTCGTGTTAAAGTAAACATATATGTTCAACCTAGATAAATTCATAGCTGACAGTGTGACTTTTCGTCCTGTCAGCATGTTTGCAGCAGATATAGAGGCAAACAAAGAAACGCTATCAAAAGAGATTAAAGATAAGAAAGTCTGTGTCATTGGTGGTGCAGGTTCCATCGGTTCCAGCTTCATCAAAGCAGTGTTACGTTTTGAGCCAAAGAGCGTGGTAGTCGTTGATCTTAATGAGAATGGT
Source organism: uncultured Prevotellaceae bacterium (assembly GCA_902800595.1). Classification (GTDB taxonomy): domain Bacteria; phylum Bacteroidota; class Bacteroidia; order Bacteroidales; family Bacteroidaceae; genus Prevotella. The sequence continues at coordinate 1,190 of CADCFA010000042.1, read as the reverse complement.
CTAGCAGAGCTAGTACGCGACGTTAGAAGCACCTACGGGCTTTGCGTTCCCGAAGAATTCCGCTGTTATACGCTGAACTTTGCAGACCCAATCTTTGAACGTATCTTCCGCGAAGAGAAGGGCTTCGATATCGTAGCCAACTTTTCTGCACACAAGCATGTGCGCTCAGAGAAAGACCGTTATAGTGTGCAGGCTCTGATAGAAAACAACGATATCAAGGCCAAGAAGTTGATGGACTTGCTGACGGTGTATCCGCCGAAACACTTCTTCTGTGTATCCACCGATAAGGCTGCAAACCCTGTAAATATCATGGGTGCCTCGAAACGCATCATGGAAGACTTGGTGATGGCTTACAATAAGTATTTCAAGGTCACAACAGCCCGCTTTGCCAATGTGGCTTTCAGCAACGGCTCCCTTCCTGACGGCTGGATTCACAGGCTCCAGAAGAAACAGCCTCTAGCAGCCCCAAGTGATGTGAAACGTTACTTCGTCTCCCCTGAGGAGAGCGGTCAGATATGTATGCTGGCCTGTATCCTTGGCAAGGGTGGTGAAGTGTTCTTCCCGAAACTGGGTGAAGACCAGATGCTGACATTTAGTAGCATTTGCGATAAGTTTGTAGCTGCCAATGGTCTTGAAAAAGATCCATGCAGCAGCGACGGTGAAGCCAAACGCAAGGCTGCTGCACTGGGTTGGGATGACAATAAATATCCCACTGTTTATTTCGGTTCTGATACCACAGGCGAGAAAGCTTACGAAGAATTCTACGTTCCTGGTGAAAAGATAGATATGCAGCGATTCCAAGCTCTTGGAGTGGTAGAACAGACAACCCGTCACGAAATGGCAGAGGTGAATGCCTTCTTTGATAAACTGGAATGTATATTCGCAAAAGAAGACTTCACCAAGGCTCAGGTCGTTGAAGCTATCAAGGAGTTCATACCTAATTTCGAACACGAGGAGAAAGGTAAAAATCTCGATCAGAAAATGTAGGTGATGTAAGCTCTGTTAGTGTGAACATAATCCCCACATCGGTTCTGGAGGCAGAACCGGTGTGGGGATTTTTCGATTCGGCAGATGCTTGCACTCATTTCTTGGTAAGCATTCGATAAACCACAGGTCGTAATACCTCTATACCATAACAATAGCAGCTACAATCACATTGGACTGTAGCTGCTATTATATTTTGTGGTACC
>CADCFA010000041.1 GCA_902800595.1 uncultured Prevotellaceae bacterium | reverse complement strand
GGCGATGCTCTCTACCAACATCGGACTTGCGGGGCGCTTCCCCTATCGCTACCACTTCGACGACTATTCGGCAGAGCAGCTGATGGAGATAGCCCAACGTCTTTTTGAGCGTGATGACTATCTGCTCACATCTGAGGCAGCTCAGGAGTTGCAGCAGACCATCACGCAGGCGATAGACCAGAAGCCAGCCAACTTCGGTAATGCCCGCTGGATAGACCAGTTTGTCCACAACGGTATCATCCCTGCGATGGCAGATCGTGTCTATACCACAGGCTGCGATGATCTGCAGCATATCGAAGCCATTGATATTAGGAAAGCCTTTGAGTATTTCAAGCCAAAGACCATCGAGCTGAAACCCGCCCGTCACAGGGTCGCCGGTTTCAGCGCCTGATGGCGACACACAACAAACATTATTCATGCGAAAACGTATTCCTTATCGGATCCCGTCTGCTCCGTCAGATGGTGAACCGTGAAATCCACCCTATCCGTTGTGCCGAGAGTTGTCGCCGAAAACGGCAGAAGGCGCAGCGTATAGGTGACCTCTGTGCTGAGACAGGTCATTTCCTGTGGGCACTCAAAGTATGGTACTTAGGTCTCACTGAGATCTGTAATAAAGACTACGATGAGTGGCGCTTAGTTCAATTCAACAATGATGTCGTCACGCTCGACGATGTCATTTCTGAAGAAGATGCCAAAATCCTCGGACGTCGTATCGACCGCCTCTGGTGCCTGCTCGGCTTTCCCGAAGAAGCCTCCTACGAACGCAAAGCCGAAGCCGAATATGACTTCCTCTGGCTTGAGAAATATGACTTTTACCGCTGGGAAGATATTGATTAATTTTCTGGTAGGCCTACCAGAAATTGCTGTATGCCTATGAAAAATTTACTGCGTAGTTATGTAGTAAGAAAATTCTCTCACGAGAAAAATTGAAAAACACTATACATTCCTACATTTTCTTTGTAATGTATTGGTTCTTAATCGTTTAATGAATGTATAGAGACTACATGAAAACATGCAGCTATACATGATTTGAGAAAAATCAGGGCTCTTTCAAATAAAAATGAGGCTTAACTTGCTGTTTGTCAACTTGTTTCACAACAGTATCACAAAAGGAAACAATTTGTTTTCTGTGATGAAACACTTTGTTTCCCTAGGGGAAACAAAGTGTTTCGATTGTTACCATACCTGTGAAACAATGTCATATTTACTTCGTAGATGCTATCTGAATGAGGCGAAGACATGGTTTCTACGTCCTTTGAGAAAAGTTACATAATACTTCCTCATATATTTGCATATATGCCTGTAATTGCCTATCTTTGCAAACAAAAAGAGCCAGCCTTCAGAAAAGGCTATAGCCAATATTAATTATTACGATGACATTGATAATAGGACTGTTGATTCCCTTGTTGGGAACTATGATCGGAGCGGCATTTGTCTTTCTGATGAAGGACGAGATGTCGCCTCGTGTGCAGAAATCACTGCTCGGTTTTGCGTCGGGTGTGATGGTGGCAGCCTCCGTCTGGTCGCTACTCATACCTGCTATGGAGATGGAAGTCGATGAGGGGAAATGGGCGGTATTACCTGCTGCCGGTGGTTTCCTATTAGGTATCGGGTTTCTGCTTCTGCTTGACGAGTTGACGCCTCACCTGCATATCGGCACGGAGAAGCCGGAAGGTCTGCGTTCCCGTCTCTCACGTACTGCGATGCTGGCACTAGCTGTCACCATCCACAACCTGCCTGAAGGTATGGCTGTGGGTGTGGTGTTTGCCGGTGCAGAAGGAGGTATCGGAGGATTATCATTAGCCAGTGCGCTGGCAGTCTCGATAGGTATTGCCATTCAGAACATACCCGAAGGCGCCATCATCTCCATGCCCATGCGAGCAGAAGGGAACAGCAGATGGCGTTCTTTCATTATCGGAAGCCTTAGTGGTGCCGTAGAGCCTATCGGAGCACTGGCAGTTGTCTTGCTCGCTTCACTGATAACTCCCGCACTACCCTACTTCTTGGCTTTTGCGGCTGGAGCCATGTTCTATGTGGTTGTGGAAGAGCTCATACCAGAAGCATCCGAGGGTGAGCATAGTAACCTCAGCACAATCGGCTTTGCCTTCGGATTTGTGCTGATGATGGTACTCGATGTCGTGATGGGATAACAGTCTCCCAGCAGGTGCGCGACGGCACCTTACTGGATGAGTCTGTAGGAGACGACATCACGGGCCTTAACGGTCAGCTTGCGCTCCGGCTTGTTCTTCAGGCTGGTTTTGCCTTCCATCTTATGAGTCCAGAGGTTATAAACCTTATAGACCTTGGTATTGAAGTCGGTGCTCAGGTTGCTGACCTGTGTGTCGGTGAGATTGAAGTCCTGCCAGTTCAGTTCACAGGTGATGTCCTCACGCGTCGGATTAAGGATGGTGAAGGCCCAATCGCCACCTGCCAAGGGTTTGAACCAGAACTGCAGCCCCTCATGATCGCAGAAATGCAAGCCCTGGACACCAAGTGTATCCTGATCGATGGCTATCATCTCCTTATTCATGATGATATTGCGGGTAGCCTCACTCATGGAACGCAAGTCGTTGCCAAGAATCAGCGGACTGGCCATCATACACCACATGGTGAAGTGGGCACGATCCTCATTCTCCGTCATGCCATTGCCTACCTCCAGCATATCGGGGTCGTTCCAATAGCCCTTGCCTGCATATTGGCGCAAGGAATCATTGAACTGGATGCACTGCATCACACCGAACTGGGTATAGCCCGGGAAAACACGCAATGAATCGAAGTCGCACCAGATGTCAGGGGTGGTACGCCACGAATGACCTACTTCCTTCGCCCACTTCCAAGGACGGCTGTTACCCCATTCGCACATGCTGAGGAAGATGGGGCGACCTGCTGCACGCAGAGCATCGCTGATAAGCTGATAGGCACCCATTGGATTGATATTCGGTGTGTTACACCAGTCGTATTTCAGATAGTCCACACCCCAGCGTGCGTACTGGATGGCATCCTGATATTCATGTCCGAGTGAACCAGGCATACCGCCACATGTCTCCGTACCTGCATCACTGTAAATGCCGAGTTTGAGACCTTTGCTATGCACATAGTCAGCTACCGACTTCATACCGTTAGGGAACTTCACGGAGTCCACCTGGATGAAGCCATTGCAGTCACGCTTGCCGTGCCAGCAGTCGTCTATATTAATATAGGTATAGCCAGCATCGCGCAAACCACTTTCCACCATCGCATCGGCAATGCCCTTGATGATGTCTTCAGAGATGTTACCCTGAAACTTGTTCCATGTACTCCATCCCATCTGCGGGGTGTCAGCCAGATGTTCCCACTTCTGGGCTTTCACTGATACTGCCATCAAGGCGAGCATACCGCCCAAGATAGCCATTCTACTAAGATTCTTCATATGATTCATGCATTATAACAGTTGTTCAACGCTGCAAAGATAATAAATTTTGAGTGGAAAAGCAAGGAAATCAGCAAATTATTTGTATCTTTGCAGCGACTACAACCAAACAAACAAGCCAATGAAAAAGATTGTGACGCTATTCGTATCGTTTGTCATGGCACTTACTGCCAGTGCTGATACCGCAGAGATCCTGCGCACAGAGACAACACAGAACCTTAGGGAGAACTTGTTGCCGTTCTGGATGAAGAATACCGAAGATCCGACAGGCGGATTCTATGGGGTGGTGTTGAACGATGGCAAAGCCATCAAGAACGCCTCCAAGGGTGCTGTGCTGAATGCCCGCATCGCATGGACCTTCTCAAGAGCCTACCGTCAGGATGGGCTGGAGGTCTATAAACAGATGGCTGATCGTGCTGCCGACTATTACATCCGTCACTTCATCGATTCTATCTTTGGCGGCGTGTTCTGGCAACTCGACAGTGAGGGCCATCCCAAGGATGCCACCAAGCAGACCTATGCCTGTGCCTTCGGTATCTACGGACTATCTGAACATTTCAGAGCCACAGGTAACCGCAGAAGTCTGGACGCAGCCTTGAAACTCTACAACACCTTAGAACAGAAAGCGCACGACAAGGTAGGATTAGGCTATATCGAGTCATTCCAGCGTGACTATTCGAAGGCTCCGTTGAAAGGAGTGGATGGTCAGGCGAATGCCACAAAGACAATGAACACCCATATCCATGTTCTGGAAGCCTATACCACACTCTACCAGGTATGGCCCGATGAGGGACTGAGGAACAACCTTATTGAGCTGCTCCAAATACTGCAGACGAAACTCTACTCGCCCAAGACCAACCATCTGATCCTGTACTGCGACGATGCCTGGAACCCGATAGGACAGGTGGACTCCTATGGACACGATATCGAGACCTCATGGCTGATGAGTGAGGCTGCAGCCGTTGTCGGAGACCCCATGCTGAAGAAAAAGGTGGATGAACAAGCTGTGAAGATGACTCGTACTGCCTTGAAGGAGGGAATCAACGCCGAGGGCGCTATGCTCTACGAGAAATCGCCAGAGGGTATGAGCCAAAGGATGTCGTGGTGGCCACAGTGTGAGACAATCATCGGTTGTGTCAATGCCTGGCAACTGACGGGTGACTCAGCCTTCCTTGAGGCAGCCCTCAAGACCTGGACCTACGTGAAGGCACATTTCATTGACTACCAGCATGGAGGTTGGTTTAAGGATCTCAGCGAAGACGGTAAGCCACTGAACGCCCCCAAGGTGAGCGACTGGAACTGTCCCTACCATAACAGTCGTATGGCCTTTGAACTGGCAGAGCGTCTGGCACCAGCCACTGTACATACAGAAGTGATGGCATGGAGTAACATGACAGGAGTTCGGCTCGAGGGTGAACTGATCGATTTTGAATCGTCGCTGAGAGTAGGCACCTTAGGTGGAGAGATGGAGAAGAGTGGCAGAGAGAAACAGCAGCACATCAGATACAAGCGTGAGGGGCATACCCAGAAGACCATTACGCCTATGCACGGAGCAGAGTTCACCCAAACCGTGACCGATGTCGATCAGCAGACTGTAGCCCTGAACTGGAAGGTGGAGGCAAAGGATGATCTGAACGAGGGAGCCTGGTTCTGCATGACCTTCCCTTCAAGCCATTATGCCAAGGCCAAGATAAATATTCAGAAACAAAAAATCACCATTACGGCTCCTGAACGCAAACTGACACTGACCTTCGACCGTCCTGTCACTACGACTGTGAGGGAGGAAGAGGGCGATAAGGTTCTTTACATCACCCTTTTGCCTACCCTCAAGAAAGGCAGTACGGCAGAGCTTGCCGCCACGATGACCATTGACGGCACACGCCATCATGAGACGGCGGCGATAGCCCTCGACCTCACGAAACCGGGAAGGGTGCTTGCTGGATTCGGCGGTAACTTCCGCATCCAGAATCCTGCGAAGGATCCAACGGTGATCGACTATTGTCTGAGAAACATGCGTGTGGCTTTCGGTCGTGTGGAGATGCCTTGGGCTGTATGGGACACACAGGGTGCAGAAGCCCCCCATGTGAAACATAGTGCGGAGATGGCCCAACGACTGAAACAGATTGGCATGCCTGTCATCGTGAGCTGCTGGTTCCCACCAGTATGGGCAGGTGACCAGACCACCCGCTCTGATGGTACGGCTCGCGCCTTCCATCTAAAAGCTTCAGAAGAACAGAGGATTTTTGCATCGCTTACCAGTTATCTGACGTTCCTGAAGAAAGACTATGGGGTAGAGGCCGACTATTTCTCTTTCAATGAGTCGGATTTAGGTATCGACGTGGTGTTTACACCTGAGGAGCATCGAGACTTCATCAAGGCATTCGGGCAGTATCTGGCAGAACAGGGACTGAAGACACGTCTGCTGCTCGGTGACAACTCCGATGCCACCACTTTCGACTTTATCCTGCCTGCGCTCAACGATCCAACAGCACATAAGTATATCGGCGCCATATCCTTCCACTCCTGGCGAGGCTGCGATGATGCGACACTGAAGAAATGGGCTGATGCCTCCAGGCAAATCAATGTACCACTCATCGTTGGCGAAGGCAGCACTGATGCAGCTGCGTACCAGTATCCCTCGATCTTCAACGAGTCAACATTTGCCCTATACGAGATCAATCTCTACACACGACTCTGTGCCATCTGCCAGCCTTGGAGTATCCTGCAGTGGCAGCTCACCTCAGACTACTCACTCCTTTGGGGTGATGGTATCTACAACTCGGAAGGTCCCCTCCGCCCCACGCAGCGTTTCTTTAACCTCAAACAACTCGCAATGACACCCGAAGATGCCTTTGCAGTTCCTGCCAGCTGCGACAAGGAGAACATCAATGTGGCAGCCTTCAACAAGAAGGCAACAGGTGAGTGGGCCCTGCATCTTGTGAACAACGGTGCGTCGTGTGAAGCAATCATCTCCGGATTGCCCGTCAGCGCGAAGGAGGTGACAGTCTATGTCACCAACAGTCACAGTCATGCCGAGGCATGTCTGCTCAAGGCTACAGACGGACAACTGACCGTTCAGCTGCCTGCAGAAAGCTTTATCACAATAATTGGATAGCCTACTTCACGGGCAACGTCTTGACGACACCGCCGGAGTAGGTGTTCAGATAGAAACAGACAGAATCTACCAAGAGATCAACCGTCGGGATGCTGAGGTAGGCCTGTGTGGAATAGTACTCAGGAACACCGCCCTGATCATGATGGAGGCGTACCGACAAGGTGCGCCTTCCATCGGGATGAGGTATCACACCATCCGAAACAAAAGCCAGTTTCTGGATGGCTGTTGTGTCTTCGGTATAACCTGTCTTCAACTGAAGATGCAAGTTCAGATATTTGCCAGACTTACTCTTCCAGATACTCTCGAACTTCACGGGATCATCCTTGTAGTCTTCGAATTTCGACAAAGGGGTGACCTGAAGACAATGAACCCGACCCAATGAGATAACCTCCGCCATCGGTTTTCCATCATTTGTCTTCACCTTATTATAATATAACATACAACGATAAATGGTGTCGGGTCGGGCAATCCATTTAGCCGTATGGTAGGTCTGTAACGGGAGTGTCTCCCCCTCGTCGGTGGTAATAGAGATGACCTCACGGTTGCTATTGACATTAGCTTCAGCAAAATCCCCCCGCATCAGCGAATAGGCTCCTTCACCCTTGTCATAAGCATCCTGGGTACAACCATAGGTCAGGCAAACCACGATAAGAAACAAGAGCTTTTTCATTGGGCAGCTATATAGTTACGTGCAGGATTGGCATACATCTTGAGCATACACTCACGAAGGAAAGCCTCATCCTTATTAGGAATGGAGATCTTAGCCAATTGTCCTGCCAGATAGGTCTCGAAACGAGTCTTATCATCGGCAGTATAATGGGCAGCATGCGCAGCAGAGCCTTCCAACTCATCGAGTGCAATATAGTTGCACGGGAAGAGTTGATAGCCACTATGGATATCCTTATCCATACGTTGGGCAAGAGCTGCGAAGAACTCTGTCTTCGGTAGTTCTGCCAGTTCATCAATCCATGTGTTAACAGGTGCAGCGCAGTGATAGACCACCCTACCCTTATAGCCAAAGATACCTGTCTTCATATTATCAAGGTCATCCTGACGACTCTTCTTAAAGCCGGGGATGTCGCGCTTCTCCTGAAGCTCCTGAGCTTTCAGATAATCACAGGGGTCGAACTCATAACTGATGGTGAGGGGCACAATATTCAACTCACGCAAACGATCAGCCGGATTCTTCAGCTCATCGGGAGCTCCCATAGCCAGCATCTTCAGCACAGAGTCCTGCGTACGGTCGTTAGAATCCTTCGCCCTACCCTCACGCTGAGCTATCCAGATGTTCTCTTGCTTCTGGGTAACCGCATAATGGATATACCGACTCATCAGCTGACTGGAGCGCAGCATCTCCTTTGGAGAGAGACCGCGGCGCACCGTAAACGCCTTGTTCATACGAACAAGCCGTTTGATCCAAGGATAGATAAGCAGGTTGTCACCAATACCGATCTCAACGGTTGTGGGATAGCCATGAGCTACAAGCATCACATCCAGGAAAGCAGAGTCGAGCACAATATCCCGGTGGTTGCTGACAAACGTGAAGCGATCTTTGAGTTGGGAGATGTGAGGCAAGAGAAGAGCATCATCAAAGGAGCAACCGTCTGTGTGCTTACGGATAATGTAGTTGACAATAGGTTTCATAAACCGCAGCTGGAAGTCAAGCGGTGTTTTGATACCCGTAAAGGCCAATTTCAAGAGTCCATTGCGCAGACTCTTGGGTAGCCAGGGTACAAATCCCTTGAGAATCATCTGAAACTGGCGGTCTCGGAGCAGATCGTCAAACGCCTGTTTCATCTCTTCCGCCTCATACGGTCTTATCTCATCAAACTCCGCCACTGAAGTACTCATAACTCTCAATACTAAACTACACAAACTGGTTCTCAACAATATCTGTCAGAACATCAGCGATCTTCAGACCAGCGGCACGTACCTGCTGGGGAATGAAACTGGTGGCAGTCATACCCGGTGTGGTGTTCACCTCAAGCATCGATATCTTACCCTCCTTAGAGACAATATAGTCGATGCGGATAATACCGTTGCAGTGAAGGATGTCATAGATATGACTGGTAATCTTACCCACACGTTCAGCAACATCCTCTGACAGACGGGCAGGAGTAATCTCCTGCACCTGACCATTATACTTGGCGTCGTAGTCGAAGAACTCATTCGATGTCACCACCTCGGTGATGGGGAAGAGGACTGTCTTCTCGCGGGTCTTATAGATACCCTGGGTGATCTCTGTTCCCTCAAGCAGCGACTCTACCATAATCTCCGGACTCTCCATCATTGCCTTCCGGATGGCAGGGGCAAGCTGATCCTTATTCTTCACCTTTGACACGCCGAAAGAAGAACCGTCGGCAGCAGGTTTTACGAAACAAGGCATGCCGATACGCTCCTCGATCTCATCGTCAGACACCAACTCCTCATAACCCTTGCGAATCAGCAGCGAGTCGGCCACGCTGACTCCATAACCACGCAGATACTGGTTCAGCACAAACTTGTCGAATGTCATAGCCTCCACCAACACGCTGCTGGTGCTGTAAGGCAATCCGATCAGATCGAAGTAACCCTGCAGCAAGCCATTCTCGCCAGGGGTGCCATGAATGGTGATATAGGCATAATCGAACAAACGGGCCTTCCCATTCTCCAAGAACGAGAAATCATTACGGTCGATCTTGGCGGTTGTTCCGTCAGGTAGTTCCACATGCCAGTCCTGTCCCTTGATATCAACAATGTAGATATCATAACGTTCCTTGTCAAAGAAAGAATAGAGTCCCTGTGCAGAGCGCAGTGACACATCGTGTTCTGATGAATCGCCACCACAGACAATGGCAATCGTTCTCTTCTGCTGTTTCATTTAATGTTTAATGTATAATCTTTAATGTTTAATGTACTTTCTCCATTTATCAATCAGTGCTGCCATATCCTCTGGCCATTCTGAGGTGAAGTCCATCTGCTCCCCTGTAGTAGGATGCACAAACCCTAAGGTCTTGGCATGTAGTACCTGTCGCGGACAGAGCTTGAAGCAGTTCTGGATATAGGCTTTATAGCTGGCTGTGCGCTCACCTCTCAGAATCTCCGTTCCACCATAACGTTCGTCACAGAACAGCGGATGCCCGATATGCTTCATATGAGCCCTAATCTGATGAGTACGACCTGTTTCCAGCACACACTCCACCAATGTGGTATAGCCATAGCGCTCCATCACATGGTAATGCGTCACTGCAGGCTTGCCTATCTCAGAGTCAGGCGGAAAGACCTCCATACGCAGCCGGTCTTTCGGATCACGCCCGATATTACCTTCTATCCGTCCATCATCCTCCACGAAGTTTCCCCACACCAGTGCGTTATAGCTGCGATGCGTGGTCTTGTTGAAGAACTGCTTTCCCAATGAGGTCTTGGCATCGGGGGTCTTGGCCACTACCAGCAGACCGCTGGTATCCTTGTCGATGCGATGAACGAGTCCCACCTCGGGGTCATTCGGATCATAACTCTCCAGATCCTTCAAATGCCAAGCGATGGCATTCACCAGCGTACCGTTGAAATTACCACAACCCGGATGCACCACCATACCAGCAGGTTTGTTGATTACCATCAGGGCATCATCTTCATATACCACCTCAAGCGGAATATTCTCTGGTTCGATGATGGTATCATAATGTGGACGATCGAGCATGAGGGTAACGACATCGCCCGCGCGTACTTTATAATTACTCTTTACCGGACGACCATTGACATGGATGAAACCCGCATCAGCAGCTTTCTGGATACGGTTACGACTGGAGTGTGGCTGATGTTCCGACAGATACTTGTCGATGCGGACAGGCACCTGCCCTTTATCAACCTCCATCCGGAAGTGCTCATAGAGCTCATCATCTTCAACAAAATCCATCATTCGACTACTTCTTCAAATTCGTCGACCTCACCTTGCTGCGGCATCTTATACTCTGGTTCAATGTAGTCGACATCCACATCAGCGCCATAATGACCATTACCTATCAATAAGGTCAACGGCGAATCGATAGAAATACGATCGCCCGTAGATACACGGCGCCCACGACAGAGGATGCCGTACACCCAGTCCTTCTCGCCCTCTACTTGCTGAGGGGGCTGCAACTTGAAACCGATGGCTGTCAACTTGGCTTCCGCCTCACGGAAGCTGCTGTTATCTATCACATCAGGAATAGCAAACGACGGGGAAGACGGGGAATTAACCGTGACATAGATAGTATGCCCCTCTTTCACCTTCAGACCTGAACCTGGATTCTGAACGAGGATGCTGTTGGCTGGCAGGCGTTTGTTATAGCCTGAGTCAGTCACCATGAGATTTAAGCCACGTTCCTCTATCAGGGCACGAGCCCTTTCATAGACCATTCCCTCTATCTTGGGCACTTCAACAAATTCCCCATGATGTGTATAGGCATCCAACCCATATTTCACACCAAAAGCGAGCGCAACCACTACCAGCACCATAGCCAGGATGTTGCCCCAAAGAAAACCGCTTGCAAACTTACCGAAGAATTCCTTTGCTTCCATTTTTCTTCTACTTTGGCTGCAAAGATAGTGCAAAATTTCGATTAAGCGAAAAGAATACTAATAAATTTGCATTCTTGAGCGTGAGAAATTTATCCAAAATAGGCGAAAAGAGATAAAAAAACAGAAAGAAGCAGAGATAAAGCCCTACTTCTTTCTATTTTTACCAATTTTACTTATGAACAATAGCGGATTACTTTCCGTGATGCTCATCAGAAACCGTTAACTTCTTACGGCCCTTTGCACGACGTGCTGCCAAAACGCGACGACCATTCTTTGTGGCCATTCTCTCACGGAAACCGTGCTTGTTCACGCGACGGCGATTGTGGGGTTGAAATGTTCTTTTCATTGCTTTATACTTTTTATTTTTGTTATGATTCCAACGATTTGGGGTGCAAAAGTACTCATTTCTTTTGAATTACGCAAGAAATACGAGAAATTTAGTGCAACTTTTTGCGTTTTTTACTAAAAAAGCACTACCTTTGCACCCGAAAACGATACAAAAGTAACATTTTTAGGAATATGATTAATTCACAAGACATTAAAAAAGGCACCGCTATCCGCATGGATGGTGGCATTTGGGTGTGCATCGATTTCCAGCACCGCAAGCCAGGTAAGGGTAACACAATCATGATTATCAAGGTTAAGAACGTTTCTGACGGTCGTGTGCTGGAACGCCGTTTCAATATCGGTGAGAAACTGGAGGATGTGGTCATCGAGCGCCGTCCTTACCAGTACCTCTACGAAGACCAGTCAGGTCGTATCTTCATGAACCAGGAGACCTTCGAACAGATTCCCATCGACAACGAACTCGTTATCGGTCATGAGTACATGAAGGAGAGCGATATTGTGGAGGTTGTCAGCGACACCACCGACGGAACCATCCTCTATGCTGAGATGCCTGTTAAAACCGTGCTCCGCGTGACTCACTCTGAGCCGGGTATCAAGGGCGATACCGCCACCAACACACTGAAGCCTGCTACTCTGGAGACTGGTGTTGAGGTTCGCGTTCCTCTCTTCATCAACGAGGGCGACCTGATCCAGGTAGATACCCGCGACGGTTCTTACCTCCAGAGAGTGAAGGAATAATTGATGAACTGAAAGAGTGAAGGATTGAAATACTCAATCATCGTCCCCGTATTCAATCGTCCTGACGAAGTTGAAGAGCTGCTTGAGAGTCTTTGTTCTCAGACAGAGAAAGACTTTGAGGTGGTGATAGTAGAGGACGGTTCTCAAAAACCATGCAAGGATGTTTGCGACAAGTTCGCAGGCATCCTTGATTTGCATTATTACAATAAGGAGAACAGCGGCCCCGGGCAGAGTCGCAACTATGGTGCTGAGCGCGCCCATGGAGAATGGCTCATCATTCTTGACTCGGATGTGGTGCTGCCTCAGGATTATCTGAAAAGTGTGGCATGTGGTGTAAAGAGTGGAAATGGTCTGGCAGCCTTTGGCGGTCCCGACGCTGCTCACCCAGACTTCACCCCTGTGCAGAAGGCTATCAGTTACTCGATGACTTCCTTTTTCACTACTGGTGGCATCCGAGGTGGAAAGACCAAGCTCGACAAGTTCTACCCCCGTTCGTTCAACATGGGCATCCGTCACGATGTGTATCACCAGCTGGGCGGTTTCACCAAGATGCGTTTTGGCGAGGATATCGACTTTTCCTATCGTATTGTAGAAGCAGGATACCAGCCCCGTCTCTTCCCTGAGGCATGGGTGTGGCATAAGCGCCGTACAGACTTTCAGAAGTTCTTCCGTCAGGTCTATAACAGTGGTATCGCCCGCATCAATCTTGAGAAACGCCATCCTGGCACTTTGAAACTGGTGCATCTGTTACCTACCGTCTTTACCATGGGGGTCATCGCACTATTGTTACTCTTCGTCTGCGGACTGATGATGAGCAGCTTTGGTTCTATCGAGGTCAAGCCCAAAGGGCATCAGCTCTGTCAGTTGGCACTCCTGCCGTTGGCACTCTATTCCCTCCTGATCGTCATCGACTCAAGTATCAAGAACAAGAGTCTTTACGTCGGACTGCTATCTATCCCTGCAGCCTTTGTACAACTGACGGGCTATGGGTTAGGATTCATCGAATCGTGGTGGAAACGCTGCGTACTCAAGCAAGATGAGTTTCAGGCATTTGAACAAACATTTTATAAATAACAAACAAAAAGCTTAAATCTCTATGGAAAAACTTACAATTGCACATTGGGCGGAAAGTGATCAGCCGCGTGAGAAACTACGGGACAAGGGGCCTCAGGCACTTAGTGACGCAGAGTTACTGGCTATCCTCATCGGCTCCGGCTCACGTGAGAAGAGTGCTGTTGACTTGATGAAGTACATCCTCTCAGATTGTCGCAACAACCTGAATACACTCGGCAAGATGAATATTCAGGAGCTTTGCGCGTATAACGGCATCGGTGAGGCGAAAGCCATTACTATCCTTGCTGCCTGTGAACTAGGTAAGCGGCGCCAGATGGAGACGCCAGAGGAGCGCCCCGACCTTGGTACGGCAACACGTATCTACAACCACATGCATCCCATAATGCAGGATCTTGATGTGGAGGAGTTCTGGGTACTGCTTCTTAATCAGCACTACCGCCTCATCAAGAAAATACGTGTCTCCCATGGCGGCATCACCGAGACTGCCGTCGACATCCGTATTATCATACGTGAAGCCGTACTCGCCAACACCACCATTCTCGCCGTGTGCCACAACCACCCGTCAGGAAGCCTCTCACCCAGCAGACAGGACGACGAGTTGACCAAAAGCATTAAGCGGGCCTGCGAATTGATGCGTATCCACTTCCTCGACCATGTCATCATCTCAGATGGCAACTATTACTCCTACCACGAATCAGGAAAGTGCTAACAAATTTTCCATAAAATTTGGTTCTTCGCGCATTTTTCACTAACTTTGTCCCCCAAACGACAACTACAAAATGACGCAAGAAGAAAAGAATCAGATAGAAGAACGGATTGTAGATATATTGAAAACTGTCTATGACCCTGAGATTCCCGTCAACATCTACGATCTGGGAATGATTTACAAGATTGACGTGCAAGACGACTCGTCGGTTGAACTTGACATGACATTTACTGCTCCCAACTGCCCTGCAGCCGACTATATATTAGAAGATGTACGCACGAAAGTGGAGAGTCTCGAAGGCGTAAAGGGTGCCAACGTGAACCTCGTTTTCGAGCCTGCTTGGGATCAGTCGATGATGAGCGAAGAAGCAAGAGTAGAATTAGGATTTGACTAATGAAGAATATCTATTTTCTCTCTGATGCCCATCTTGGGTCGCTGGCCATTCCTCACGGACGCATGCAAGAACGGCGTTTGGTGCGTTTTTTGGATTCCATCAAGGAAAAGGCAGCAGCCATCTACCTGTTAGGTGACATGTTCGACTTCTGGTACGAATACAAGTTCGTAGTACCAAAAGGCTACACCCGTTTTCTGGGTAAGCTCTCTGAGTTGACCGACATGGGCGTAGAGGTGCATTACTTCACAGGCAACCACGACATCTGGGCATACGAGTATCTAGAAAAGGAGTGTGGCGTGATCCTGCATAAAAAACCCGAGACGACAGAGATCTATGGCAAGATGTTTTATCTGGCACATGGCGACGGGCTGGGCGACCCCAACAAGAAGTTCAAGTTCATCAAGAGCATCTTCCATAACAAGGTCTGCCAGTGGGCTTTTTCAGCCCTGCATCCCCGCTGGGGTATGTGGTTCGGTTTACACTGGGCCAAGCATTCCCGCATGAAGCGCCCCAATGGCGAAGAGCCGCCCTATATGGGTGAGAGCAAGGAGCATCTGGTACTCTTCACGAAGAAATACATCCAGTATCATTCCAATGTCGATTATTTCATCTTTGGTCATCGGCACATCGAGTTGGACCTGCAGCTTACCAAGAAAGCCCGTATGATTATCCTGGGCGACTGGATCAGTCATTTCACCTATGTCGTGTATGACGGTGACCATCTGTTGATGTCACAATACATCGAAGGAGAGAGTCGTCCCTGACAGCGTAATCACAAAAGCGATATGAATAGACAAAAAATAGTAACTTTCGGAGAACTCCTATTAAGATTCTCCAAGCCTTACAACCTGAGACTGACTCAAGGTGATATGTTTACCAGCAAGTACGGTGGCAGCGAAGCCAACGTAGCCGTATCGCTGGCCACACAAGGCGAAGATGTAACCTATATCACCCGACTGCCCGACACTCCTGTGGGGCACGCTGGTGCCATGAATCTGGCGCAGTTGGGTGTGGATACCTCTCATGTGCTCTATGGCGGTCAGCGCATAGGCACCTATTATTTTGAGCCCGCTGCCGGCATGCGAGCACCCAAAGTAATCTACGACCGCGCAAATTCTGCCTATTTCGACCTGAAGCCCGGCATGATTCCCTGGCGAGAGATTCTAAAGGGCTGTGCCTATTTCCACGTATCAGGTATCACGGCAGCAATCTCTATACAAGCGGCAAATGCCACTTTCGAGGCACTTGATGTTGCCGACGAATTAGGCGTTACCGTATGCTTCGACATCAACTACCGTAAGAACCTCTGGAAATATGAAGGAGCCAATCCTCGTGGCACCCTGAGTCACATGCTTTCACGCTGCGACATGATGTTTGGCGACGCTGTTGAGTTCGACTGGCTCACGCAACATCCACAACCCCCGTTCACGGCTATAGACTCCACATTCCAGATGCAGATGGAGGAATATAAGACTTGGTTCGACGAGCTGCATGCCACCTATCCCCGCGTGAAGAACTGGATGATGGGTATGCGTAATGAGATATCATCGAAGCACCACACGCTCACAGGTCTGTTATGGACGGATGGCGAACTGCTACAGGCACCCATCATGGATATCCCCGACGTGATAGATCCCGTTGGTGTGGGAGATGCCTTCATGGGTGGTTGGCTACATGCTATCAAACTTTTCCCCAACGACCGGCAGAAGCAACTGAACTACTCGCTGGCAGCTGCCACACTGAAGAATACCATCCCTGGCGACTTCAACCTCTCTACAGAAGAGGAGATCATGGATGTGATGGAGAAGCGCCATCACCAAGGCACACTCTATAAGACATACAAATAAAGGCTTCCTAATGGAAGCCTTTATTCATCAGATTCATCGTATCTGTAGCAATCATCAATTCCTCATCGGTAGGAATGACAACCACCTTTACCTTTGAGTCGTCGGCAGAGATGATAGCCTCTTCACCACGCACATTGTTCTTCTGGTCGTCGAACTTCACACCCAAGAACTCAAGACCCTTGCAGACTTCTGAGCGCATGCCTATCTGATTCTCACCAACACCAGCGGTGAACACAATCACATCGACACCCCCCATAGCAGCTGCATAAGCACCAATATACTTCTTAATGCGATAGAAATACATCTCCTGAGCCAGAACAGCACGGGGTTCACCTGCCTTAGCTGCATTCTCTACATCACGCATGTCGCTTGAGCCACCCGTGATACCTGCTACACCACTCTTCTTGTTGAGCAGGTTGCTCATGCCATCGGCATCGAGGCCCAGCTTCTTCTCCAGGAAGGTAACGGCACCACCATCGATATCGCCAGAGCGAGTACCCATCACAAGACCCTCCAACGGGGTAAGCCCCATAGAAGTATCAATGCACTTCCCATCGACTACAGCAGCAATAGAACCGCCATTACCTACATGGCAAGTAATCACCTTTGTACCCTCTGGTTTCATGCCGAGGAACTCAAGGGCACGAGCTGAAACATAACGATGAGAAGTTCCGTGGAAACCATAGCGACGTACACCATACTGCTTATAAAGCTCGTAAGGTATGGCATACATATAGGCATAGTCGGGCATGGTCTGATGGAAGGCGGTATCAAACACGCCCACCTGAGGCAGTCCTGGCATCAACTCCTTAACTGCGTTCACACCCTTCAGGTTGGCTGGGTTATGCAGGGGAGCCAGGTCTGAGCACTCCTCAAACACCTTCAGCACCTCGTCGGTCAGGACAACCGACTTATTGAACTTCTCGCCACCATGCACCATACGATGACCTACAGCATCAATCTCATCGAGGCTCTTGATAACACCTATTTCTGGGTCAGTGAGCAGAGAGAAAATAAACTTCACGCCCTCAGTATGCTCAGGGATATCGTGCATAATCTGCTTTTTCTCACCATTGGCCAGCTTAACCTTTACAAAGGCACCATCCAATCCCACACGCTCAGCACCACCACTGGTCATCACGCTTTTATCGTCCATGTTATACAAGGCGTACTTGATAGAGGACGAACCGCAATTCAATACTAATATCTTCATGGTCTTTCCTTTTTTACTTTTCTATTATTATACCTTTTTACTTTTTTGCGTCCATAGCCTGACAAGCTGTGATGGCAATCATGTAATAGATATCATCTACAGAGCAACCACGAGAGAGGTCGTTGACAGGACGCGCGATACCCTGCAGAACTGGACCGATAGCGATAGCATCACCCAGGCGCTGAACCATCTTATAACCGATGTTTCCTACCTCAAGGTTGGGGAATACCAACACATTAGCCTTACCTGCGATATCAGAGCCAGGAGCTTTCTTGGCACCTACTGATGGAACCAGAGCGGCATCAGCCTGCAACTCACCGTCGATCTTCAGAGAAGGATCGAGTTCTTTTGCCAGACGGGTAGCCTCAACCACTTTATCTACAACCTCGTGCTTAGCAGAGCCCTTAGTTGAGAAGCTGAGCATAGCTACACGAGGATCCTTGAAACCTGCCACAGCCTTAGCCATCTGAGCGGTGCAGACAGCAATCTGAGAGAGTTGGTTAGCATCGGGCATAGGCGTTACAGCGACATCAGCTACAACAAGTACGCCATCCTCACCATACTGCTTCTGCTTAGAGATGAGCAGTAATCCACCGCTGACGCAAGTGATACCGGGCTGGCACTTGATGATCTGCAGAGCAGGACGCAAGGTGTCGCCTGTAGTTGAGAGTGCACCAGAGATCTGACCATCAGCACCCTCGGTCTTGATGATCATACAGCCCAGATACAACGGATTCTTAATCAGCTTGCGAGCCTCCTCGATGGTCATACCCTTTGACTTACGAATCTCGGCCAGTTTCTCAGCCAGTTCCTCACTCTTCTCATAATTCTCTGGATCGATGAGGGTAGCCTTTCCGATATTGGTCAGTCCCTTCTCTTTTGCAAGGGCACTCACCTTATCAGGATTACCAATCAGGACGATGTCTGCGATATCATCAGCCAGAGCTTTGTCGGCTGCACAGAGTGTACGCTCCTCCTCTGCTTCAGGGAGTACGATGCGCTGCTTATTTGATTTTGCACGCGCTACAATTTGACTTAATAAATCCATAGTTTGCTTCTATTTTAAATGTTCTAGATTGCTTGTTTGTAACATTGAGTTTGCAAAATTACTAAAATAATCTGAAACCCATGCAGGAATGAAGATTATTTTTCAAAAATTAAATGAAAACCTTTACGTTTAGTCGGCAAGTTCCTTTGTCAAAATGCCTTCCAACTCCTCGGCAGAGAGACGAAGACGGAACTCCCCCCTTACAGCCACAGAGATGCCGCCTGTCTCTTCTGATACTACAACAGCCACAGCATCGCTCTCCTGCGACATGCCCATTGCGGCACGATGACGCAGTCCTAACTCTTTCGGGATATCCAAATCATGACTAACAGGCAGGATGCAACCTGCAGCTTTGATACGCCGTTTAGAGATAATCATAGCACCATCGTGCAAAGGTGAGTTCTTGAAAAACACATTCTCTATCAGACGCTGATTAATGGTAGCATCAATCATATCACCCGTACGCACAATATCATCCAAAGGCATCGTACGCTCTATCACTATCAAAGCACCAACCTTTCCTTTACTCATGTTCATACACGACATCACGATAGGCATAATAGTCTCCTTTACCACCTTTTGGTCCTTCTCCTTGTCTTTTGAGAATATTCGCATGATTCTCCTCATGCGCCGATGCGCACCTAAATTAAAAAGGAACGTACGGATATCCTCTTGGAAAAGAACAATCAGCGCAATCACACCCACACTAACCAACTTGTCGAGAATAGAGCCAAGCAGGCGCATCTGGATGATCTGGGACACAAAAAGCCAGATGACGATAAACACCATGATGCCGATGAACACATTCAGCGAACGCGACTCACGCATCAGACGATAGATGTAGAACAACATCAGCGCCACTAAAAAGATATCGATGATATCAACTAATCCGAACTCTATGAACATAGGCTATTTATCTATTTGACCATTTAGAGATTTTACTATTCTAACGCACTCTACGGCCTCCTTCACATCATGCACACGCAAGATGCTGGCACCTTTCATCAACGCAATCGTATTGAGTACTGACGTGCCGTTCAGCGATTCATTTGGTGTCAGGCCAAGCAGTTTAAATATCATCGACTTACGAGAAACTCCCACCAATAATGGCAGCTCCATAACCTGCAGACGATCCAAGCCGTTCATCACCTGATAGTTTTGCGCCACAGTCTTGCCGAACCCGAAACCAGGATCCAAGATCATATCCTTCACGCCAAGATCACGCAATTGCTGCACTTCACGGGCAAAAGCCAGCAACATATCACGAAGTGTTGGTTGAACAGACATTAATATATAAGGTACGCGCAAACGGGCTATCATTCGATACATCTCCACACTACCCTCACTGACATCGTTGATGATATCTACGCCATACTCCTCTACCACCATCCGCGCCACATCAGGACGGAAGGTATCAACAGATATGACGGCAAGAGGCAACTCACGCCGTACCACGCCTAAGGCCAGGCGCAGGCGTTCCATCTCTTCTGCCTCTGAAACTGGTTCTGAACCCGGGCGTGTAGAACAACCACCAATATCAATCATTGTTGCGCCATCAACTACAATCTGACGGGCACGCCTCAGAATATCTTGCTCAGTCTGCATCCGACTTCCTTCGAAAAAAGAGTCGGGTGTGACGTTCAAGATGCCCATTACCTGCGGCTGCGACAGTTCCATTAACTGTCCTTGTACATTGATTGTATAGTCCATATCGCCCACAAAGATACAAAATAATTAAGAATAAAGAATTATGAATTAAGAATTTTCACTATCTTTGCAGCAAAATTCACGAAGTTTATGGAAATTAAGGAACTATATCAGCTTTACCAAAAGCACCCTTGCATCACGACCGACAGTCGTGACTGTCCAGAAGGAAGCATCTTTCTTGCTTTGAAAGGAGAGTCGTTCAACGGGAACAAGTTTGCCCTGCAGGCCCTTGAAAAGGGATGCAGCTATGCCATCGTAGATGAGGATTTAGAGAATCTGGATAATCTATCCGATCGGATCATCAAAGTTGATAACTGTCTGCAGACATTCAAAGATCTGGCACGTGAACACCGTCGCCAGTTTGACATTCCTGTCATCGGTATCACTGGCACCAACGGCAAAACCACCACTAAGGAGCTTGTGGCCGCTGTGCTCTCACAGAAGTTCAATGTGCTCTACACACAAGGCAACTTCAACAATGATGTCGGTGTGCCCAAGACCTTGTTCCGTCTGACAAAAGAACACGAGATAGCTGTCATCGAGATGGGAGCCAGTCACCCGGGCGACATTAAGACTCTTGCAGAAACAGCTGAGCCCACTTGTGGTCTCATCACCAACGTTGGGAAAGCCCACTTACAGGGTTTCGGTTCCTTTGAGGGTGTCATTAAGACCAAATGTGAACTTTATGATTTTTTACGCACCAGAGAGGATGGACTCATCTTCATCAATGCCGACAATAACATTCTTGTTGACCAGATTGATGACGAAGAAGAAATCTGGCTCTCTCCCTACTCTACCAATCCTGATAACCAATATACCTGCATAAGTGGTGAGATCATCGCCTGCGACCCATTCCTCAAGTTTCGCTGGCGCGAGCCTCTCATGACGCTCGAAGAAGAAGGCCGCTCCACTAAATGGCATAAAGTTCAGACAAAGCTTATCGGTTCATATAACATTGATAATCTGTTAGCGGCCATCGCAGTGGGTATTAACTTCGGAGTAGATCGCAAGAAGATCTGTGCTGCTTTAGAGGAATACACGCCCAGCAACAACCGCTCACAAATGACTATAACAGAGAAAAACCACCTCGTGGTGGATGCCTATAATGCCAATCCCACTTCTATGCAGGCTGCGCTCGACAACTTCCGTCGGATGGAAGTGCCTCATAAGATGGCCATCCTCGGACAGATGGGTGAGTTAGGTGCTGAGAGTGATGCAGAACACCACCAGTTAGTGGCCGACCTTGAGGCCTCGGGTTTTGAGGAGGTATGGCTCGTCGGTGATAACTTCGCAGATATCCCTTGTGCCTTCCGTAAGTTCCACGATGTGGAGGAAGTGAAAGCAGCCATCCGTGAACAGCAACCCGAGGGGCGCTATATACTTATCAAGGGCAGCAACAGCAACAAGCTGTTCCAGCTGCCAGAACTGTTGTAAGAATTGAAGTTTAGAAAGAACATCATCTGGGTGTGTCTGCTGTGTCTGCTGACAGCAGGATGCAGTAAGCGGAAGGAGTTATCAGAGAGTAACGCCGTGTACTTCTGGCGCACAGACCTCAGGCTCGACTCTATGGAACAGGTCTTTCTCCAACGCTACCATATCAATAAGGTGTATTGCCGATACTTTGATGTGGTGATGAATGAGGAAGGGTCAGAACCGATGCCTAATGCCACGATCTCCTTCTCTGGCACATTACCTGACAGCATTGAGCTTATCCCGACTATCTACATCACAGAGGACTGTATGCATCAGGCACATCAAGGTCTGGCAGAGAAAATCGTGAAACGCATCCAACAAATGAACGAGACCAACGACATCCGTCAGGTTAGGGAGATACAGATTGACTGCGACTATACCTCGAAGAGCCGTAACACCTATTACCAGTTCCTGGAGGAGGTGAAACAAGCCTGGGGACAGACGCTCTCCACCACCATCCGTCTGCATCAGCTCTCTATGGAGGCACCACCTGTGGACTATGGTGTATTGATGATTTACAATACCGGTGACCCCAAGAAATGGGAGGAGCGTAACCCGATACTTGACATTCGTGACGTGCAGCCCTATCTGAAGCGGCTAGATGACTATCCCCTACCCTTAGCGGCAGCCTACCCTGTGTATCAGTGGGTAAGAACCATCCGCAACATCCGCGTGGAACATACCGTCGAAGCCGACGAGATTTTCCGGGTAAAAGAGGTTGTTGAGAAGCAACGTAGCAGTCTCAAGAATGCCATCATCACCTACCATCTTGATCATGATAATATAAATAAATATAAACCTGAGACCTATGAGAAAATTTATCATCATTAGCCTATTGTCAGCCATGACATTGCCGACATTGGCCTGTATCTGGGGAGAACTCACCAACCCCTATCTGTTCAGTATGTACAGAAAAACAGAGTTTAAAGAACGCGTAGAGAAGATCTGCGACGACAACTGGCAGGCCTATCTGGGCACGTCAAAAGAGTACTTCTGGTTTAACACCGACGACATCATCAAGGCTGCCCAGCACAAGAGTGACGGCCTGATGGTCAGCTATGTGAAGAACTTGCAGAAGTATCTCAATTGTGTCGATGTGGAGCGATCCAAACAGTATGAGTGGAACTATCCTTCTAAGGAGGATCTTGCCACCCAGCAGCGTGATCTGCAGGCCATCCGTACCTACGCCCTCGGTAACACCAAGACCAAACTGCGCTCACAGCATGCCCTGCTCTATATGCGCTGTAACATGATGCTGGGGCGCCATCAGGAGAATATCAACTACTGGGAACAGACTGCCAGCCAGTTTATTGAGACTGTCTATAAAGACATGATGAAAAACATCTATGCCGGTGCTCTCTATAAGACCGGACAAGAAGAAAAAGCCGGTGAGCTGTTTGCAGAAATGGGCGACTACCAGAGTCTGATGACCCAGTTCTACCGCAAGCGTTCCTTCCAAGCCATCCGACAGCACTATCAGAAGAATCCCAACTCAAAGGTGCTGCCGTTCCTGTTGCAGGATTTTGTGAACAACTGTCAGGAAGTGATAGATGCTAATGGTGCAGAGTGGTTTGACGGTAAGCTTTTCGTCCGCAGGATCACGGAGCAGGAAGCAGCTCAGATGAGACAGTTCTGTGCCACCGTTGTCCGTGAAGGTAAGACCGAGACCCCCATCATGTGGAAATCAGCCAAAGCCTGGCTGGAATATCTCTATGGCCATCAGAAACAAGCCACATCAGATATTCTGGAAGCCAGCAAGCTCGAAGGTACCGACCGTATGAAAGACTGTGCCCGTGTGCTGATGCTCTTTATTACAGCCAGTCAGGCACCAGACAGCGAAGCCTTTGATGACTATCTTGCCGATGAACTGGTATGGCTCAAGGAGATGGAGGAGAAAGAGGAAGACGGCTACTTCTCCCGCGCCAAGACGAGACTGTCGCATCAGGCACTGATGAAGCACTATCAGAACAATACAGACAAGCTGATTGCGATGATGGATGTGACCAACAACTATCATTATGGGGAATACATCGACACAATGTGTGTCAGTCAGTTGGAGAAATACTTTGCCTATACCAACACCCCTGCCAAGTCGAACCTCGACAAATTCCTGAAGGCGAATATCAAGAAAGACGAACCGGCTATGACAGACCTTATCGGTACGAAATACCTGCGTCTGTGCCAATGGGACAAAGCCATCAAATGGCTGACATACGTACCAGCATCTTTTTATAATGAGGCAGGCTACCGGATGTATGTCCTGTTACGTAAGATATCTGTGGAGCCTTGGATCACCCGACAGTGGATCAAGGATAGCGATGAAGCCAAAGCTAGAGAATATAACTGGACCGTCCGTGAAAATCCGAAGCTGCTGTTCGCCAAAGAGATGCAGATGATGGAGGGCACGATGAACGTCCTCTCAGGCAAAGCTCTCTACCAGCGCTGTTATAACCTTGCCACCTACTATGCACAAGCCAACTTCACTGGTGACTGCTGGTGGTTGATGCGCGATGGGAAGAGTGTTGGTGATACGCTCCGCGTGAATGAGGTTGATCTGCGGGCCAAGACCAAGGAACTGTTACAGAAGGCCAGTCAGACCACAGACTTCGCTTTGAAAGAGAAAGCCCTCTTTGCCCTCAGCTATGGTGAGCTCTATCAGGAGGATCAAAGATGGTTCATTAAAGAATGGAACAACGAGACTTACGAGTATGATACTAAGCCTTGTGCCAATACGCCTCAGTACCGTGCCTTTGCAGCGTTAGCAACCTTCGAAAAGCAAAACGCGACACCTACCAGCCAGTACGTATCGCGTTGTGATGAATACATCCAATTCAGGAAACAGTTCCATTAAAAGTACTGTTTCCTCAGCTTTGCCGCCTTGTCGGAAAGCTTATAGACTATATTCCTCGGCTTCCAGTCGGGGAATATGTTATTTAACTGATATTGTTTTGCCTCCTGCTTTGTCAGTATCGTCTCTACAGCATTTTCTTCTCCTTCAAGCGTAAATGTCACGACATTCGACTTCGGCGTGATATCCTCACCATTTACATCTCTGGTATTATACTCCTTGAAATAGTTCTTGTTCGTGTACATACCCTCTATTTCAAAGCGAGGCTCCTTCAGCTTCTCAGGTGTCTTCAGGCATGTATTCACCCAGACACAACGGGGAGTATTCTGCCAACCAGAGGCATACAGAAAACCTGATTCACGATTATAGATGTCACAGTTCAAGAACACATATCCCCACGGAGTTTGGGATGTAGAGGGAGCTGCTATCACGTTATAACCTGAGCCATCAGCCGAGCGTCGCTCTGTGACAAGACTGCAAAGGTCGAAAAGCGCATCACCACTACCGCAGATGAAATCCATCGCCCCATGAATCTCCGAGCAATAAAGATACGACTGCCCCACAGCATTATCCGTATAATAGGTGTTTTGATAGGACATCAGTCTCACATGATTAAGAATAGAACGCGTACCCTTATCCTGAAAGGCGACGGCTCTTCCAGTAAACCCTGCCTGATAGAAATTGAGATCGTTCTGCAAGGTCAGATCCTGCATATACAATCCTGAACCTGTATTCAGAATCGTGGCGGTTCTATCAATACCCGCCATTTCAATAGATGGTGCATTGCGAATCACCGTAAAATACATGCTCTGGCCAATAAGCGATATATTATAACCTGTGATAGAGGTCAGCACTGCAGTCTTCAGATCATACAATCCATCAGGAATCAGGATATAGATACGTTCTGAAAGTGGATCTGCATTCAGTTTGTTTGCCTGGTCAATAGCTTCCAACAAACTCGCAGCATCACCCTTCTTAACTACAATCACCTGTTCGCCTGCTTTTATAGTACAACTCAACAGGAACAGGAAAACAATACATAAAGCCTTGATTTTTGTCATATATCTAAAATTTTATTCCTTTTCTTGCACGTATTTCAAAAAATAACCGTACCTTTGCATCCGCAAAATCGGGATGTAGCGCAGTTGGTAGCGCACTACGTTCGGGACGTAGGGGTCGGGCGTTCGAGTCGCCTCATCCCGACTTTCAAAACCTTACAGCGTGAATGAGTGGTTGCTTCGGCGCCACTTTTTCCTTTTTATAGCCTTTCGGTTTTGCCCATTTTGATTCCTCTGCAAAGATAATGTATTAATTTCATATTATCATATTTTCCATAAAAAGAATTATTTGACTTGCATCAATAAAAGGCCTGTGTTCGCACACAATTTCCCGAAAACGTTTGCGTAATAAAAAAATCGCCTTACCTTTGCACCGTCAAAAGAAACAAAAGGATAACAAATTATTAAAGTAGGAGCGAACAAACACAACGCTCTGAGTAAAGAAAAGAAAGGGTAAAAAGATGAAAAAGATGATTTTGACATTAGTTGCAATGCTGAGTATGACAACTGCATTTGCAGAAGGTGAAATGGCAATGGGTGCAAACAATATGGAGGCTTACGAGCTGAATGTGAATATGACTAAGCTCTCCGAGGCACTTGAGCTGGCCGACGATCAGAAAGAGGCTGTTGCAGACATTCACCACACATTTGCATCTGAGTTGATGTTTGCTGCACAGTATGGTGCTAACGATCGCAAGAAATTGGTTGCACGTGCACTTGATAACGATGTAAAGTGGATGCGCTATGTGCTGAACGACAAACAGTTCCGTACTTACCTCACACTGCTGAACACTACGGTTAACAATCGTGGATTGAACAAGTAAGAAACTACAATTAATTAACAAGAAAGAAGGTGTGCCGCTATTTGACACACCTTCTTTTATTTATGCTCCATTCTCTTCTCCCAGCGGATTACGCCTCAACTCTTCAATCATGTCACTGATCTTATGGAGTTCACGAGTAATCTTGATGCTCTGCGGACAATGAGGTTCGCACTGATGACAGCCGATACAATGATCAGGCTGACGGAAACGAGGTACGATACGATCCAACGAGATCAGATACTGGCGACGATGCTGACGATACTCTTTATCACCTACTCCCATAGGTAACGAGCCTTCGTTTTTACACTTATTATAGTGGACGAAGATTGCAGGTATATCAATACCATAAGGACAAGGCATACAATACTTACAATCGTTGCAAGGAATGTTCTCCAACCCTACAATTTTCTGGGCCACTTCATCGTCGAGATAACGCATCTCTTCATCCGTCAACGGCACCAAAGGACAATATGACAACAAGTTATCCTTAAGGTGCTCCATATAAGTCATTCCACTCAGTACGGTGAGCACACCTTCTGGCGTTCCCGCATAACGGAAGGCCCACGATGCCACACTGCGCTCTGGGGCATGACTCTTCATCTCTGCAGCCAGATATTGAGGCAGATTTGCTAAACGGCCACCCAATAAGGGCTCCATAATAACAGCAGGGATGCCACGCTTCTGAAGCTCAGCATACAGATAGCTGGCGTCAACATTGCGATTGCTAATTTCATTGGCATAGTTCCAGTCGAGGTAATTCAACTCAATCTGAACAAAATCCCAGTGATACTGCTCATGAGTAGCAAGTACCTCATCAAATACATCCTTCAGGCCGTGAAACGAGAAACCCAGATTGCGGATACGTCCTGCCTCACGCTCCTTCATCAGATAGTCAATGATGCCGTTATCAATGTAGCGGCCTTTGAATTCCTCCATGCTACCTCCCACTGCATGGAGCAGATAA
>CADCFA010000040.1 GCA_902800595.1 uncultured Prevotellaceae bacterium | reverse complement strand
CTGATGATGAGGCCTATGAGCTTATGGGAATCAGGAGAATCGAGTGGCGCTATTAGTTTGGGCAGTTTGTTTGATGAGCCAAAAGAGATTTTTGCGGAGAACAAACTGGATATTGAGCAACTGGCCTATCTCACTTGTCGTGGCGGATGGCCGCAGGCATCGATGCTGGATGGTGCCGTGGCGTTGGATCAGGCAAGGGACTATTTTGATTCGGTGGTCCATTATGATATTCAAAGGACTGACGGTGTGGATCGTGACCCTGAGAGGGTGAAATTGCTGATGCGTTCGTATGCCAGACACCAAGGTGCTGCTGTGAACTACAGCGTGATTTGCGCTGATATGAAGACTAATGACAACTCTTCGCTGAATGATGATACTGTGGCCTCGTACGTGAAAGCCTTGAAGAAGATCTTTGTGGTGGAGGATATGAGAGCTTGGAATCCGAACCTGCGTAGCAAAACGGCAGTAAGGACGAGCGATACACGTTATTTTACAGACCCTTCGATAGGCGTGGCTGCGCTGGGTATTGGACCGAAGGACTTTCTGAACGACTTGAATACGTTCGGGCTGTTCTTTGAGACTATGGCTGTGAGAGATTTGCGTGTGTTCGCAGACCCGTTGGATGGAGAGTTGTATCACTATAGAGATAAGAATGGACTGGAGTGTGATGCTGTGCTGCATAGGCGTAACGGGACCTATGGATTGATAGAAATTAAGTTAGGTGGAGAAGGCTTGATTGAGGAAGGAGCAGCAAATTTGAAATCTCTGGCAGAAAAGATTGATACCACGAGGATGAAAGCGCCTTCGTTTATGATGGTGCTGACGGGAACAGGTGCTTATGCTTACAGACGTAAGGACGGAGTGTATGTAGTCCCTATTGGGTGTCTGAAAGAATAAATTTCTTCAATTATTTGGAGTATATCGAAAAAAACTCTATATTTGCAGGCGACAGTTTATGTTGTGATTGAATATGAAGAATCTATATCCATTGCTGTTTGAGGCGAATCTGCATACGGTGGTTTGGGGCGGTGAGCGGTTGAGGCCCTATAAGGGGATGGCACCTTCTGACGAGCCTATCGGCGAGAGCTGGGAGGTGAGTGCCGTACCCACCAGTACGAGTATCGTGCGTAACGGCGTCTGGAAGGGCAGGGACCTGATATCGGTGATCAACGAACAGCCGGAGGCTATCCTTGGCAAGAAGGTGAACGAGAAATATCATGGACAGCTGCCCTTGCTGGTGAAGTTTATCGATGCGAAGAGGGACTTGAGCATCCAGGTGCATCCCAACGATGAGATGGCGATGCGTGAGCATGGGAAGATGGGCAAGTCGGAGATGTGGTACGTGATCAAGGCTGATGCAGGGGCGCATCTCTATGCGGGCTTCAAAAAGGAGATCCAGATCGGGGAGTACTACCAGCGTGTTGCAGACGGTACGATCACAGAGGTGCTGGCTGACCATCAGGTGAAGGCAGGCGACGTGTTCTATTTGCCTGCAGGGCGCGTGCATGCCATCTGCGGGGGCATCCTCCTGGCAGAGGTGCAGCAGTCGTCGGACGTGACGTACCGGATCTTTGACTATAACCGACCTGGACTGGACGGCAAACCGCGTGAGCTGCATACAGCCCTGGCTGCCAAGGCGCTCGACTTCCATGTGGAGCGCAACTACCGGACGGATTATCCGGAGACTGCCAACAAGGCGACGCAGATCATCGACACGCCTTATTTCGACGTGCGCGTGATGGAGGTGTCGAAACCGTTCCATCGGGATCTGCGGAAATATGACAGCTTTATCATTACGATGTGTATCGAGGGGGATTGCGTGATCCATGTGCGGAGCACGGGGGATGAGATCCTGCTGAAGGAGGGACACAGCACACTGATCCCGGCGGCGATTGCCGACTTTGAGATATGGCCGCAACAGGGCAAGACGCGGATCCTGGATGCGTTTATCGATAATAAGAGAAGAGGTCACCGTTTCTGGTGACCTCTTCGAGGTTAACAAATAGGCTCGTATATTCTTGTGTTAAATCATAGTTTCTTCTTGGAACCTGCGTGGGTGATGAAATATTCGCTCATGGCGGTCAGGCGTGAGAGCTGGCGGACGCTGGCACCAAACGCCTTGGCTTCTTTCAGCATCTTGTAGCGTTGCTGGCTGGGGTATTGCTTGATGTCCTTGGGCGACTTGACGTGAAAGGTGGTTCTGAAAAACTCGATGACGGAGGCATCGGGTACGAAACCACGGTATCTGTCGAAGCTGTGTACCAGCAGGGCTTTGGGCAACGGGGTGTTGACCTGCTTGATCAGGTGCTGACGGGGGATGCGGTCACACACCTTGCTGACAGCGCAGAAGTCTGACACTCGGTTGGCGGCATTGATATACTCACGCCAACTGCTCCAGTCGTAATCCTCGACATGATAGCACAGCCTGGCTGCTACAGGCAGCTGATGGATATAACTCAACAGCGTCAGGAATTGGGTCTCGTCGTTGACGGGCTCGCTTTTGAACCTGTCCTGAAACAGCTCACCTGAATGGTGGTATTTGTCGTTGTAATAGATCGCATAGCGCAGCGCCAGCTTCCTGATCACCTCGGAGATATTATGGGCTTCCTCCTTGATGAGCAGGTGGACACTGTCGGGCATCAGGCAATAGGCGCCTATGCTGCAATGACTGGCAGAGGGGCGATTGGGGCCTTCCTGGGGGGATGCTATATTGCGAAGGAGGCGGACGAACCTCTGATAGTCTTCTTTCTTCTCAAAGATAGGCTGATGGTTGGTCCCTCTGAGCATCACGTGGTAGATGCCTGTCTGGCTAGTGTGTCTGGAATGTCTGGACATGTAGTTTTTTTGCTCATTGGTCTTTGTAGTGAGTGCAAAGTTAGTCCGATTTTTTAAATTGCCCACATTTTTTTTGAATTTATTTTTAGGGAATGTCCCGGTTGTTTACGCAAGTGTCTTTAGACACTTATATTTTGAAATTGCCTTCAAAAAAAATGTAAGATGTGTCCCTTGCGCTGAAAAAAATCAAGAAATGTTTGGTGGTGTGCGTAATTTGCAGTACCTTTGCAGCGAAATCAACAACTAACAATAGAGATTGCCTAATGATTGACAAGGAAATCATCATTAAAAACGAAAGAGAGAATGACGGACAGACCATTTTCCTCTATTATGACGACATAGCAGGGATGTATATGGCTTTCGGTCAGTCTGCCTATTATGCGACGATGGTTACCGATCCTTATATGTCGTATTCCGAGGCCATACAGATGCCTGTTGCCCTGTTGCGCCGAGAGCATGTGCTCAGTCTGCGCCAGAGTCTGAATAGAGTAGAGCATGCTGTTCGCTCTTATTATCGTTTTTCTATGCGCGAGAATGTAGGAAAGGCCGGCTATGAGCGCTGGGCCAATGGTATTATCACGCGTCACGGTCAGATTGCAAAATATACTTGATGACATGGATCTATCGCTCATAGCTTTTATTGTCACACTTGTAGCGATGCTTACTTCTGCAATGGTTTTCCCCTTTGCCCTGAAATTTGCATTGAAGCATAATATTGTGGACCAGCCTAATGCCCGAAAGCTGCAGCGTAGTCCTGTGCCTGTCTTCGGTGGGGTGATCGTCTTCTCCGGCATCTTTGTCGGTACAATTGTGCTTCAGCTGTTTTTCGATAGCGAGATATTGACGTGGATCCTGGTGTCACTCCTGGCGATGATGATCATTGGTACCTGGGATGACATCAAAGGCTTGTCGGCTGTCTTGCGGCTGGTGGTGGAAATTATTCTGGTGGGCTGCTTTATTGCTATCACAGGTGTCTATATTGATAATTTTCATGGTATGTGGGGATTATATCAGCTGGATCCCTGGTTCGCCATACCCTTCTCGATCTTCGCGGGTGTAGGTACTATTAATGCCGTTAACATGATTGACGGCGTGGACGGCTACTCGTCGGGCTATGGTATGCTTGCCTTCTTGTGTTTTGCCATCGCCTTCCACAGTACCTGGGTGCCAACGATGGTTTGCCTGACCATGATTGCGGGAGGTGCCTTGTTGCCCTTCTTCCTGCATAATGTGTTTGGCGTGCGCTCACGTATGTTTATTGGTGATGGCGGCACCTTGATGCTGGGTATGCTGTTGACGGTGCTCGCCTTTGGTGCGCTGTCAAGTAAGGGTGGCTTATCGAATCTGGAAGCCAATGGTGTCAGCATCCCTGCCTTTACACTGGCTGTGGGATGTATTCCCATCTTTGACGCGCTTCGCGTGATGACACTGCGTATGTCGCATGGTAAGTCGCCTATGAAGGCAGACAAGTCGCATCTGCACCATCTGTTTATCGATATGGGTTTCTCTCATCTGGGCGCTGCGCTGTTTATCCTTTTCCTGAATATCCTGGTGATTCTTGCCTGGCTGTTGTCATGGTACTTAGGTGCCTCCATGAATCTGCAGATCTGTCTGGTCGTTTCGATGGCGCTGCTGGCTACTGTCGGTGTCTATAATGTGATGCGTGCCCAGCAGAATGGTGGTCCTGTGGATGAGGAAGGTTATCCTGAAGGTACTGCCCTCTGGCATCTGTTCTGTCGTCTCGGTGCATGGACGCATAAGGAGGATAAGCGTGGCTGGCGTGTGATGAGATACTTGATGGACTATCCGTTGCTGGGGCAGGGCTTCAAGGTGTGTAAGAAGGTAAAAAAGTAAAAAGGTAAAAAGGTAAGAGGGTAAAAGATTAAAAAATATAAAAATCCCGGAATCGTTTGGCGATTTCGGGATTTTTATTTAGTTTTGCAGCCGGTTGTTATTAAGTCTAACTATCAAAGACAACATTATGAGAACTTTAAATGTGTTTTTTATGACCGCTCTATGCGGTGTGTTAACCCTCAGCAGCTGTTCTGAGGAAGTGATGAACCTGTCGATGCCTGAGCCCGATAAAGGGCAGCTGCGTGTGAGGACACGTGGTGAAGACGACGAAGCCCTGCAAAGCAGACTCTATGTGTTTGATGACACCGGGCAGTGCGTGGCGATGCTGTCGCCTGATGACAATGAGCAGTTTGTGACTGCCGACCTCTCGTCAGGCTCCTATGACCTCTATGGCATCGGCAGCGACGATCTCTCAAACTTCGATTTGCCCAGTGCAGACGATGCGACACCTACCACGGTGATTGCTGTGGCAGCGGGAAAGCAGATGGGTGACTTGTTGATCGGGCACGAGAAGATCAGTCTGGCGGATGGAGACCGTGAGACCATCAACATCCAACTGGAACGGAAGGTGACCTGCGTGACTCGGGTGACCATCCACGAGGTGCCTGATGATGTGGAGCAGGTGAACGTGTCGGTGAGTCCGATGTACCGGCAACTGCTGCTCAACGGCAGCTATGGTCAGGCGACCGGTACCTACACCATCAGTCTGACTGATCTGGGTGGTGGCGACTGGGAGGCGGAGCCTCATGAGATGATGCTGCCCAGCAGTGGGAAACCGGAGATCACCATCAGCTTTGTGAAGGGCGAGACCGTGAAGCACTATTCTTATGCGGCTCCCTTGTCGTTTAAGGCTAACAACAATGTGTCTGTAGAGGGTACGTTTGTGGGCCTGAAGGGCATTGAACTGACGGCTACGCTGACACCCCAGTCCTGGGAGGCAACGCCTCGTGACATCTCGTTCGACTTCGACGAGCTGCCTCTTGCCGGACAGATGTATCAGGGCTATTTCGTGGTGGCGACGGATCCTGCGAATCGGATGGCTACGCTGTTGAGTACAAAGGGTGTGGGCTTCCTGGCTCCTGCCGAGAATGATCAGACCAGCTGGCTGACTGCCCTCAATGCTGCGATGAACGGTTGTGCCAAGCCGGACTTTGCCTCGGCTGACGACCACTGGCGGCTGCCAACGCTGGAGGAGTGTGGCGTCTTCTCGAAGAATACAGACTTTGTGATGTCGTTCTCGCCAGAAGGTCTTTCCAGCATCTATTTCTGTATGGACGACTCGACGCTGAAAGGCGCCCGTTCTAAACAGACGGCGCAGGGCATCGTGCTTCTGTCGGACCAGGCGCTCACGCAGTCTGTAAAGCTGAGACCGGTGATTGATATCCGGTATTAAATAAAAAAATCCCGCTCATCGGCGGGATTTTTTATTTTTAATGGACGATCTTTAAAGGATCTGGTCCTGTTCGATGTCCTTGAAGTATTTGTAGGTGCTGACCTTCAGTTCGTCGGCAGCCTCTTCGTCGCAGACGATGATGCCGTGCTCGTGCATCTGGAGGGCAGAGATGGTCCACATGTGGTTGACTGCTCCCTCGATGGCAGCCTGCAGGGCACGTGCCTTGGCATGACCGTTGGCAAGGATCATCACCTCACGGGCATCCATCACGGTACCTACACCTACCGTCAGGGCGTGAGCAGGCACGTTCTCAGGCTTACCGCCAAAGAAACGGGAGTTGGCAATGCGGGTGTCGGTGGTCAGTGTCTTCATGCGGGTTCTTGAACGGAGTGAAGAACCTGGCTCGTTGAAAGCGATATGACCGTCAGGACCGATACCGCCGATGAAGAGATCGATGCCGCCAGCCTCCTGGATCATCTCCTCATAGTGCTTGCACTCTGCTACGAGGTCGGGGGCATTGCCATTCAGGATATGGATGTTCTCCTTCGGACAGTCGATATGGTCGAAGAGGTTACGCGCCATGAAAGCATGGTAGCTCTCAGGATGAGCCTCGGGCAGACCGACATATTCGTCCATGTTGAAAGTCAACACGTTCTTGAAAGAAACCTTTCCGGCACGATTGGCCTCGACGAGGGCATTGTACATTCCTACGGGTGAAGAACCGGTAGGCAGACCCAGCACGAACTTGTGATCGGGTGTCGGGTTGAATCTATTGATGCACTCAATAACGTGGTTTGCAGCCCACTGTGACATTTTCTGATAGTCACTCTGAATAATTACTCTCATAATATTTGTTTTTTGTTTTAATGTTATTCTGCTGCAAAAATACGAATTTTCTCCAAAGATTAATGAAAATCATATTATTTTTTTTATTAATCTGTGTTAATACGTCTTATCTATGACAGATTTTCATTAATTTTGCAAGCGTATGAAGGAATTTGTAATTTCAGAGGCTAAGGCTGAGACGGCGGTGCTGGTTGGACTCATCACCAAGGAACAGGACGAGGCCAAGACTAAGGAATATCTTGACGAACTGGAGTTCCTGGCGGATACCGCCGGGGCTGTGACTGTGAAACGGTTTACCCAGAAGGTGGGCGGACCGAGTCAGACTACCTATGTGGGCAGTGGTAAGCTCCAGGAGATCAAGGAATATATCAAGAAATGTCAGGATGCATACGACGACTGGCTCGATCAGCAAGATGCACAACTCTTTGCTGAAGGCCTCTTGGATGAGACTAACGCTCCGCAACCTGTCGGTATGGTGATCTTTGATGATGAATTGAGTGCGAAACAGATGCGTAATATAGAGAAGGAACTTCAGGTGAAGATTCTCGATCGTACCTCCTTGATTCTCGATATCTTCGCTATGCGTGCCCAGACGGCTGAGGCTAAGGCACAGGTGGAACTGGCACAGCACCGGTATATGCTGCCACGTCTGCAGCGCCTGTGGACACACCTCGAGCGACAGGGTGGCGGCTCCGGCTCTGGCGGCGGAAAAGGCTCGGTGGGACTCCGTGGACCTGGTGAGACGCAGCTGGAGATGGACCGTCGTATCATCCTGCAGCGTATCACCCTGTTGAAGCAGCGACTGGCAGAGATCGACAAGCAGAAGACCACCCAGCGTAAGAACAGAGGGCGCCTGATCCGTGTGGCACTCGTGGGCTATACCAACGTGGGAAAGAGTACGATGATGAACCTGCTGGCCAAGAGTGAGGTGTTTGCAGAGAACAAACTTTTTGCCACCCTCGACACCACGGTCCGCAAGATGACCATCGATAACCTGCCTTTCCTGTTGGCTGATACCGTCGGCTTTATCCGTAAGTTGCCTTCCGACCTGGTGGAGAGCTTCAAGAGTACCCTCGACGAGGTGCGTGAGGCTGACCTGCTGGTGCATGTGGTGGATATCTCGCATCCTGACTTTGAAGAACAGATCCGTGTGGTGGAAGAGACACTGAAGGAACTGGGCTGCGCCGACAAGCCTGCCATGCTGGTGTTTAACAAGATCGATGCCTATACATGGGTGGAGAAGGAGGAAGATGACCTGACGCCCATGACAAAGGAAAACTATACGCTTGACGACTTGAAAAAGACGTGGATGGCGAAGATCGGTGAGAACCAGCATTACCTGGAGTGCTTGTTTATCTCTGCAAAGCAGAAAGAGAATATTGATGAGCTGCGCGACATTCTTTATAAACGGGTGCGCGAGCTGCATGTACAGAAATATCCGTATAACGATTTTTTATATCAAGATTATGAGTGAATACAGAAACTTGACACAGGCTGAGATTGAAGTCTTGGAAAACAATGTCTGCTGGGCAGAGGACTGGCAGCGAGTGATGGTGGCAGAGGAGTTCCGACCCTATAACTTCCATCGCGTGATGTTCTATGGGGACATCCGCCTGGGCTCATTCGAGAAGATGGTGGAGGTGACCAAGGGCTTCACGAAGCACTCCGGCATCAACGACGCCACGTTGCGGAATGTGACGGTGGGCAACGACTGCCTGATTGAGAAAGTGGGTAACTATATCAACAACTATACGATCGGTAATGACTGTTATATCTCGAACATCTGTACGCTGGAGACGACCGACGATGCCACCTTCGGTGAAGGCAGCGTGATCTCTGTGCTCAACGAGATGGGTGATGGCAATGTGATCATCTTCCGTGAGCTGAACAGCCAGTTGGCGGCTTTCATGGTGAAGCATGACCGTGACAAGGTGTTGAAGAAAGCCCTGCAGCAGATGATTGAAGATGAGCTCCGTGTGTCGCGTCCTGAGCGTGGTTATATTGGCAACAACGTAAAAATCATCAATGCAAAGGATATCACGAACACGATCATCAAGGGTGACTGCGAGATCAGTGGTGCAGCCCGACTCTCGGAGTGCACGGTGATGAGTTCGATGGATGCGCCTGTATTTATCGGTACGGGTGTGATCTGTGAGAACTCGATCATCTGTGACGGTTGCTCAATCAACAACTCCGTGAAGATGCAGGACTGCTTCGTGGGTGAGGCCTGTCAGGTGACAAACGGTTTTACGGCTGAGGCCAGCTTGTTCTTCGCCAACTCGTTTATGGCCAACGGTGAGGCCTGTGCCGCCTTCTGCGGACCTTTCTGTGCCAGTCACCATAAGAGCTCGCTGCTGATCGGTGGTGAGTTCTCGTTCTATAATGCCGGCTCTAACACCAACTTCTCCAACCATGCCTACAAGATGGGACCCTTGCACTACGGAACCCTGGAGCGTGGTACAAAGACAGCTTCTGGCGCTTATATCCTGATGCCTGCCACGATCGGAGCATTCTCTGTCTGCTTCGGTAAGCTGATGCACCATCCTGATACGCGCAACCTGCCTTTCTCTTATCTCGTGGCTTATGGTGACGACTGTTATCTGGTGCCTGGTCGTAACATCACGACCGTGGGACTCTACCGTGATATCAAGAAATGGCCGAAGCGTGACAAGCGTTCGAAGCAGTCGCGGAAGAGTATCATCAACTTCGACTGGCTCTCGCCTTTCACGGTGGGTGAGATCATCCAGGGCATCCAGATTCTGAAAGATCTGCGTCATGCCTCGGGTGATAATGTATCGACCTATAACTTCCATGAGTATGTGATCAACGCCTCGTCGTTGAAGAAAGGTCTGAAGTATTACGATATCGCCCTGCGTATCTATATGGGTGCTGTGCTGAAGCGTGCCCAGAAAGAAGGGTATGTGGGCAGACCAGTCAGTACCGTCGGTCAGGGCAAGTGGACAGATCTGAGCGGTCTGCTGTTGCCTGAGAGTGAGGAACAGGGGCTGATTGAGGATATCAAGAACGGTATTATCGACAATATCCAGCAGGTGCTCGACCGCTTCTCAGACATACATAACAGTTATTCAGACTATCGTTGGGCATGGAGCTACCAGATGATTTTGGACTACTACCATCTTGACGAGTTGGACGCGGCTGCCTGTGAGCGTATCCACCAGGATTACGTGAAGGCGCGTCGTGCCTGGATCGCAGAGATCCGTAAGGATGCGGAGAAGGAGTATGCGATGGGTGATGTGGATAAGACGGTCTTTGACGACTTTTTAGAGAAACTTGATCATGAAATAGATTATGAAAACTAAGTTTTTGATAGTAGCGGCTTGTGCTTTGATGAGTTTAAGTGCACAGGCAAAAGATTATAAGTATGAGAAGGTGGAGGGTGATCTGCTGAACACCCGGATCTATACCTTGGACAATGGGCTGAAGGTGTATCTCTCTGTGAACAATGAGAAGCCCCGTATTCAGACGTATATCGCCGTACGGACGGGTTCGAAGAACGATCCTGCCGAGACCACAGGCCTGGCTCATTATCTGGAGCACCTGATGTTTAAGGGCACGAACCACTTCGGTACGACCAATGCTGAGGCTGAGGCGCCGCTGTTGAAGGATATCAAGGCGCGTTATGAGCGCTATCGTCTGCTGACGGATCCTGAACAGCGCAAGCAGGCTTATCATGAGATTGACTCCGTGAGTCAGGTGGCTGCGCAGTACTTCATTCCCAATGAGTACGACAAGCTGATGGCTGCCATCGGTGCTGAGGGTACCAATGCGTTCACCTCTAACGACGTGACCTGCTATACGGAGGATATCCCCTCGAACGAGATCGAGAACTGGGCGAAGATCCAGAGCGACCGTTTCCAGAACATGGTGATCCGTGGCTTCCATACCGAGCTGGAGGCTGTGTATGAGGAGTATAACATCTACCTGACGAACGACAACGACAAGGTGATGAGTGCGCTGGGCAAGAAGCTGACACCAACGCATCCCTATGGCACACAGACCACCATCGGCACGCAGGAGCATCTGAAGAATCCTTCGATCGTGAACATCGAGAACTACTTCAATAAATGGTATGTGCCTAATAATATAGCCATCTGTATGGCGGGTGACTTCGATCCCGACAAGACCATTGCCATCATCGACCAGTACTTCGGTGGCTGGAAGCCGGCTGCCGACGTACAGCAGCCTGTGTTCCCGGAACAGAAGGCGCTGACCGCTCCAACGGATACGACCGTGGTCGGGCAGCAGGCAGAACAGGTGTGGATGGGATGGCTCGCCAAGAAAGCGTCCGACCTGCAGTGCGACACCCTCGACGTGATTGCTTATATGCTGAACAACGGTAGGGCTGGTCTTATCGACCTGAACCTGAACCAGGCCATGCGGGTACAGAGTGCCGGTTGCGGACTCCAGGCCATGCAGGACTATTCCGCCTTCCTGATGATGGGCATGCCGAAGCCTAACCAAAGTCTGGAGGAGGTGCGTACGCTCCTGTTGGGTGAGATTGAGAACCTGAAGAAGGGTAACTTCTCCGACGACCTGTTGCCTGCGGTGATCAACAACATGAAATTGAACTACCAGCGCGGACTGGAGAGTAATCGCTGGCGCGTGGGTGAGTTCCTGGATGCCTTTATCAATGGCGACAGCTGGGAGAAGCATGTGGGTGCGCTCAACCGTATGTCGAAGCTCACCAAACAGCAGATCGTGGATTTCGCCAACCGTTTCTTTACCGAGGGCTATGCGACCGTCTTCAAGCGTCAGGGGGTAGATTCCCTGCAGAAGAAGATCGACAAACCGGCTATCACCCCGATACCGACGAACCGTGATCTCGTGAGTCAGTTTGTGAAGGATATCCAGAACAGTCAGGTGGAGCCGATCCATCCGGAGTTCGTGGACTTCGACAAGCAGCTGACCATCGCCAAGACCAAAGGGAATCTGCCTCTGCTCTATGTGAAGAATACCAACGACGGACTGTTTACACTGACCTTCCGCTATGAGTTCGGACATGAGGATGACAACCGCTATGACATGGTGAGCGACTATCTGGAGGTGGTGGGTACCAAGGTGCTCTCTGCTACAGAGGTGAAGCAGAAGTTCTACAACCTCGCCTGCAACTACAGCGTGAACGTGAATGCCGACAACCTGAACATCTCGCTCTCCGGCCTGAGTGAGAATATGCCGGCAGCCCTCCACCTGCTGGAGGATCTGCTGCAGAACGCACAGGCTGACAAGGATTCCTATAACAGCTTCGTGGAGATGATCATGAAGTCGCGTGAGAACCGCAAACAGGACCAGCGTACCTGTTTCGACTATCTGTACCACTACGCGCTCTACGGTCCTCATAATATGCGTCGTGACGATATGACCGAACAGCAGTTGCGTGAGACTGACCCGCAGGCACTGCTCAATCTGTTGAGCGACCTGCGTAACATGGCGCATACCGTGCTCTACTACGGTCCGATGCCTACACAGGAACTCTCAGAGCTGTTGGCGAAGGAGCATCCCACGCCAGCGGTGCTGAAGCCCGTGCCACAGGGAAAGCCCTTCACCCGAGAGCTGACACCGAAGAACGAGGTATGGATCGCACCTTATGATGCGAAGAATATCTATATGCGTATGTACCATAATGAGGACCGTACGTGGAACCCTGATGAGACGGGTGTGCAGACGTTGTTTAACGAGTATTATGGCTCAGGCATGAACGGCATCGTGTTCCAGGAGATGCGCGAGGCTCGTGGTCTGGCGTATAATGCCGGTGCAGGCTATATCAGACCTGACCGAAAGGGCGAGAAGGAGTTCTTCTTTACCCATATCATCTCACAGAACGATAAGATGATGGACTGCATCAACCAGTTCCATCAGATTCTGGATACCATCCCCGAGAGTGAGGCTGCCTTCAAGGTTGCCAAGGAGAGTGTGCTGAAGCAGATGGCTACCACACGTGTGCGTAAGGGTGGCATCATCAGCCGTTATCTCATCACCAAGCGCCTTGGACTGGAGAAGGATCTCTCTGAGGCTACCTATCAGGCTATCCAGAAGCTCACACTGAAGGATATCGCGGCTTTCGAACGGGCTAACATGGCGCACAAGACGTTCCGTTACATCATCCTGGGTGATGAGAAGGAACTCGACATGGAGGCTTTAGGCAAGATCGGTCCGATCCGCCGCCTGACACTGGAAGATATTTTTGGATATTAACAAACAAATACGTTTATGGCTAAAACAGTTGAATTTAAGTATGCCCCGATGTTTCAGGTGGGCGAGGACAAGACGGAGTACCGCTTGTTGAGTAAGGAAGGCGTGACAACCGCCGAGTTTGAAGGAAAGCAAATCGTGAAGGTCTCTAAGGAGGCCCTGACCCTGTTGGCACAGCAGGCTTTCCACGATGTGGAGTTCATGCTGCGTCGTGAGCACAACGAGCAGGTGGCTAAGATCCTGACCGATCCTGAGGCCTCAGAGAACGACAAGTACGTAGCCCTGCAGTTCCTGCGCAATGCAGAGGTGGCTTGCAAGGGCATCCTGCCTTTCTGTCAGGATACAGGTACCGCCATCATCCATGGTGAGAAGGGACAGCAGATCTGGACCGGCTTCGAGGATGAGGAGGCACTGAGTCTGGGTGTGTTCAACACCTTTACGCAGGATAACCTGCGCTACTCGCAGAACGCACCGCTGAACATGTACGACGAGGTGAACACCCGTTGTAACCTGCCCGCACAGATTGACATCGAGGCTACCGAGGGTGCCGAGTATAAGTTCGTGATGGTGGCAAAGGGTGGTGGTTCTGCCAACAAGACTTACTTCTATCCCATGACCAAGGCTACCATCCAGAACGAGGGTACACTCATCCCCTTCCTGGTAGAGAAGATGAAGAGTCTGGGTACAGCTGCCTGTCCGCCATACCACATCGCCTTCGTGATCGGTGGTACATCAGCTGAGAAGAACCTGCTCACTGTGAAGTTGGCTTCTATCAAGTTCTACGACGGTCTGCCCACAACGGGTGACGAGACTGGTCGTGCCTTCCGTGATATCGACCTGGAGCAGAAGCTCATCAAGGAGGCTCAGAAGATCGGTCTGGGTGCTCAGTTCGGTGGTAAGTACCTGGCTCACGACATCCGTGTGATCCGTCTGCCTCGTCATGGTGCCTCTTGTCCGATCGGTATGGGCGTTTCTTGCTCTGCAGATAGAAACATCAAGGCCAAGATCAATGCCGACGGTATCTGGCTTGAGAAGATGGACAGCAACCCCACAGAGCTGATCCCTGAGGAGCTGCGCAAGCCAGGTGAGGGTGGCAAGGGTATCGAGATCGACCTGAACGAGGGTATCGATGCTGTTCGTAAGGAGCTGTCTAAATATCCTGTCTCTACCCGTGTAAACCTGAAGGGTACCATCATCGTGGCGCGTGACATCGCCCATGCCAAGCTGAAGGCTCGTCTGGATGCTGGTGAGGGTATGCCTGAGTACTTCAAGAAGTATCCCGTGCTTTATGCAGGACCTGCCAAGACACCAGAGGGCTATCCTTGTGGTTCGATGGGACCGACCACAGCCAACCGTATGGATCCGTACGTGGATGAGTTCCAGGCTAACGGTGCCTCACTCGTGATGATTGCCAAGGGTAACCGTTCTGACGTGGTGACCGAGGCTTGTAAGAAGCATGGTGGTTTCTATTTGGGAACTATCGGTGGTGTGGCTGCTGTGCTCTCTCAGAGCTCTATCAAGAGCATCGAGTGCGTGGAGTATCCCGAGCTCGGCATGGAGGCTGTGTGGAAGATTGAGGTTGAGGACTTCCCCGCATTCATCCTCGTGGATGACAAGGGTAATGACTTCTTCAAGACCTTGAAACCTTGGTGCCCGGAGAAAAGGTAAGAAGGTAAAAAGGTAAGAAGGGTGAGAAGGCTTTTTACGATAGCTTTGTTGCTGGCGCTGGCTGTGATTACAGCCAGCGCTCAGCGCAAGGGCTGTGTCATTCCCGGCGATCGGGCTGAGACACGGGGAAGTGGATATGTCCTGCCCGATCCTTATGACTTCGATCCGAACAAGACCTACCGTCAGCCTGTGGTGCTCGTCACGTTTAACGACTTGGACTTCTCAATGGCTGATCCTCAGTCTTTTTACGCCCGTGTCTTCAATGAGGAAGGCTACAACGAGGGTGTAGGATTAGGCTGTATGGCAGACTATTTCCGGGAGCAGTCAGGCGGACGCCTGAATCTCCTGTTTGATGTCTATGGACCGGTGAAAGTGGATAAGAAAGCCGGTGGGCATGGCGGCGACTATAATGGTCTGGATATCCCCCCGATGGCCAATGAGGAGTTGCGTAAGCTCGTGCAAAACGACTTCTCCATCTACGACTGGGATGGTGATGGCGTGGTGAATCAGGTGATCTTCATCCTGGCTGGTTACACGGGTAGTTTGGAGTATGGTTATACCTGGCCCAACACCACAACCTATTCTTTTAAGTTGCCTGGTGACGTCCCTGTCAATTTTGGCTCTATCATCACAGAGTTGTGGAACGATGACTCCGTCATGGGTTTTGGCACGATTGCCCATGAGTTCTGTCATTGTCTGGGACTGCCAGACCTCTATCCCTTGGAAAACACAAGCGCTTTCTCGGCAGTGGACGAGTGGGACCTGATGGATGGCGGTAACTACACCAACAAAGGCTGGTGCCCACCTAATCTCTCGGCTATGGAGAAGATGTACCTGGGGTGGGGAGAGCCTGAGGAACTGACTGCTGAAACGACAATTACAGGCATGGAGTCTCTCAGTGATGGCGGCAAGACATACATCATCCGTAACTCGGGTAATCCTTACGAATACTATCTGTTGGAAAACCGCCAGCAGACAGGCTGGGATTACGGCATACCCGGTAATGGTCTGCTCATCTATCATGTGGATTATGAGAAGGCCAGTTGGGGCAATAATAAAGTGAACATCTCCGACAGGCACTATCGCTACGATCTGTTCCATGCCGACGGGAAGGACTATATGACCTGGGATCCCAATAACGATGGTGAAGACCCGCAGAAGTGGTCTATGCCCAACTGTCTGCGTAATATCTATCTCAGTACCTCGTCTTATCCTAATGCCGGCAACCAGAGTCTGACGGACAGCAGTTCACCGGCTGCCACACTCTTTACGGAGAATGCTCAGGGAAAACTGTTCATGTCGAAGTCTGTCACCAACATCTTTCAAGCCGCCGACGGCACCATCTCTTTCGACTATATGAAAGAGGGTACGGGCATCCATGGCGTGAAAACAGATGAAGGTCACACCCCGTGGTATGACCTTCATGGCAGACAGATGCCCGGTGAGCCTCAGACACCAGGCCTCTATATCAATTCCGGAAAACTAATCCTTCGCCAAACTCATCG
Source organism: uncultured Prevotellaceae bacterium (assembly GCA_902800595.1). Lineage (GTDB taxonomy): Bacteria > Bacteroidota > Bacteroidia > Bacteroidales > Bacteroidaceae > Prevotella. Next base: position 26,730 of record CADCFA010000040.1, on the reverse strand, counting down.
ATGATGATCGGCTTCGAGCGATCCACCTCGTCGGCAAGCAGCTTCTTCGACAGGTCGTTGAGCACGAACTGCTGGATGGCTCGTTTCACAGGACGGGCACCAAACTCCGGGTCGTAACCCTCTTCAGCCAGATAGTTGATGGCCTGAGGTGTGCACTCCAACTTGATGCCCTGAGGTGCCAGCATCTCCGTCACCTTCTTAGCGGCGTGAAGGTGATGATCTCGTCGATACGGTTCAGGAACTCCGGACGCATCGTCTGGCGCAACTGTTCACGTGTCGCATTCGAGGTCATGATGATGATGGTGTTCTTGAAGTTGGCGGTACGTCCCTTGTTGTCCGTCAACCGACCGTCGTCAAGCACCTGCAACAGGATGTTGAACACATCCGGATGCGCCTTCTCGATCTCATCGAAGAGCACCACTGAGTAAGGCTTGCGGCGCACGGCCTCTGTGAGCTGACCGCCCTCATCGTAGCCGACGTAGCCCGGAGGCGCACCAATGAGTCGGCTCACGCTGTACTTCTCCTGATACTCCGACATGTCGATACGTGTCATCATCGTCTCATCGTTGAAGAGGTAGTCGGCGAGTGTCTTTGCCAGTTCGGTCTTACCGACACCTGTTGTGCCGAGGAAGATGAATGAGGCTATCGGTCGTTTCGGATCCTGTAAGCCGGCACGGCTTCTGCGTACGGCATCAGAGACCGCCGTGATCGCCTCCTCCTGACCAATCACACGCTTATGGAGCTCTGCTTCGAGATGCAGCAGCTTCTCACGCTCACTCTGCATCATCTTCGTGACAGGGATACCTGTCCAGCGACTTACCACCTCTGCGATATCGTCGGCTGTCACCTCCTCGCGTATCAGCGAATTGCCGTTCTGGGTGTTTGCCAGCTGTGCCTGGATGGCCTTGATGTCATCTTCGAGGGCCTTCAGCTTCGAGTAGCGTATCTCAGCCACCTTGCCATAGTCGCCTTCGCGCTCTGCACGCTCGGCTTCGTATTTCAGATTCTCAATATCTTGCTTGTCCTGCTGGATCTTATTCACCAGCTGGCGCTCACCTTCCCACTTGGCACGGAAGTGTGTCTCCTGCTCGCGGAGCTCGGCAATCTCTTTGTCGAGTTGGGCTATCTTAGGCTCGTCGCCCTCGCGCTTGATGGCTTCGCGCTCGATCTCGAGCTGGGCCAGGCGGCGGGTGATCTCATCGAGCTCCTCTGGCACGGAGTCGCGCTCCATGCGCAGTTTGGCAGCTGCCTCGTCCATCAGGTCGATGGCCTTATCAGGCAGGAACCTTTCTGAGATATATCGCTCAGAGAGTTGTACGGCAGCGATACAGGCGTCATCCTGGATACGCACCTTGTGGTGGTTCTCGTAGCGTTCCTTCAAGCCTCGCAGGATAGAGATGGCAGAGAGCTCATCAGGCTCATCGACCATTACGGTCTGGAATCGGCGCTCCAGAGCCTTGTCCTTCTCGAAATACTTCTGATACTCATTCAGGGTGGTGGCACCGATGGCACGGAGCTCACCACGGGCGAGGGCTGGCTTCAGGATGTTGGCAGCGTCCATCGCACCCTCACCACCGCCGGCACCTACCAGCGTGTGGATCTCATCGATGAAGAGGATGATGCGGCCTTCTGCTTTCGTCACCTCGTTGATGACGCTCTTCAGGCGCTCCTCAAACTCACCCTTATACTTCGCACCTGCCACCAGCGCACCCATGTCGAGGGAATAGAGCTGTTTGTCCTTCAGGTTCTCTGGCACGTCACCACGTACGATACGACCTGCCAGACCTTCCACGATGGCGGTCTTACCAGTACCTGGCTCACCAATCAGGATCGGGTTGTTCTTCGTACGACGGGAGAGGATCTGCAACAGACGACGGATCTCATCGTCACGCCCGATCACAGGGTCGAGCTTACCCTGACGCGCCATATCAACAAGGTTCTTGGCGTACTTCTCCAGACTCTGGTAGTTGTCGTCAGCCGACTGCGACTGCACCTTCTGTCCCTGGCGCAGTGCCTGGATGGCCTGCAGCATCTCCTTCTCCGTACAACCGGCATCCTTCATGATACGGGCTGCGGTAGAGTTCACGCTGAGCAGGGCGAGCAGGATCGGTTCTACGCTCACAAACTCATCGCCCATCTTCTGGGCTGTCTCCTGCGCACGCACGAGTACATTGTTACTATCGTTAGAGAGATAGGGCTGACCGCCTTGCACCTTCGGCAGATGCTTGATCTCCTGCTCTAAGAGCATCTCGATCTGCTGGCCGTTCACCCCGAGTTTCTGGAAGATGAAGTTCGTTACGTCCTTCGCCTTCTCCAATACACCTTTCAGTATGTGTACAGGTTCGATGACCTGCTGACCGTTCAGCTGTGCGGTGTTCACCGCCTGCTGTACAGCCTCTTGTGCTTTGATTGTAAATTTGTCGAGTGTCATATCTTATTCCTCCTTATTTAATCTTCAACGTTTATTGGTTATTGTTTATTGGTTATTGTTCAAACCTTATGCCTGAGGAATAATTCCTGACAAAATGGCGCATTATCTGACGTTTCGTCAGCTATCATGTGAAAATCCTCATAAATGGGGATTGCACAGGTGGAGGAATTGGTGTACCTTTGCAGCGCATTTCGAAAAATGCGCTGCGAGTGAAGGCTGCGGCTCAGCATAGTTCGAACAAGCTCGACTCTGCGTTCGCCTTGCACTTCCCTTGCACCCTATATAAACATAAGTTGAAGAATTAATGAATAAAAAGAATGTTTTCGTGCTATTGGCACTGGGTAGTCAGCTGACAGCTATGGCTGCCCCTCTCAGGAGCCTTGATACCGAGGCTCTTACTGATTCTAGTAAAGTAGTAGACCTTGACGAAGTGGTGGTTATTTCCCAACCCAAAGAACAGGTGCGCCTGCGCCTCCAGCCCGTCAGTTCGAACGTGTTTGGCAGTGAGCAGCTCCAGCAGCTTAACGTGCGCGACCTGTCGCAGTTGTCGCAGTATGTACCATCGTTCACCATGCCGTCGTATGGCTCACGCCTCACCTCTTCAATGTATGTACGTGGTATCGGTTCACGTGTCAACAGTCCGGCAGTGGGTGTCTATTACGATAACATCCCCCTGATGTCGAAGGCTGCCTTCAACAATCATTTCTATATGCTCGACCGTGTGGATATCCTGCGTGGACCTCAGGGTACCCTTTACGGACAGAACACCGAGGGTGGACTGGTGCGTATCTACTCCAAGAACCCCATGAACTATCAGGGTACGGACATCCGTCTTGGCATTGGAACAGGTCTGTATAGTAATGTAGAGGTGGCTCACCACCATCGTCCCAGCGACAAGCTCGCCTTTACGGTGGCTGGCTTCTACAGTGGTCTCAAAGGCTTTATCAACAATGATAACTTCTCTGAGAAGAACGACAAGAGCAATGAGGCTGGCGGTAAGCTGCGCCTGATCTATCAGCCTAACCCGAAGCTGAAGTTCGACTGGACGGCTGATTACCAGTATGTGAACCAGAACGGCTTTGCCTACGGAGAGTTCCATCCTTTCGATTATCTGCCCTATATCGAGAGCTCGAGTTTCCTGCCTGCCGACGAGACGGTGATGGATCCTGCCACCACCATCATGAACGGCTATAAGCGTAATATGTTCAATACGGGTGTCTCTATTGGCTACAACATGGAGAAGCTGCTCTTCACCTCTACCACCAGCTATCAGTACCTCAAGGATATGATGCTGATGGATCAGGACTATATGACACCCGACTATCTGCAACTTCATCAGAATCAGAAGATGAACGCCCTTACACAGGAGTTCGTGCTCCGCTCGCACGACAAGAGTCGCTGGCAGCATGCCACAGGTCTCTTTGGGGCCTATCAGTGGTTGCGCACAGATGCACCTGTGTATTTCGGCGATGCCATCACCGCTCCTATCGGAAATGCCATCACCAACGCCATGCGTGGCGCCATGCAGCAGTCGATGTATCCGCGTATGTACCAGCAGATGCTGGTGTGCAGAAAGCTATCGAAGGGGTGTCGATGAATGTAGAGATGGGCGTGCCTGAGTCGTTCAAGACACCCACGTTCAACTTTGCCGTCTTCCACGAGTCAAACATCCTGTTGGCTGATCGCCTGAAGCTCACCCTCGGTCTCCGTTTCAATGTCGATCGGGTGAAGATCGAGTACGATGCCCTGGCCTATATGAACATGACAGGCGGCACTGCCGAGCGTCAGGCTACCTATCATCTCACCTCACATGTGCAGGACAGTCGTTCTAAGACCTATACCCAGCTGTTGCCGAAGATCGGACTGACCTATACCTTCGATGAGAAGATCGGTAACATCTATGCCCTTGTGTCCAAAGGCTATCGTGCCGGCGGTTACAACATCCAGATGTTCAGCGATATCCTGCAGACCGACCTGAATGCGCATCAGCAGGATGCCATGCGCGGCGACTATGACGTGGCGCATACCGTTGCCGACTATGACGCTATCGAGGAGACGATTGCCTATAAGCCCGAGGAGTCGTGGAACTATGAGATCGGTACCCACCTGAACCTCTTCGACTCACAGGTACACTTCGACCTCGCCCTCTACTATATGAAGATCCGCAACCAGCAGCTCTCACAGATGATTCCAGGTTCGAACTACGGTCGTATGATGGTGAATGCCGGTAAGAGCCACTCCTTGGGTGTGGAGGCTACCCTGCGAGGTAAGGCTGTTGACAACGCCCTCGACTGGGGACTGACCTATGGTTACACCAACGCAAAATTTGATGAATATGAGGATTTCAAGGACAACTATGTGCCTTATGTACCGCAGCACACGCTGAGCGCCATGATCGACTACCATTTTGGTAAGTTCACCCTTGGTGCCAACCTCTCAGGTCAGGGTAAGACATGGTGGGACGAGGCTAACACCTACGCCCAGAAGTTCTATGCCCTGCTCGGTGCGCATGCCGACTATGACTTCGGCCCTGTCGTTGTCAGCCTCTGGGGACGCAACCTGACCAACACGCATTACAATACCTTCGCTGTGGCATCAAGCGCAGCTGGAGGCCAACGCTACTTCGCACAGAAGGGCACACCCGTACAGGTGGGTCTCGACGTGAACATCCACTTCTGAAAAGTAACTTTTCAGACGCTAAAAAGTGGTTTTTCGCATTGCGGAAAGCCACTTTTTGATAAGCGAAACGTTACTTCTTACATCGTAACTTCTACCGTATGCTTGCCAGCAGAGTAGGGGATGACGGTACCATCAACCGACTTGCCGTCGAGCGTGATCTGCTTCACACCCTTCTGACTGCCGTTCGGATGGATGGTGATCTCATATTCTGCCTCACGGAACTTACGGGTTACCACATAGTCGGTGGCTGTCTCTGGCAGACAGGGATCAATGCGGATGCCGTCGTAGTCGGGCTTGATTCCGAGGATAAACTCTGATACCGTGTACCACATCCAGGCAGCTGTACCCGTGAGCCAGGAGTTCTTACCCTCACCGGGCTTGAAGGCATCCTTACCGGCTACCATCTGACAGTTCACGTATGGCTCTACCTTATGCAGCGTCTGGTATTTCTCCTCCACGTATGAGGGCAGGATCTTAGCGTAATGGCTCCAGGCATCGTTACCACGACCTGCGATGCACTCACCGATGATCACCCAAGGATTGTTGTGACAGAAGATACCGGCATTTTCCTTATAGCCTTCGGGATAAGAAGATATCTCACCATATTCATAGATGTACTTCGAGAAAGCTGGATTGTTCAGCACCATGCCATGCTCGCATTCCAGGTATTTCTTGCAGGAGTCGAGCGACTTAGCCACCATGCCGTCTTCAGCACCGATCTCAGCCATTGTACACCAGCCCTGTGACTCGATGAAGATCTTAGCCTCCTCACATTCGTTGGAACCGATCTTACGGCCGTAGAAGTCGTAGGCACGGAGATACCACTCACCGTCCCAGCCATGCTTCTTCACAGCCTCGATCATCGCATCGACAGCCTGTTGCATACGGGCAGCCTCGTCGGCCTTGCCGATCTTCTTACAGAGAGCCACATAGTCCTTACCGGTGACTACGAAGAGACCGGCGATCATCAAGCTCTCTGCCTTCGTGCCCTCAGACACATTCTCGGTGGTCTGGAAGCTCTCGTTGGGATCCCATGAGAAGCAGTTCAGGTTCAGACAGTCGTTCCAGTCGGCACGACCAATCAACGGCAGCATATGAGGACCGAGGTTCTTGATGACATGATCCATCGAGATCTTCAGGTGGTCGAAGAGTGTCACCTCAGAACCGGGCTGATTGTCGAAGGGCACCATCTCATCGAGAATCGAGAAGTCGCCTGTCTCCTTGATATAGGCCACGGTACCGAAGATAAGCCAGCAGGGATCATCGTTGAAACCGCCGCCGATATCGTTGTTTCCACGCTTTGTCAGGGGCTGGTACTGGTGATAGCAACCGCCATCAGGGAACTGTGTCGAAGCAATGTCGATGATGCGCTGACGGGCGCGTGGCGGTATCTGATGTACGAAGCCCACGAGATCCTGGTTGGAATCACGGAAGCCCATGCCACGGCCGACACCACTCTCGAAGAAACTTGCACTGCGAGAGAAGTTGAAGGTGACCATACACTGGTACTGGTTCCAGATGTTTACCATACGGTCGAGCTTGTCGTTGCCTGTCTTTACCTTGTAGATGTTCAACAGCGCATCCCAGTACTCGCAGAGGGCTGCAAAGGCCTTATCCACCTTCTCGGTGGTGTCGAGCTCAGCAATGAGTGCGTGTGCTTTCTTCTTGTTGATCACCTGAGGTGCCTCGAACTTTTCATCCTGTTCATTCTCAATATAACCCAGCAGGAATACAAAGTCCTTGCTCTCACCAGGCTTGAGTGTTACCTCGATATAGTGTGAGGCAATCGGGCTCCAGCCATGGGCATGAGAGTTACGGGGCTTACCCTCCATGACAGCATCGGGATTAGCGAACTCGTTGTAGAGGCCTACGAAGGTCTCACGGTCGGTATCAAAGCCCTGGATCGGTGCGTTTACATGATAGAAAGCGTAGTGGTTACGACGCTCACGGTACTCTGTCTTATGATAAATCGTAGAGTTTTCTATCTCCACCTCACCGGTAGAGAAGTTACGCTGGAAATTCTCCATGTCGGTGGCAGCATTCCAGAGGCACCACTCCTCAAACGAGAAGAGCTTCAGCTGCTTCACCTCAGAAGACTCGTTCTTCAGTGTGAGCTTCTGTACCTCGCACCATTTCTTCAGGGGCACGAAGAAGAGCACAGAGGCCTCGACGCCATTCTTCTTACCTGTAATACGGGTGTAGCTCATGCCATGACGGCACTCATAGAAGTCGAGTGGCGTCTTGCAGGGTTTCCAACCAGGATTCCACACGGTATTGCCATCCTTGATGTAGAAATAACGCCCGCCGTTGTCCATCGGCACGTTGTTGTAGCGATAGCGTGTGATACGGCGGAACTTAGCATCCTTGTAGAAGCTGTAGCCACCGGCGGTATTAGAGATGAGGGAGAAAAAATCCTCATTGCCCAGATAGTTGATCCAGGGCCAAGGAGTCTGCGGGTCTGTAATGACATACTCGCGATGCTGGTCGTCGAAATGACCGTAACGTTTCTGTTCCATAAAAAGTTTAAGTTAGATATGAATTTTCTGGCAAAGATACAAAAACTTTTGGATACGAATTGCATTTTTAGCAAGAAAAAGTAACTTTTAGAATGTTTTTTTGGATAATTGACAAAAAAGGATTACTTTTGCACAATATTTTTGAACAGATAAGACAGAAACGCGATGAAATACGCATTAGTGACGGGTGCATCCCGAGGTATTGGAAAGGCTGTTGCCCTGCGCCTTGCTGCAGCAGGCTGGCCTGTAGTGATTAATTTCCTGAGTAACAAAGAGGCTGCCCAGCAGGTAGCTGATGAGATCGCTGCCAACGGGGGTACAGCAGAGCTGTTGCCCTTCGACACCAGTGATCCCAAGGCAATAGAGGCCGCCCTGACACAATGGGAGGCAGCTCATCCCGAAGACTGGTTCGGTTGTCTGGTCAACAATGCCGGTATCCGTCGTGACAACGTGATGTTCATGATGTCGGATGAAGACTGGCACAGCGTGCTTGATACCACCCTGAACGGCTATTTCTTCATCACCCGTCATTTGCTGAAGCACATGATGCCTCGTAAGCGTGGTGGTCGTATCATCAATATGGCTTCGCTCTCTGGTGTGAAGGGTCTGCCCGGACAGGCTAACTACAGTGCTGCAAAGGCTGCCATCATCGGTGCCACGAAGTCGCTGGCTCAGGAGGTGGGTCCCCGTAATATTACCGTGAATGCCATTGCCCCTGGATTCATCGAGACCGATATGACCAAGGGACTGCCTGTGGATGACCTGAAGAAGTCGATTCCGACAGGTCGTTTCGGTAAACCAGAGGAAGTGGCTGCACTGGCTGCCTTCCTGGCTTCTGACGAGGCTGCCTATATCACTGGTGAGGTGATCAATATTAACGGCGGACTTTATACATAATGTAAAAATGTAAAAATTAAAAAATTAGATATTTAAAGGGGTGAGAAGGGTTGTCATTACGGGGATGGGCATCTGGTCGTGTCTAGGTACAGACCGAGAGACCGTGAAGGAGTCGCTCTTTCATGGTAAGTCGGGTATTGTACTCGATCAGGAGCGTATCACCTATGGCTATCGCTCCGGTCTGACAGGACTGGTGGAGACCCCTGTGATCACCAAACAGATGCTGGATCGCCATACCCGTGTCGGCATGTCGGAAGAGGCGCAGTATGCCTATATGGCCTCGCGCCAGGCTTTTGAACAGGCCCTGATGGATGATGACTATCTGCGTCAGCATGAGGTGGGTTGTATCTTCGGCAATGACTCTTCAGCCAAGGCTGTCAGAGAGTCGGCCCTGCTCATGGAACAACACCACGACTCCGCGTTGCTGGGCTATGGCAGCGTGTTCCAGTCGATGAACTCGACAGTGACGATGAACCTCACCTCGATCTTCCATCTGACAGGTGTGAACTTCACGGTGAGTGCCGCCTGTTCCAGTGGCAGTCACGCCATCGGACTGGGTTATATGCTGATCCAGCAAGGTCTGCAGGAGATGGTGCTCTGTGGTGGTGCGCAGGAGACGAATCCCTATTCGATGTCCTCATTTGATGCCTTAGGCGCTTTCTCTATAAGGACTGATGAACCCACCAAGGCCAGCAGGCCCTTTGACAAGAGTCGTGACGGACTGATTCCCAGTGGTGGTGCAGCAGCCCTCGTGTTAGAGGATTATGAGCATGCCGTGGCACGTGGTGCTACGATCCTGGCAGAAGTGAAAGGCTATGGCTTCTCGGGTAATGGAGGAGGTATCTCAGAACCCAGTGACAACGGTAGTGTGATTGCCATGACCCGTGCCTTGAAGCAGGCAGGACTGGAGGTGAGTGATATCGATTATATCAATGCCCACGCCACCTCTACGCCACAAGGTGATATGTATGAGGCCATCGCCCTCGACCGCCTGTTCCGTGGACAGCATGCCCTCATCAGCTCAACCAAGTCGATGACTGGTCATGAGTGTTGGATGGCAGGTGCCTCAGAGATCGTATATAGCATCCTGATGATGCAGAACCACTTCGTGGCACCCAACATCAACTTCGAACAACCTGACGAATATTCTGAACCATTGAATCTCGCCATAAAAACAGTAGAGACTGAGGTAAACACCGTACTGAGCAACTCGTTTGGTTTCGGTGGTACCAACAGTGCATTAATTATTCAAAGCATATGAAAGAAAAAGAACATATAAGAGAATTATTAGAAGACGCCTTACCTTTAGTAGATTTCGATTCAGAATTCCTGTTTAGTGAACTCGACTCCTTGGGGGTGACAACCATCCTGATGGTACTCTCTGATGCCTATGGTATCCGCTTGGAGGCTACCGATGCCACCCCACGTAACCTGAAGTCGCTCGACAGTCTGGAAGCCCTTGTGGCATCGAAGCTGAAATAAGTATTTAATGGTGCCTGGCAATAGCCTGTGCCACGATATAAGCTGTCGTCCAGGCTGCCTGGAAGTTAAAGCCGCCCGTGACACCATCGATATCGAGGACCTCTCCTGCAAAGAAGACGCAGGGGAGGTCTTTGCTTTCCAAGGTGTTGGCATCGACAGCAGAGAGACTGACACCCCCGCAGGTGACAAACTCATCCTTGAAGGCTGCACGGCCAGCAATCTGATAGTTGTCGTTGCAGAGACAGTTGGTCAAACGGTTCAGGTCCTTCTGTGTGAGATGCTGCCAGCGATACTGAGCCCGTTCTCCTAAGGTCTTCTCCAGAAGATAGTTCCACAGTCGGGTAGGGAGATTGAAAGGACGTATCGTTGCTAACTGCTTCTGAGGATGCTGCGCCATGATGTTCTGCAGTCCTGTCTGTACCTCGGCATCCTTTCTACTGCACCAATTGACAGCCAACGGCATCTGATACAGATGCTCATGCAGTTCGCGTGCTGCATAGCTGGAGAGGCGTAAGATAGCCGGACCGCTCATTCCCCAGTGGGTGATGAGCAGTGGACCAGATGCCTTGAACTTAGTACCAGGGATATAGGCAGTTGCCTCTTCCACCACCGTTCCCATCAGAGCATGTAACGCCTCGTCTTCGATGTTGAAGGTAAACAGTGACGGTACGTTCTCTATCGTTGGCACACCAGCCATGGAAGCCGTACCGCCACCAGTCGTCACAGCGATGTAGTCGTAGTCTTTCAGTTCGTCGAGAGAAGTAATCTTCCGTTCGGTCAGGATCTCCACGCCTAACCGTTTGGCATAAAGCAGGAAGGTGTTGATGATGGTATGGGAATCCTGTGAGACAGGAAACACACACTCGTCGTCCTGTGTCACCAGTCGTACACCATGCTTCTCGAACCAGTCATACGCATCGTGGTAATCAAAGGTCTTGAAGAGACGCTTCATCAACCGGTGTCCACGTGGATAGACCTGTGACAGGTCGCTGACTTCTGCAAAGGAGTTCGTGCAGTTGCAACGTCCACCACCCGACACCTCCACCTTCGCCAGTACCTTCTTCGACTTCTCGAAGATCGTCACTTCCATCGTAGGCATCATCTCTTTGAGATTGATGGCCAGGAAGAAGCCTGCGGCACCACCACCGATAATCGCCGTCCTCATTTTTACATTTTTACATTTCTCATTTTTCAATGAGAATTCGTGCGTCAACTGCTACTACTCCATCTTCATCAGCCAGCAATGGATTGAGATCCATCTCCTTGATCTCCGTCGCAAAACGGAGCAGTGTAGAGAGACGAACGATGATCTCCGCATATTTCTGTTCGTTGATGCCTTTCTGTCCGCGCGTACCCTTCAGGATCTTATAGCCACGAAGGGAATGGATCATCGAGTAGGCTTCAGCATAGCTCAGAGGTGCCAGACCAGACGACACATCCTTCAACACCTCCACGAAGATACCGCCCAAGCCACAGAGTACCACATGACCGAAGCGCTCCTCATACTTCGCACCGATGAAGAGTTCGGTACCTTTCAGCATTTTCTGCACCATCACCCCCGTAGCACCCTCTATCTTCATCATCCGGTTGTATTCCAGTGCCAGATGTTCGGCAGTACGGATGTTCAGTGCCACACCGCCTACATCGCTCTTGTGGACAGGACCGACAACCTTTGCGACAACAGGATAGCCCACCTTCTCAGCGAAAGCAAGGAGCTCGTCTTTAGCGGTGCTTACCATCTCTGGTACTAAAGGAATACCTGCACAGGAAAGGATGTCGCGTACGGTCTGAGGCGGTACGTAGCCATTCTCGTTGATGCCCATGATGATCTTGTTGAGTCTGGGGATGTCGATGCCGTATAACTGCACTTCAGGTGGTGCAGGCTGAGGTGTGCGCATGATCTGAGAGAGTGTCGTTGCCAGTGTTACCTCATCGCTGAAGTTCACATGACCACGCTTCAGAAACGCTTCCACCTCCGGACCTGCAGTATGCAGGCTTGGTAGGATAGGGAAGATAGGCTTCTTGCATTCCTTGATCTTCTTGTCCAACACGTCGTAAGCCTCAAAGAGCCGCGTGAGTCCTGGTGTGCCATAGATGACCGCAATGGCATCGATATCTTCAAACTTATTTTCGCAATAGTCGATGATTGTTCCCAGTTGTTCCGGTGTACCCGTAGCCAGGAAGTCGATGGGGTTTGCAACAGAAGAACCAGGGAAGAGCTTGCCTTTCAGTTCATCGGCCAGAGGTCCTTCCAGTTTCGGTACGCTCAGACCGCCCTTCGACAGTGCATCGGTAAGCATCACACCAGGTCCCCCTGCATGGGTGACTATCGCGAAGTTGAAAGAAGATCGTGAACTGACGGATGAGAGGTGGGAGGTGACCATAAAGATACAGCCGGCTGTGGTGAGTTCCTCACGTGAGAAACAGCGCACGATACCAGCCTTACGGAAGAGTGCTTCTACTGCTGCATCAGAAGATGCGATAGCCCCTGTATGGGAAGAGGCAGCCCGTGATCCACTCTCTGACGAACCTGCCTTGATGGCTGCGATGCGACAGCCCTTGCGAATCAGACTACTGGCATGGAACAACAGCTTGTCTGGATTTGAGATATTCTCAATATAGAGTAGCTTAACCTTTGAGTCGGTCTCAGGATTGAAGTGCTCGTCCATATACTGCAGCACATCCTCGATGCCGATCTGCTTGCCATTGCCGATGCTCCACACGCTGTTGAACTGCAAGCCCTTGCTGACCGCACTCTCGAGGATGAACACCGCCGTTGCACCAGAGCCTGAGATGAAGTCCACACCCTTCGGATCCAGATTAGGAATCGGTAGGGTGAACACGCTGTGATGGTTACGGTTCAACAGTCCGATGCAGTTCGGTCCAATGAGAGCAGCCCCGTGCTTCTCACAGGCATCCAGGATGCGCTGTTCGAGGATGGCACCCTCATGTGTCTCCTCACCGAAGCCTGCAGAGATGATGACGAAGGCTCTGACCCCTTTCTCACTACAGAGGAACTCCACGTAGTCGGGACAGAACTTCGCTGCCACCACGAGCACAGCCAGATCGGTCTGTGGCAGATCCTTCACGTCGTGACAGGTCTTGATGCCCTGCACTTCATCCTCCTTCGGGTTGACGATCCTGAGATCACCTTGGTAACCGCCGTTGATGATGTTTCTTACGATGGCGCCACCAGGCTTATGCACATTATTGGAGCCGCCGATCACGACGATGCTCCTCGGATTGAGCACAAATCGAATAAAATACCAAATTTATTTGGATATTTTTGAGATGCAGCCTATCTTCGAATGAAATTCAAAGATAATATAATAATTCATAATTTCCAAATAAAATTCAAATATATTCTTTACCTTTGCCAAATAAAATTGACGAAAGAACTCACACTCGACAAAAAATGAAGAAGAAGTATTTATTATTGTTTGCTGTTTTAATGTTACCTATGTGGATATTTGGACAATCATATGCTGAACTTTGGAAAAAGGCTGTTGAGGCAGAACAGAAAGACCTGCCTAAAACCCAGTATGAAGTGTTGCAGAAGATTGTAGCTAAGGCTGAGAAAGAGAATGCCTACGGTCAATTGTTGAAAGCCGAACTGAATGCAGCTCAGGTGATGAGTGTGATTGCACCCGACTCGTTGAAACCTGCTGTCGAGAGAATCCAGCAACGTGGGACATCGGCTCAGGATGAAGTGCTGCGCCTGATCTATCAGACCGTCCTTTACCGGGTGATCAACAACAACAGTGATCTGGAGATGAAAGCCGAACGGCCTGTGCTGACACCACAGCTCTGTGAGAAACTCGCTCAAGTGAAGGAAGATGACTATGTGCCCTTCGTGAAGAAAGGCTCTGACAGCCGTTATTTCAACCACGACTTACTGAGTATCGTAGGTTATGAGTTAGACGATCTGACGCCTCTCTATGACTATTACAAACGATCTGGTAACCGTGCAGCTGCCTGTCTGGTGGTTGCTAATCTGAAACAATACGCCAAGATTGAGGAACTGGATGCCTTGATTGCTGAATACCGTGACCTGAAGGAATGTGGTGAGCTGGCTATTGCCCGCTATGAACGGATGTATGGTCTGCCTGTGGCAGAGCGAATCGCCTATATCCATGAAGCCCTCCAGCAGTGGGGCAGTTGGAAACGGATGGCTGTCCTGCGCAATGCGGAGCGTGAGCTCACCAATCATCAGTATCATGTGTCCTATGATCATCAGGTGGTACTTCCCCGACAGTCGCAGACCATCAAACTCGAACGCTTGCGCCATCTGTCGTCTGTCACGATGAAGGTGTATCGCCTGAATGCCAATGGTGACCTTGATGCTTCACCCTCTTACGACCAAGGTTATCAGAAGATCAAGAAACTGATTACCGGTGTTGCCGCAGAGGAGAAGCGAACCTATACGGGTAAGGAACCCTACGAGCTCTTCGACGACTCTCTGACACTGCCCGCACTGCCCGTTGGTGTGTATATGGTGGAGTTTACCTCTGCACCCGCCACTGAACCTGTGCGTAAGCTCCATTACGTGACTGATGTCTATACCATCATGGAGCCCCAGCCAGAGGCCTTCCGTTATGTGGTGGTACATGCCTCTACCGGTCAGCCCATCGCTGGCGCTCATCTGCGCATCACAGAGAAACATTATGGCAAGGATAAGGTTGTCAACGCGGTCACTGATGCCAAGGGTGAATATCTCCTGAAGACCGACAATCCCAGACACCAGCGTGAGGTGTTTGCCTATACGGATGATGATAAGGCCTGTCCGGAACTCACTGCCAACAATCAGTACAGCTATTACCAAGGTCAGGACAATGTGTCGCGTACCTGTATCTATACCGACCGGAGCATCTACCGTCCCGGTCAGACCGTCCATGCCGCAGCCATCCTTTATCAGGTACGTCAGGGTATGAACCACGCTGTGGACAGTGCGCAACAGGTGTGGTTCAAACTGATGGATGCCAATGGCAAACAAGTGGCAGAGAAGAGCGCCGTCACCGATGCATACGGAACGTGCGCTGCCGAGCTTACCATCCCCTCTACAGGTCTCTCAGGCCTGTTTACGGTACGTGTCAACGGACAGTCGCACACCATCCGTGTGGAGGAATACAAACGTCCTACGTTCCATGTTGACTTCCCAGAAGTCAAACAAGCCTATGCTGCCGGTGACACCATCACCGTGAAAGGTGTCGCCCTGAGCTATGCTGGGGTACCCGTACAGGAGGCAAAGGTCAGTTATAAGGTCACCCGTCGTACCGCTTTCTGGTGGTGGTCGTACAGTCGTTACTGGGATTCTGCCGTTTTAGGCTATGGCAACGATGGTGTTGAGGTGTATAGCGGTGAAGCCAAGACCGATGCCGAAGGTCAGTTTGAGGCACTTCTGCCTTTCGATATGCCAGAGACCAGTCATCCGATGTTCTATAGTTTTGTGGTAACAGCCGATGTGACCGATACAGCAGGAGAAACCCATCATGGTGAACTCTCCCTGCCGCTTGGCAACCGCAAGCAGGCTTTGAGCGTGGATCTGCCAGAGAAGGTGCTGCGCGATGAACAGCCCAAGGCTCTGTTCCACCTGTTGAATGCCGCAGGAAAGGACCTTGATGCCGATGTGCGCTATCGTATCGACAACGGACAGTGGCAGACCGTCAAGACCCAGCAGACCTTCTCTGTCGGTGAGAAGCTCAAGAGCGGTAAGCATACGCTGGAGGCTTCCTGTCAGGGAGATACCCTCAAGCGTGACTTCGTGGTGTTCTCTCTCAGCGACACCACCCCTGCCGCAGAGACCGACGACTGGTTCTATCAGTCGGCCAGTCAGTTCCCTAACGATGGTCAGCCTGTGACTATCCAGGTCGGTTCGTCTGCGCCTGATATGCACATCGTCTATAGCATCTTTGCCGGTGAAAAGATGATTGAGAGTGGTGCTGTTAAACGCAGCAACCAGCTGATTAACCGCAAGTTTACTTATAAGGATGAATACAAGAACGGGCTCCTGCTCACCTATGCCTGGGTGAAGCAAGGCAAGTGCTATACCCACAGCACCCGCATCAGGCGTCCGTTGCCCGATAAGAAACTGAAGCTGCAGTGGACCACCTTCCGCGATCGTCTGAAGCCTGGTCAACAGGAGGAGTGGACACTCACCGTGCACGATCCTCAGGGAAAGCCCGTTGAAGCCCAGCTGATGGCAACGCTCTACGACCAGAGCCTCGACCAGCTGCAGGCTCATCATTGGTCGTTGTCGCCTTATTATAACCTACCGATGCCTGATACCCACTGGGGCGTTCCTTTCCGTTATCAGATGTCAGGTGGCGCTACTTATAACTGGCGGCATGATAGTGTCCATGACCTCGTGTTCAGTCATTTCGATAAGGATGTTTATCCCTCGCCCTATTTCCATCGTTATCACTTCTCCCGTGGCGCTCTGATGGGCTCCCGCATGCGGATGAAGAATGCTGTTGCTTCTATGGCCGTTGAAGATGCAGCCATGCCAATGGCTGTAGCGATGGAAGAGAAGGCCGTTGAGGTCAAGATGGATGAGGCTGCTGACACGAATGCAGCAGCCCCCCAACAGGAAGAAAGTGTACAGGTGCGCGAGAACCTGAATGAGACCGCCTTCTTTTATCCCCAGCTTACTACAGCAGAGGATGGCTCCGTAGCCCTGAAGTTCACGTTGCCAGAGAGTCTCACTACCTGGCGACTACTTGGTTTGGCACATACGAAAGATCTGTGCTACGGCTTGATCGAAGGTCTTGCTGTTGCTCAGAAGGATGTGATGATCCAGCCTAACGTGCCACGCTTCCTGCGTGAAGGCGATGCAGCCACAATCTCTGCCCGTATCTTCAATACCAGTGAAAGGGCTCTTAGCGGTACTGCCCGTCTGCGCCTGCTGAATACAGAGACCGAAGCTGTTGTCGCTGAGTGGTCGCAGCCCGTCTCTTTAGCTGCAGGTGGCACAACGCCTGTCAGCTTCAACTTCGATGTGACAGGCTTCACTGCCAATACATCACTCCTGATCTGTCAGATGACCGTCAGTGGTGCCGACTTCTCCGATGGTGAACAGCACTACCTGCCCATCCTTCCTGCTACGGAGCATGTCACCGTCACCGTGCCTGTCACCCAGCATCATCCGGGTGTATCCACTGTCGATCTGTCGAAGCTCGTGCCAGCTGATGCCACCCAACCGAAACTCACGGTGGAATATACCAACAATCCCGCCTGGTTGATGACACAGGCCCTCTCTGTCGTTGGTACACCGGATAACGACAATGCCATCTCTCTGGCTGCAGCCTATTATGCCAATGCCCTCGGTCGTCATATCCTCCAGCAGAACCCACAGGCCAAGCATGTCTTCAACCTCTGGAAACAAGAAGCACAGAACACGCCTGTATCCGCACTCAACTCTCAACTCGAGAAGAATCAGGAGTTGAAGGATCTGCTGCTGAATGAGACCCCCTGGGTGCTCGATGCCGACAACGAGACCGAACAGCGTCAGCGCATGGGTGACTTCTTCGATGCGAACCTGATGCAGAACCGCCTGCAGCAGTCGCTCGACAAGCTGCGTAAGCTCCAGCGCAGCAATGGTGCATGGAGCTGGTGGCCTGAGATGCCTGGCTCCTTCTATATGACCGTCAGCATCAGTGAGATGCTCGTGCGCCTGAATGCAATGACCGGTGAGAACCAGGAGACTGCCCAGATGCTCTCGTCAGCCTTTAAGTTCATGGGACAGGAGATCATCGAAGAGGTGAAGGAGATGAAGAAATGGGCGAAGAAAGGTTACAAACCCTCGTTCCCCAGCTTCAAAGCCCTGCAGTGGCTCTACCTCGCCACCCTCGACGGTCGTGAGCTTCCTGCCGATGTTCAGGCAGCTAACGCCTATCTGATGCCCCTGCTGAAGAAGGAGATCAAGAACCAGTCGCTCTATGAGAAGGCGCTCACGGCCATCATCCTCTCCAAGACCGAGCCCAAGCGTGCTGCCGAGTATGTGCAGTCGCTCAAGGAATACACCGTGTATCGTGAGGATATGGGGCGCTACTACGACACACCGCGTGCCACCTATTCGTGGTTCGACTATAAGATACCCACCCAGACGGTTGCCATTGAGGCCATGCAACGCCTCACGCCAGCCGACACAGAGACCATCAGTGAGATGCAGCGCTGGCTGCTCCAGTCCAAGCGCACCCAGGCATGGGATACGCCTATCAACAGCGTGAATGCCGTCTATGCCTTCCTGCAGGGTAGCAATGCCCTTGCACCACAGGAACTGTCGGTGCTGAAGGTGGATGAACAGCCGCTCGAACTGCCAAAGGCCACTGCAGCCATCGGCTATGTGAAGACCAACGTGCCTGCCTCCAGCAAGACCCTCACCATCGAGAAGACTTCAGAAGGCACATCCTGGGGCGCGGTCTATGCCCAGTTCATGCAGCCCACAAAGTCTGTTGAGGCTGCCGCTTCCGGTCTCACCGTCACCCGTGAGCTTCTGTCGAAGGGTGAACTGAAGGTCGGCGACCGTATCAAGGTGCGCATCACCATCACTGCCGACCGCGATTACGACTTCGTGCAGCTCATTGACCGCCGTGCCGCCTGCATGGAGCCAGTGCGCCAGCTGAGTGGCTATACACAAGGCGCCTACTGTACACCAAAGGACTATGCTACGAACTATTACATCGACATGCTGTCGAAAGGCAAGCATGTCATCGAGACCGAATACTACATCGACCGTGCCGGCACTTACGAGACAGGTCTCTGCACCGTAGGCTGTGCCTATGCCCCTGAGTTCAGAGCCACGGCGAAATCCATGACTATAAAGGTAAAAAGGTAAAAAGGTAAAAAGTAAAAAAGTAAAAAGGTAAAAAAGTAAAATAACGATATGATGAATCTGAAAGTTAATAAGAAGGCATCAGGTTTGGTGAAATGGGTGTTGCCCTTTTGCCTCTCAACCTTTCTGCCTTTAGGCGCATCTGCGCAGCGAATCGCTATCGACAAGTCCACCATTGAGTGTGGCCGTACAGGTTATCAGCAGCCTGTCACTGCCACCTTCGAACTGAAGAACAAAGGTCGTCACCGACTGCATATCGAGAGTGTGAAACCCGATTGCGGCTGTACCAGCGTAGAGTTTCCCACCGAGGTTGGGGCAGGGGACAAGTTCACCATCAAGGTCACTTACGATGCCCGCCAGCTCGGCCGCTTCCATAAGATGGCTGCCATCAAGAGCGACGGCTCCAAGGAACCTGTCTATCTCACGATGAAAGGTATTGTGGTGGCAGAGCTTGAAGACTATACCGGCAACTATGCCTTTAAGATAGAAGACCTCCTGCTCGATAAGAACGAACTCGAGTTTGACGATGTGAACAAAGGCGATGTCCCTGTTCAGGAGATCCACATCATGAACGACGGTGCTGAGACGATGACCCCGACGGTGATGCATCTGCCTTCCTATCTCAGTGCCAAGGTCGTGCCCGAGAAACTCTTCCCTGGCAAGACCGGTACCATCAGTGTGTCACTGAACAGTGAGAAACTGCGCGACTACGGTCTGACACAGTCCACCGTCTATATCGGTCGTCAGCTCGGTGAGAAGGTCAGCGAAGAGAATAGCCTTGGTGTGAGCATCGTGCTGTTGCCTGACATGAAGGACTATGATACAGCCAACAAGGCCAGTGCTCCGAAGTTGCAGATCTCAGCTACCGACATTGACTTTACCAACTTTGAAGGCAAGTCGAAGAAGACGGCAGAGGTGATTCTCCAGAACACGGGTGCCTCGTTGCTGAAGATCTCCTCCATGCAGCTCTTCACCCGTGGCTTGAAGGTTACCCTCGACCAGCAGGAGATACAGCCTGGTCAGATTGCCAAGATCAAGATCGTGGGTATCGCCAGTGAGTTGGCGAAGGTGCGCAACCGTCCGCGTATCCTCATGATCACCAACGATCCCGACCACGCCAAAGTAGTCATCAACATCAAAAAATAACGGTTATTGGTTAACGGTTATTGGTTATTGTTTAACGGTTATTGGTTATTGTTTAACGGTTATTGTTTAACGTTTATTGTTTATGGAACATCCCGAGAACAGTTCAGAATATGCAGGCCTGCAGGTGAACAGCGGTGTTGAGCAACCCTCGATCATCAACCCCTATCTGAAGCGCAACCGCTTCCGTCGTCGTGAACTTACCCCGGCAGAGATGGTAGAAGGCATCCTGAAGGGCGATGTCACCGTCCTCTCACAGGCCGTCACCCTCATCGAGAGTGTCAACCCCGACCATCAGGCACGTGCCCAGGAGGTCATCAACAAGTGTCTGCCCTATAGCGGCAACAGCGTCCGTGTAGGTATCAGTGGCGTACCAGGAGCCGGCAAGTCAACCTCTATCGATGAGTTCGGCATACACGTGCTCCGTGAGAAGGGAGGCCGTCTGGCTGTCCTTGCCATCGACCCCTCCAGTGAACGCACCAAAGGCTCTATCCTCGGCGATAAGACGCGTATGGAGAAGCTCGCCCAGCATCCCGACTCCTTCATCCGTCCCAGCCCGTCAGCAGGCTCCTTAGGCGGTGTCGCCCGTAAGACGCGTGAGACGATCATCCTCTGTGAGGCAGCTGGCTTCGATAAGATCTTCGTCGAGACGGTGGGTGTCGGACAGAGTGAGACCGCCTGTCACTCGATGGTCGATTTCTTCCTCCTCATCCAGGTGGCAGGCACAGGCGATGAGCTCCAGGGCATCAAGCGTGGCATCATGGAGATCTCCGACGGTATTGTCATCAACAAGTGTGATGGTGATAATGTCGATCGCTGTCAGATGGCAGCTACTAACTTCCGCAACGCCCTCCATTTCTTCCCCATGC
This sequence comes from uncultured Prevotellaceae bacterium, assembly GCA_902800595.1. Classification (GTDB taxonomy): domain Bacteria; phylum Bacteroidota; class Bacteroidia; order Bacteroidales; family Bacteroidaceae; genus Prevotella. Next base: position 5,883 of record CADCFA010000040.1, on the reverse strand, counting down.
CCGAGAGTGGGTGGACACCCAAGGTGCTCTGCTACTCTGGCTTCTACGGCACTGGCGTGAAAGAGGTGTGGGACATGATCTACCAGTATGTTGACTTTGTGAAGCAGAACGGCTACTTCGACTATCGTCGCAACGAACAGTCCAAGTACTGGATGTATGAGAGCATCAACGAGCATCTGCGACTGAACTTCTACAACAACCCTGTCATCAAGGCGCAGTTGCAGTCTGCTGAGCAGACCGTCCTCGCCGGACATAAAACCAGCTTCGTCGCCGCCCAGGACCTGCTCGACCTCTATTTTAAAAACTTAAGCAACGGTATTGTTTAACGGTTATTGTTTATTGTTTAACGGTTATTGTTTATTGTTTAACGGTTATTGGTTATTGTTTAATGGTTATTGAAATTGATGAAGGCAGTGGCTTCTGCTTCGGAGTGACCACCGCCATTAAGAAAGCCGAGGAAGAGCTTGCACAGGGCAAGACCCTCTATTGCCTCGGCGATATTGTGCACAATGGCATGGAGTGCGAGCGCTTGCGTGAGATGGGACTCATCACCATCAACCACGACGACATGCGCCAGCTTCACAATGTCAAGGTGCTGCTGCGTGCCCATGGTGAACCCCCTGAGACCTATGAGCTCGCCCGCAAGAACAACATCGAGATCATCGATGCCACCTGTCCTGTGGTGCTCCAGCTCCAGAAGCGCATCAAGGCGCAGTACGACAGCTCGCTTATCAACACCCCTTCAGACGCTCCTTCCGCACAGATTGTCATCTTCGGTAAGAAAGGACATGCCGAGGTGCTTGGTCTCATTGGTCAGACCGAGTCGAAGGCCATCGTTATCGAGAACTTCGATGAGGTGATGAAGCTCGACTTTACGCGCGACATCTATCTCTACTCCCAGACCACGAAGTCGCTCGATGAGTTCCATCGCATCATCGACTACATCCAGTCCCACATCGCCGATGGCGCCACGTTCAAGAGCTTCGACACCATCTGCCGCTCCGTAGCCAACCGCATGCCGAACATATCCAGCTTTGCCACGAAGCACGACATGATCCTCTTTGTCTGCGGACGAAAGAGCTCCAATGGCAAGGTGCTGTTCAACGAGTGCCTGCGCGTCAACCCCAACAGCCACCTCGTGGAAGACCCCTGTGAGATTCAGACCTCATGGCTGGAAGGCATCCAGACCGTCGGCATCTGCGGAGCCACCAGCACCCCCCGCTGGCTCATGGAGCAATGCCGTGATGCCATCCTTGCCAAAGGCGTCTAAGAAATAACCCCTATACACAAAAGATCCGCCCCCGCTAAGTCGATGCTTAACGGGGGCGGATGATTGATATAGAACCTAGGTATTAATAGCCAGGATTCTGAACCAGTGTAGGATCGTAGTCGATCTCACGCTGTGGGATAGGCCAGATAGCCTTATCATCCTTACCACTGATCACTTGATTCACCTGATTGGTAACGCTCTTGTTGTTACGCCAGTAAGCGAAGGCAATCTGGTTCTCAGCGAAGAACTCCTTCTTGTACTCGAACAATACGTCGTCGATAGTAACAGTCTCAACATCTTCGTAACCGTTTACACGGTTCTCTTCGATAGCGTTGATGTACTCAGCAGCTGCAGCACCGTTGTTGTTAGCCTTCAGCTCAGCCTCGGCAGCAATCAGGTAAAGCTCTGACAGACGGATGATCTTCGGGTTGTTCACGTAGATACCGTCACGACCAGGATACTTGGCAGGGAAGAAGTGAGTGCCATCAACACCTTTTACAGTCTGCTCCTTGATTACCTTAGAACGGACATCCTCGGGGTGAGCCAACAGGTAGGTCAGGGTCTCACCCTTGTCAGCCAGTGCGCACTCAGGATAACCATTAGCATCGCAATAGTAACCCAGAGAGTTACGCTGAGGGTTGTAGTTTGCGGTGATCAGCAGCTCGAAGATTGACTCAGAAGTACCCTCCTGTGCCCATACCTTGTCGTAGTTGCTCTGATTGTAAAGCTCATAGTCACCATCTTCAATCACCTTCTTGGCATCAGCCAGGGCTGCTGCATAGTTGCCAGCATAGAGGTTGGCACGCGCACGCAGAGCCAGTGCAGAGAAGTAGTTATGAAAACCTGTGCCGTTGTCAGAGCCTTCGCCCATCAGCTCCATGGCCTTTGTCAGGTCAGAGATGATCAGGTCATAAGTCTCTTTCAGAGTAGCACGTGAGCCCTTGTAGTCAGGAGCATATACCTCTGTGCTCAGCACGATACCAGAGTTGGCTGCGTTCACGTCGGCTGCAGCTGTCGGGATATGAGCGAAGATACGAGCCAGGTCGAAGTGCAGCATACCACGCCAAGCATAGAGCTGACCCTGAAGGTTCTTTACCTCATCGGTAACCTCCAACTTGGCAGAGAGTTCCAGAGCCTTGTTACAGTTGGCAATGGCCTTGTAATAGTAATAATAGGCATTACCAGGCAGCTCGTCATTCTTTGTAATCGTATATCTTGCAATACCAGAGCTCTGACCATAGTCGTCAACAACCTTGAACTCATTGGTCAGAAGGTCTGCATAGATACCAAAATCTGCACCATAGGTCATGCGGTCTTCAGACAGAAGATAACCGATACCGTTAACAGCATTCTGCAGGTCTGACTCCGTGGTGATGGCGATATCCTCACCGAGCGAAGTAGAAGGCAGTGTGTCGAGATCACAGGAAGTAAGAGCCATTCCTGCAAACAGTCCAAATGCTAAATATATCTTTTTCATATTCATTTTCCTTTATATTATTTTGTTTCCACTTTAGAATGACACATTCAGACCAAACAGGAACTGGCGTGTCGGAGGAGTATCCGTCTGACGGTAACCATTCACGTCAACATCAGGATCAACATTCTTCGTTGCGCAGTAGATCATGAACGGATTGGTGGTACGGAAATATACACGCAGGGTGTTGATATACTTCTTGAAAGCAGGAATGTTGTAACCCAAGGTGATATCACGTACGCGGATGTTGTCAGTAGATTTAATCGTACGAGATGAGAACTTGTCTGAACGATAGGGATTACCATAGATAGGCTTCGGGAAATCAACCACGTCGCCGGGCTGCTTCCAGTAGTTACCATAAACAGAGCTGTGAACGTTGAATGTACCAATGCGGACACCGTCACTGTAGGTCAGGAAGTAACCAGGATAGTCGAACATGTCAGCACCGAACTGATAAGAGATCATGAATGACAGGTCGAAGTCCTTGTAACGGAAGGTGTTGGTCAAACCACCGAGTACATCGGGCACAGCCTTGCCAACGATACCCTTGCCAGCCTTTGAGTAAGAGTTGGTCACACCCTGAGAGTGATCCTCAGGATCTACCCAGAACTCACCAAGACCAGTCTCTGGATCTACGCCCTTGAACTCAGGCAGATAGAAAGTGTGCATTGACTCACCCTCACGGAGCAGGTACATGTTACCGTCACCATACTGCACGTCATCACCGTTAGGCAGCTCCTTGATCTTGATCTTCTGCCATGTCAGGTTGAAGTCGGTTGTCCAGCTGAAGTCCTTAGTCTTAATGTTCTGTGAGCTCAGTGTGAACTCAAGACCGCTGTTTCTCAGCTTACCAAGGTTGTTCATCTTGCTTGAGAAACCAGTGATGTATGACACAGGAGTAGCGAAGAGCAGATCGGTAGTCAGCTTGTTGTAGTACTCAAAGGTCAGGCTTACACGGTTAAACAGTGTCCAGTCGAGACCGATGTTGAAGTTCTTAGACTTCTCCCAAGTCAGATCCTTGTTACCAGATGCACTCCAGTAGAAGGCACCGTTTGTACCATAACCGCCAGAGGTAGCGTAGCGAGCCATATACTCGTACATGTCAGTAGGCAGGTTACCGTTAGTACCGTAAGATACACGGAGCTTCAAGTCAGAGAAGAGCTTGCTGTTCTTCAGGAAGTTCTCCTTAGAGAGGCGCCATGCAGCAGATACAGACCAGAAGGTTGACCAGCGGTTGTCGGCTGACAGACGAGAAGAACCGTCACGACGGAAGCTGGCTGCTACATAATACTTGTTGTCATAGTTGTAATCAACCTTACCCAGCCAAGAGCAGAGGATTGACTCATAAGCAGCACTACCAGTCTGGTATGACTGACCGTTAGAGAGCTCAGGCAGCTTAGAGGTGCCATAGTTCTTGGCAGAAGCTGTCATATAAAGCATCTTACGGTTCTCGTACTCATAACCAGCCAGTGCATTGATGGTGTGCAGACCGAAGCTCTTGTCCCAAGCCAGGGTGTTAGAAGAAGTCAAGGTCTTGTTGGTGAAGTCCCAACGCTGGCCAAGACCCTGCAGTGACTCACCGTTCACGCTCTGGGGTGCCCAGAACTCCTGCAGTTTGTTGTCAGTATAGTCATAACCGAAGATGGTACGTACTGTGAAGTTATAAGGCAGCTTCACCTCAGCTTCGGCATTACTCATGCTACGCATGATGTTTGACTTCACGAACTCAGCATATTCGCCAGTATCCTGACCGAACATATTGTTGGGGTTACCAACCTTACCAAAGGCAACGTCATTGTTGTAAGTGCCGTCGGGATTCAGATTCTCTGCTGTAGGATCGAGTGAATAAAGCACAGACCATGGTGTGGTAGTTCCAAAACCCTGCTCCTGACTGCTCTGGTCACGATTACCCTTAGTGTCAGAGAATGAAATCATCTGCTTCACACCAACTTTTAACCAGTCGGTCACTTTGTGATCCACGTTTACACGACCACTGTAACGCTGGAACTGGCTTCCCTTCACAACACCTTTGCTGTCGTTGTAACCCAGACCAATATAGAACTTGGTCTTCTCGCTACCACCATCGATAGAGAGCTGATGGTCCTGAGTCAGAGCTGAGTGGTAAACCTGATCATACCAGTTAGTATTTGTTGTACCCTCATAGTCATGGAACCAGCCATTAGCAGCTTCTAATCTGCCAGCTTCAGCATAATCTCTTGTATTATAGTCTTCAAACAGTTTATCTTCAGAATAATACAACTTCAAGAAGTTTGTAAGACCATCAGTCCAATACTCCTTCAACTGAGAAGCGCTCATGCGATCCATAGCGCTCTTGACAGCAATCTGCTGCCAACCGATCTGCATGTCGTAGTGAACGTTGGTCTTACCAGTCTTACCCTTCTTGGTGGTGATGATGATCACACCGTTGGCAGCACGTGAACCGTACAGAGAAGCAGCGGCAGCATCCTTCAGGATGGTCATGCTCTCGATATCGTTCGGGTTGAGTGATGCCAGAATAGACTGTGACTTGATGTCAGATGACATGTAACCGTCTGAGTTAGCCAGTACGGGCACACCGTCGATAACGTACAGAGGCTGTGTAGAACCATTGATAGAACCGATACCACGGATCAGGATGTTCTGGTCAGCACCTGGGTCACCGATAGAAGAACCTACACGTACACCAGCTACCTTACCTTCGAGTGACTTAACAAGCGAACCCTTCTCGGCAGACATGTCTGTGTCCTTCATGGTTGAAGCAGCACCGGTGAATGAAGCCTTCTTGGCAGTACCATAAGCAACCACAATCACCTCGTCGAGGGCTGCGGCGTCGCTCTTCAGGAATACACGCATACCATTCTTGGCAGCTACGGTCTTACCCTCAAAGCCAAGATAGGTAATCTCCAACTGGTCTTTACCAGCAGGAAGAACCACGTTGAAACGACCATTTACGTCAGTCAACATACCAGTACTTGTACCTACCACCTTAACGGCTGCACCGATGATGGGCTGACCGTCGTCCTGTGAGAGCACAGTACCGGAAATCTTTGTTTGAGCCAGCGCAGTACCCATGCAAAGGAACATTGCGGCTAAAAACATCGTTAGTCTTTTTTTCATAAATTCTCTCTTTTTGGTTATT
>CADCFA010000039.1 GCA_902800595.1 uncultured Prevotellaceae bacterium | reverse complement strand
CGTTGGGCTATCTCCATCAGCTGCTCTGCCGAATAGTCGTCGAAGTGGTAGCGATAGGGGAAGCGCCCCGCAAGTCCGATGTTGGTAGAGAGCATCGCCTGCATCTCGTTCTTATAGCCCGCAAAGACAATCAGCATGTCGGGATTGGGCTGGGTGAGAACGGTGAGCAGCGAGTCGAGCACACGACGTCCGAAGTCTTTCTTGTCATCGGCACCTGTGACCAGCGTATAGGCCTCGTCGATGAAGAGCACATTGCCCTTAGCTTCTTCGAGGATGGCTTTCATGTTATCCTCCGTCTGACCGATATACTGTCCCACCAGTCGGGTGCGATCGACGGCGATGACCTCACCTTTGGAGAGGAGCCCGAGGGCGTGATAGATCTTGCCAAGTTGACGGGCGACGGTGGTTTTGCCAGTACCGGGATTGCCCGTGAAGATAGAGTGGTAAGCCTGTTCACTGCTGTTGGTCAGACCTCGTCTCCTGCGTTCCAGGAAGAGGCGGCTCTGATTCGCCATCGTATGGATGCCCTGTTTCACCTCTTCAAGACCTACCATCGCATTGAGTTCGCGGATGCTCTGCTCATAGGAAGAGGCGGGAGAGGTGAGCTTGTCCAAAGGGATGTCCTCCTCATCAAGCAATGCCCTAAGGCCATCAGTATCAGACAAGAGCGTACGTCTGAAATAATGAGGGAGGATCTCTTTCTCAATGAACTGGTTGACCTCGAAGGAGGACCAGCTGGTGATGGAACCTTTCTCACAGCCTTCGATGACGGCACGTGCGAGGTGGTCTTTTGCCTGCAAGCTGAGTTCAAGGTGCTCTTTCTCCATCTGGGTCAAGAAGGCCTGAACAAGTTCGTAAGGCGTGCTGGGCTGTTGCTCAACCCAACTGTCGGCCTGAAAGAACTGCTTCAGCGAGGGGGCGACATTTAGGAGCTCTTCGATCTCACGACGTGTGCCGCAGAGCCAGATGAGCGTCTGACCGCTAGAGAGGCGTAGTTTGTCGATGATTCTCCTGAGAATGAACTTGCCAGTGGGGGCTGTCAACTCCTGGATTCGCGTCAGACAAAGGAGTTTCATTTTGGTGTCATCCAACTTCTCGCCCAACGGCTCGTAGGGATTGTTGCAGGAGAGGTCATAGAGCGAGGCGCAGTCGATATACCTGAAACCGTAGTCGGAGTCGATCAACATCGCCAACCTGCCTAAAAAATCTACAGTGGGATTGTTCATCGCCACCAGCAGATTCTTGCAGAATCTCAATTCTCCTATGCCCTCATCCTTCCGATACTCGTTGAAAAGCGCCATCTGGGTGCTGAGGATGGCGCGATGCCTCATCTGGGCAGCACCAGGCGTGTGCGACACACCTGTCCAGTTCGCGTTATCGCATAAGAGGCAGGATGCAAGCGTATTCTCAAACGAGAGGGTGCCGAGGCTTTTCCGGGATCCCATGGTGACCGCCAGCCGTTCGTCGAGGGAGAAGTCTATACGTATGGCAGACGTACAATCCATGTCAGCGTGGATGATGAGAATGTACTTGCCAGGAATCCATATCTGATTGCAAAAGATGTCGAGTTTCATCTGACGGTTTCGCCCGTTTCTGATCTTCACCTCCTGTTGATCCTCGCAGACAGGATAATAATCGGCTGTATAGAAGTGATAAGAGAGACGATGCGGATGGTGGAAGGCGCCAGGCTTCCACTTCAGGGTAACCCTCATCGGCACATCGGAATAATGATCAGGATCAGACATCAGACTCAGGTCAACGGAAGCGATGTCGTCCATCCATGGGTGCTTTTCCTGGTTGTCGCCGAGTCTGAGTCGAGCCACTCTATCGTCCATCTCTTTCGGAAAGGGTAACTCGCCTTCTACAGGCTCGTGATTGTTAGAGAGATCCAGGTCATCATCTTCATTGGTACTGTCATCAGCTCCGTCGATAAATTCCTGGAGAAGCTTTTCAAAGTCGTCATCAGACTGTGTTTTCAAATCTTTCTGCATATAAAAAAGATTAAGGATTAAAACAAATGTGTTAGTATGCCCTATGAAAAGGGCGCAAGTGTGTTTTTGGACAAGGCCTGACGGCGATGTCCAGTTAGATCCAGTATGTCAAAGAGCAAACGTTCCCGCCAGCTATTTAAAGCCGGTGCAAAGTGTTTAACCGAATGGGGTGATAAATGTTACTTTTTCATATCGTTTTTGGATTCTGGGTGCAAAGATAGAGAAAAATTCCGATTTTCTCTTGGAGGGAATCGGAATTTTTTATGCATAAGTATGATTTTTAACAATTCCTTGCGTGTGAGGTTGTTTTTATTTGAAGAAAATGTTTATCTTTGCAGCGGATAAATCGGAACCATTAGGAAATGATCAGATATACGAAGAAGGAAGAGATATGGAATGCAGCGTCGCATGGCGGTGGGATTCTGTTGGGCGTGGTGTTCGGCATCATCTTCCTCATTTGGTGTTTCCGGAGCGATAACAACTGGGCAAGGGTAGGGGTTATCCTTTATCTTTTCGGTATGTTGGGCTCCTACATAGCCTCGACACTCTACCACTCGATGAAGCACCACTCCAAGTGGAAGGAACGCTTGCGCAAGTGGGATCATGCTGCCATCTACTGGCATATCGCGGGTAGCTATTCGCCACTGACACTGGTGGCACTGCGCGAACAAGGCTACTGGGGTTGGAGTCTCTTCTCGTTTGTATGGCTCTGTGCGATAGCAGGAACCATTGTGAGCTTTATCCATCTGAAAGAGCATTCAAACATGGAGACTTTATGTTTCATAGGCATGGGACTGAGTGTGCTGGTGGCCTTCAAGCCGCTGATAGCATCGGTCCCTGCTGCCGCCTTTATCTGGATTGTAGCAGAGGGTGTGAGCTACATTACGGGTGCTGTGTTTTACTCACTGAACAAGAAGAAGTATATGCACTCCGTGTTCCACTTCTTCGTGCTGGCAGGCTCCGTCTGTCATATCATTGCTGTCTGGGATGTGCTGATGGCGTATTTGAACTTTTAAAATTTAACGATATGAAGAAATTTTTAGTTTGTTTTCTATTCCTGTTCGCAGGACTTTCGGTAGTCCGCGCTGATGATGGAGGCAAGGTCTTCCTGGAGAAGTTCTATCAGGAGGGGACAGCGTGCTGGTTTGATAACGGCTTTCTGAAGAAGCATCTTACGCAGAAGGCTCTGAAGTATCTGCACGATGCCTATCCCTACGACGACGAGTCGGGCGATGGATTGGCTATGTGGCTCTTCTATCAAGAAGGCGGCTGGGACTTGGGAGAACTCAAGGAGGTTAAGGTAGAGAGGCTCAGAGAGAATACCTATCGTGTCACCTGTCATAGTCGTTTCAATGAGGACACTTACGAATATACCGTTGTGTTCGGTCTCGTCAGGGTGGTCAACACCTGGAAGATAGACACCATGAAACCGGGAAAAGGCGACATCGTCATCAGTGATCCGGGCATCCAGAACGGTTCGCGTTGGAATATCGGCCCCCGCGACTATACCGCCAAGGTGAATGCCGACAAGACCATCACCTTCAGCGCGATGGCAGAAGGCGAGGAACTGATGTTCCGTCTGACGCCCAACTACAGCAAGAAGAATGAGTACATCCTGAGCGACGAGCCAGGAGACAATGGTACCAACGTATTCAGCAATAGTCCCCGTGTTAAGCTCATTGACGAGTATGGCACGAAGCTACTCTGTCTCTACGATCAGAAGGGACTGTTACAGCACGTGCTCGACGGCAAGGCGCGAGGCGAGGGTCTAGATGTGGCGCTAGATAAGTGGGATGTTCAACTGGCGGGTCGTTATGTAGATAAATATGGTGATACACTGCAAATCAGCAACGGTACCATCTATGAGAAAGGTGTGGCCCGTGCTGAATATAAACACCTCCCGTTCAATGGTATGGTGACGGGGGTTATCGGCATCCGCGGTCTCTCCAATCTCGAAGGCATGTGGGAGGCTGTCATCACGCTCGACGGTCTGACCCTCTACGAAGTGGAGGAGGATGAGTATGGCATCTACCACCGCAAGGGGCATCAGGAGCAGCTCACCTGGGCCCGCAACGACTTCCCCCGATTCAACTATACCTGGACTATCCTGCTCAACGATGGACAGTTCCGTCGTCTGAAGAAGTCCACCCTCCGCATCATGCGCAATGAGATTCTTGCCCGCAACGGCTACCGCTTCCAGTCGAAAGATCTGCAGGAGTACTTCGCCAAGTGGTCGTGGTATCATCCCATCGAATCTAACAACAATGTGAAGCCCAACGAGATAGAGATGCTCAATCTCGAACTCATCAAGGCAGAGGAGGCTAAATCCGACGATATGCGTTACGTCACAGAAAAATAACGAATTATTGTCGAATTATTTGGCGATTTGACTTAAAAAGCGTAATTTTGCACGCAAATTTGCAAATTCAATAAGATTATGGCTTATACACGACTGACTGCTGCAGAGGCTGCAGCACTGATTAAGAATGGCGATCACATCGCTATGAGTGGTTTTACACCTGCTGGTGTGGCCAAGGCAACCACTAAGGAACTGGCTAAGCTCGCCGTGGCTGAGCATGAGGCAGGTAGAGAGTTTAAGGTGGCTATTTTCACGGGTGCTTCTACTGGACAGAGCACTGATGGTGACCTGGCTAATGCACAGGCAATCCTCTATCGTGCACCCTACACCACGAATCCTGATTTCCGTAAGCACGTGAACCTGGGTGAGATTCCCTACAACGACTTGCACTTGAGCCACATGGCACAGGAGTTGCGCTACGGCTTCTATGGACCGGTAGATTGGGCTATCCTTGAGGTGTGCGACATCGAAGAGGTGGGCAACGACTATCATGTGTTCCTGACTGCTGCAGGTGGTATCTCTCCCACAGCTGCCCGTCTGGCCAAGCATGTGATCTTGGAGCTGAACAGCTTCCATAACCCCAATGCGAAGTTCATCCACGACGTGTATGAGCCTTTGGATCCCCCTTACCGTAAGGCTATCCCCATTGAGCATGTAGGCGACCGTATCGGTGTGCCTTATGTGTCGATCCCCAAAGAGAAGGTGGTAGGTGTCGTAGAGTGTAACATCCCTGATGAGGCTCGTGCCTTCAAGGACAGTGATCCCGTAACGGATAAGATCGGTTTCCTGACAGCTGAGTTCCTCGTAGAGGAGATGCACAAGGGTCGTATCCCCAAGGAGTTCCTGCCTTTGCAGAGTGGTGTGGGCTCAACTGCCAACGCTATCCTCGGTGCATTAGGTGAGGACAAGCACGTGCCCGACTTCAATATCTATACAGAGGTGATTCAGAACTCTGTGATCGAGATGATGCTCAATGGTCGTGTGAAGGATGCTTCTGCCTGCTCACTGACTGTCTCTAACGAGTGTCTGATGGATGTCTATGACAACATGGACTACATGAAGCAGCACCTGACACTGCGCCAGAGTGAGATATCCAACTCACCTGAGATCATCCGCCGATTAGGTGTGATCGCCATCAATACCGCTATCGAGGCTGACCTCTATGGTAACGTGAACTCTACCCACATCAGTGGTGTGAAGATGATGAACGGTATCGGTGGCTCGGGTGACTTCATCCGCAACGCGTACCTTTCTATATTTACATGTCCTTCTGTGGCTAAGGGGGGCGTGATCAGCTCGATCGTACCGTTCGTTTCTCACCAGGACAGCTCTGAGCACGACGTGAACATCATCGTGACGGAGCAGGGTATCGCCGACCTGCGTGGCAAGGGACCTATCCAGCGTGCTGAGTGTATTATTGAGAACTGTGCTCATCCCGACTACAAGCAGCTGCTCTGGGATTACCTGAAGATCTCGAAGATGGGTCAGACTCGTCATAACTTGCCTGCTGCGTTTGCCATGCACGACACGCTGGCTCGCAAGGGTGACATGAAACTGACAGACTTCGCTGAGTACGTGAAGTAAATAAAGAAATCCCGCTGAGAGGCGGGATTTCTTTTTATGACCTGTTATAGAACTTTGCTGCCAAGGCTCCACTGATATTATGCCAGACACTGAAGATGGCACCAGGGATGGTGGCCATGGGGAAGGCTGCGAAATGGAGTGTAGCCAGACTGGAGGCAAGTCCTGAGTTCTGCATACCTACCTCGATGGAGATCGCCACGCGCTTGGTGTATTCCAAGCCAAGCATGCGTCCGATGCCATAACCTACTGCCAGACCGCAGATGTTATGGAGCATCACCACGAAGATGATGAGCAGACCGCCCGTCAATAGGCGGGAGGCTGTATGAGACACAATCAAGGCAACGACGGTGGCTATCATCAGTGAAGAGAAGGCGGGAAGATAGGCTACCACCCGTTGCGTGAACACAGGCAACAGCTTCTGGATGATGAGGCCTGCTATGATGGGGGCAATCACCACATAGAGGATAGATTGCAACATACCTAAGGTATCGACATCGACAAAGGTGCCTGCCATCAGCCAGGTGAGTAAAGGGGTCATCAGTGGTGCCAGAAGTGTGGACACTGCCGTCATGCCTACAGAGAGTGCTAAGTCGCCTTTCGCCAGGAAGGTGATAACATTAGAGGCGGTGCCACCCGGACAGCATCCTACCAGAATCACCCCTAAGGCAAGGTCGGGTGGGAGAGCAAAGGCTTTCGTCAGTCCCCATGCCAACAGCGGCATGACGGTGAACTGTGCCAGACAACCTATCAGCACATCCTTCGGACGACTGAAGACGATACGGAAATCATTCGGGTTGAGGGTCAGACCCATGCCGAACATGATAAGGCCGAGCAGCGGGTTGATGATCCACATGTCAACCGTTGCTAACGGCTCTGGAACCAGTAGGGATGCTATCGCTGTGATAAGGACAAGCACACCCATCCAGCGGGCGATAAAGTCGCATATTCTTTTCATATTTTCAGTTTTTGGCTGCAAAGTTACATTATTTTATAGAAAATGTGTACCTTTGTCGGCGAAAAGTAAAAAGGTAAAAAGTAAAATGGAATCAAAACTGGTTATTTACAATACGTTGACACGTCAGAAGGAGCGTTTCGAACCTCTTCATGCACCTAATGTAGGTATGTATGTCTGCGGGCCTACCGTCTATGGTGATCCCCATCTGGGACATGCCCGTCCCGCTATCACCTTCGATCTGGTGTTCCGCTATCTGAAACATCTGGGGTATAAGGTACGTTATGTTCGTAACATTACCGATGTAGGTCATCTGGAGCATGACGCTGATGAGGGTGAGGATAAGATTGCCAAGAAGGCTCGTCTGGAGCAGTTGGAGCCGATGGAGATTGCACAATATTACACCAATCGCTACCATCAGTTTATGGATGCCCTCAACGTGTTGCGTCCTTCTATCGAACCTCATGCCACTGGACATATCATCGAGCAGCAGCAGCTGGTGCAGGAGATCCTCGACAACGGCTTTGCCTACGAGAGCAACGGCTCGATCTACTTCGATATCGAAGCCTATAATAAGAAGTTTAAGTACGGTATCCTGAGTGGACGTTCTCTAGAGAATATCAAGGATGCCTCTCGCGATAACCTGGATGGTGTTGGTGAGAAGCACAACCAGGCCGACTTCGCCCTGTGGAAGAAGGCACAGCCTGAGCACATCATGCGCTGGCCCTCACCCTGGAGTGATGGCTTCCCTGGCTGGCACTGCGAGTGTACCGCCATGGGGCGTAAGTATCTGGGAGAAGAGTTTGATATCCATGGTGGCGGCATGGATCTGATCTTCCCGCATCATGAGTGTGAGATTGCCCAGGCGCAGGCTTCCATGGGCCATCCTGCTGTGAAATATTGGATGCACAACAATATGCTGACCATCAACGGACAGAAGATGGGTAAGTCGTATAACAACTTCATCACACTGGAGCAGTTCTTTACAGGTAAGCATGAGTTGCTTGAGAAGGCATACTCGCCCATGACCATCCGCTTCTTTGTGTTGAGTGCCCATTACCGTGGAACTGTTGACTTCTCTAATGAGGCTCTGCAGGCTGCCGAGAAGGGTTACGAGAAGCTGATGAATGCCATTGCCGATTTGGATCGTGTTCAGGTTGGTGATAAGTGTGATGCTGAGACAGAGAAGGTGGTGAAGGCGCTTCGTCAGAATTGCTACGATGCCATGAACGATGACCTGGCTACACCACTTGTACTGAGCAACCTCTTTGAGGCTTGTACTGTAGTCAACAAGCTGATTGACCATAAGGCCACCATCTGTGCAGACTGCCTGAAGGAGCTTTCAGAGACCATGCGCCTCTTTGCCTTCGACATCCTGGGTCTCAAGGAAGAGAAGGGTGGTTCTAATGACAGTCGCGAGGAAGCCTTTGGCAAGGTAGTTGATATGGTGCTGGAGTTGCGCGCTAAGGCGAAGGCAGATAAAGACTGGGCTACCAGTGACAAGATTCGTGATGAGTTGGCTGCTGCCGGCTTTGAAGTGAAAGACACCAAAGATGGTGTGACTTGGAAACTGAATAGATAATGTAAAAATGCAAAAATGTAAAAAAGGGGCGTATCAGTTGTGATACGCTTTTTTTGTCATCTCTACGGCGAGGGTCTCTTCACGGAAATCATCGAATGAGAGATATTCGAGACCTTGATAAGGACGGTCGGTGCCCCAGGAGTTCTTCATGATAAAGTATTTCTCCCCCTTATCATCATGTGCTATGCCGACGATAGCCATCGCATGGCGCTCACTCTCCCAACAGACACCATGATGCTGGCGAACGGCACGTTCGGTCTTGTTCAATAGTGAATCCATGGGGATGTTATAGAATAGATCGTGCATCCAGTTGTCTGGTAGGTTGATGGCTATATCCTCGTTATAAGGTGATTTGTCGTTGCTTGTCAATGCGATATACTCAAGGGGGGCACAGACACTGCGGGCAAACTCCTGCGGGGTGTAGGTGGCCCCTAACATGAACACCCATCGCGGGGCGGGGGTATCCACCTTTCGCATGGCGTCATATCCCACAATACCGTATTTCTGGATGAGGTTGATGAGCGTCTTGCCCATACCTCGCTTGCTGGCTGGTGCCTGAGGCTCCTGTTCCATCATCTTCTCTATATAATAAGGTGAGAGGTTCACGGAATCGCCCCAGCTGAGATGCTCAGTCTCGATGGCGGCAAGCATGGCATAGATCCAGCAGGTCTGACTCTCACCCTGGTTCTTGATGGGTGTCATGTGGTTTAGAACCTCATGGGTGAAAGTCTTAGGTTCCTGATGCGTGCATCCGCACATCAACAATACCGTGATGATATAAACAAGTGGCTTCATTAATAACCTGGGTTTTGTGTCAAGTTATCATAAAAGATGAGAACATCATTTGGAATGGGATAAACGGTGGTATGCCCATCGCTTTCATCGATGACAGGCTCGATGTCATCACCGGTATAGAGACTCTTGTATTGTCGGAAACGAATCATATCCTGACGGCGCCAGCCTTCCCAGCAGAGCTCCATCAGACGTTCATCGTATAGGTTCTGTAGTGTCAGTTCCCGCACAGGCATTTTAACTCGTTTGCGTACCAGATCATAATCCTTATGCCCGTCTTCGCCGTTTCGCAACTTCGCTTCAGCGCGCATCAGTAGCACGTCGGCATAGCGGAAAAGTACGATGTCATTATCCATCAGTTTTCCATCCTGCGTGGCATTCTTGTCAATCTCGTATTTTTTCATGCGAGCTCCTGCGGTCTCTACATACTGGCCGCCACTGAGGTCTTTTTTTACCTCCCATGGATAATAGATAAGAGGCTGGCCGGTACGGTCGGTTATAATATTGTAATTCAGATCGCGAACTTGGTCAGCCCAATAACACCAGTCAAAACGGGTGTCTTCGTTGGGTGTCTTATATTCGAAGACTTCAAGAACGTGTGTTGTGGCACTTGTACCGTTTTCACCGACGAAGCCATAGGCAGCAGCATGACGATAGTGGTATGACCGCATCATATTCTGCTGCTGTGTCCTGTAGAGGTCCTTGTCCATAGGGATAATCCAGATGTTCTCTTTAGAATACTCATTGCGTACAAGGAAATTATTAATATAAAGTTCCTCCAGGGAAAAGCCGGATAGGTCCAAAAGATTACAGTAGTGGATGGTAGCCTCCCAGGCATTCAGCGTCTTATTGTCTATTTTAAACAGGAGGTTCTTACCATCAAGATAAGTGTCGTCAGTCCAGTTGTCATCGGCATAGATTTCGGCATTAAGCATTAACTTGGCAAGTACGAAAAGAGCCACCGAATGCGTAACCCGACCATAATAGTCGCCAGGAGACACGCTGTTGAAATAGTGTAGATTAACGAGTGCTTCTTGGAGTTCGGCAACTACAAATTTGAACACTTCACTGCGATCTGACTGATGTATCTCATTCATCGAGTCGGCGGTAGAGGTGATGACGGGCACACGCGCAAAGAGGTCAAGCAGGTACCAGTAATAGATGGCACGTAGGGCACGTACCTCTGCTTTATAATCTGCATATTTATCTTTGCTTAAAAGCGACTGATGAGCATCCAGCTGTTCTAAGGAGTGATTGCAGAGGGTGATAACCTTGTAGAGATAGAGCCATGAGTTTTTTATTATTTCGTGTCCGGCATCCCAGGAGTGCATATACATATCTTCCCAGATGCCTCCGTCGAACCAGTCACCGCCTCGTGTGGGTATCATGGCTTCGTCGGAGCCGAAGGTCTGAAGGTCATACACACCACGACCAGTGCCCTGCAGACCCTCGCCCTCTTTAGAACCCCCAATATAATTATATAAGGTGGCGACGGTATTCAGATAGAGTTGTGTGGCAGAGGAGTAGGCTTTTTCCTCAGGAATCTGGTCACGCGGATCCTCATCGAGTGAGCAACTCACCAATGCCAATGAGACGAGAATGGTGAGGAGTGAGAAGTGGATAAAGGAAGATAATCTGGTGCTCATAACTCTAAATACTTTAATTAAAACTTGATACTGATACCCATCGTGTAGGAACGATAGACGGGCAGCACGTTCTTGTCATCGATACCCAGCGTGCCATTAATGACACTGGAGTTGATCATTGGTGTCAGTCCGCTATAGCCGGTGATGGTAGCGAGATTATTCACGGACAGTGATACGCGCAGACCTTGTATATATTTGGAATGCAGAGGCACGTTCCAGCCCAAGGTTATGTAGTCGATATTGACGTAATCGCCATTCTCCAGGTAATAGTCACTGATGATCTGACTAACGAGGTTCTTTTCCGGTGCGCCTTTCATCATATTGTAGTTTGGCATAGAGAGCTGGTTCGAGTAGCTCAGGGCCGTACCATTGTAGATCTTATGTCCGAAAGCGCCGTTGAACTGCATGGTCACGTCGAAATGCTTGTATCTAAAAGCGACATTTGAACCCATCATAGCCTTGGGCATGGCCTGGCCGCAGTTGTAACTCTCATCTGTCACATCGTAATATTGGGTGCCGTCCTCCAGGGTAACAAAACCCTTACAGTGGGGAAGCATGAATATGCCAATCTGTTCACCTACAATCTGTTTCACAATACCACTTGGACCATGGAACCCTGCTCCCCAGAGTGAAGAGATGGTGCTTGACTGAGGGGCTGTGAGATATTGACCATTGTAATAGCCATTCAATGAGAGCAGCTTATTCTTCTCAAACGTCCAGTTCATGTTCACTGTCAGTTCCATGTCTTTGGTGCGGAGTGGGGTAATGCCGAAGCCAATCTCCAGTCCACTATTCTCCATGGATCCGAGATTAGCGAGAAGTTTATCGTAGGGGTAGGGTGGCACTGGTACGGTATAGAGATACAGCATGTCGGTGGTCTTCGACTGGTAATAGTCAACTGTCATAGCGATACGTCTGTCCCATAGCGTCACATCGAGTCCGACGTTGAATGTCTTTTTTACCTCCCATTTCAAGTCGGGGTTAGCATTGCGAAGTACACCAAGTGTGGTGGCGATAGAGCTATTATAAGGAGTGACACCATTAGGCTGGACAAGCTGTATGGAGTTGTAGGCATCTATACCAGCCTGACTTCCGGAAAGTCCATAACCAATACGTAACTTGGCGTTGTTGATGGCCTTTATCGACTTCATCCAAGGTTCCTTACTGATCACCCAGGCACCACTGACGGAGGGGAAGAAACCCCACCGATGGTTCTTGCCAAACTTTGATGAGGCATCACCGCGGGCATTGGCTGTCAGGGTGTAACGATCGAAGAGGGTATATTGCGCACGCAAGAGAAACGACTCCATGTGCGCATCTCTATAGTAGGAATCAGTCCCATCCCAGGGACGGTTTGCACCTGCAGAGAGCTTATCAAAACCGAAGTCGTCTGTTGTAAAACCTGTGGTTGTTGTGAAGAAACCCGACGACTTCTGCTTCTCTGCCTCAGCCAGAGCCATCACGCTCAAATCAGACTTAGTGTTTTTAAAGGTGTAGGTGAGCGATGCATTGCCGCGAATGGTCTCGTTCTTCTCATGTTTACGATAAGCTTCTCCCCGGTTCCACACGCTGGTGGGGTAGTAGTGGGAGTTACCGATGGAGTTGTAGGAATAGGATCCAAAAGCACGAAGGGTCAGACTCTTGGATAGTATCACCTTTGCTTTCATGTGAATGTTAAAATGACCGTTGTCTTCATCTTGTTTCATTTCCAACAACGCCAAGGGATTACTGATCCAGAGTGCTTCAGGAACCTGATCGTATTTGCCCTCAGCATTTTTTGTGTCTGGGAAGGTGGGGTTGAAGGTGGCGGCAGAATAGAGAAGCTTCTGCTGGAAAGGTAAATAGCTGACCTTCTGCAGTGATCCAACCATGCCGAGCTCTACTGTCAGACGGTTGTCAAAGGCCAGCTGCGTGATGTCGAGTTTTGCAATATAGTTTTGGTTCCCCTTACTCTTAATCACCGTGTTGTGTTCCATCATACCCACTGATGCGCGGTAATTGGCAGTCTCAGTACCACCACCAAAGGCAATGTGGTGATTCTGTACAAAGCCTGTCCGTTCAATGGCTTTATTGAAATTTGTATTGTATCCCATGTCGATGTAGCTGAGCCCTAGCCTGTCGGCTGTCTGTCTGAACTCATTGGCATCAAGCATCTCCATGCGTTTATAGACTGATTCAAAGCCGATATTGCCATCGTAGGCGATATGGAAGTTCTGGCTTTTTCCTCTCTTTGTCGCAACCTCGATAACGCCTGCGGCACCACGAGAACCATATTGGGCTGTCTCTGAAGCATCTTTCAAGATCGTGAAACTCTCGATATCTGCGGGGTAGATGGTGGAGAGAATAGCCAGGTCGGCAGTCACACCATCGATAATGACTAACGGGTCATTCTTACCTGTCAGTGAGGTTGTACCACGCACCCTGACAGCTGACACCATCACTTCCTGATTTCCGCTGGATGCGACCTGTACACCAGCAGCCTGTCCGCTCAGGTAGTCAAGTGAGGAGGTAATCAGACCTTTGTTCATACGCTTCTCTGTCAGCTGGTCGATGGCACCTGCTACTGTGCTCTGACTGCCTTTGGAGTAACCGATCCTCACCGTCGTGGAATCATTGGTGTTTGTTTGGGCTTTCACGGCCGGTATGGTCATGAGGGTAATCAGGATAAATGAAGTTATGGTTTTCATATGTGGCCACTTTTAATAACTGTTTGCAAAGATACGAAATAATCCTTAATTAATCATCCATATTTCATAATATTTTTGTAAATTTGCAGCCAATATGGAAATGAACGATTTCGAAATCATGGCTCCTGTGGGGTCGCCAGAGTCGTTGGCAGCAGCTGTTCAAGCTGGTGCTGACAGCATTTATTTCGGCATTGAGAAGCTGAATATGCGCGCACATTCAGCCTCAACATTTACCATCGACGACCTAAAGGAGATGGCACGCACATGTAATGAGCATGGCATCAAGAGCTATCTGACGGTGAATACGATCATCTATGGCGAGGACATTCCCTTGATGCATGAGATTATCGATGCAGCCAAGGAAGCTGGCATATCGGCAGTCATTGCCTCCGATGTGGCAGTGATGACCTATTGTAATAAGGTGGGGCAGGAGGTGCATCTCTCTACGCAGCTGAACATATCCAACATTGAAGCCTTGAGATTCTATGCCCAATTTGCCGATGTGGTGGTCCTGGCACGAGAACTGAACATGGATCAGGTGGCAGAGATCTTCCGACAGGTGGAAGAGGAACATATCTGCGGTCCTTCCGGAGAGCAGATCCGTATCGAGATGTTCTGTCATGGTGCCCTCTGCATGGCTATCAGTGGCAAGTGCTATATGAGTCTGCATGCCGCTAACCGCAGTGCTAACCGTGGTGAATGTATCCAGATCTGTCGTCGCAGCTATACGGCTACCGACAATGAGACAGGTTATCAGCTGGCTATCGACAATAAGTATATCATGTCACCTAAGGATTTGAAGACCGTGCGTTTCATCGACCGGATGATGAAAAGTGGCGTAAGGGTATTTAAGATCGAAGGTCGTGCACGTGGTCCAGAGTATGTCTATACTGTCGTAAAGTGTTACAAAGAAGCTATTCAGGCTGTGCTCGACGGCACGTTTACAGAGGAGAAGAAGGATCAGTGGGACGAACGGCTTGCAACAGTCTTCAACCGTGGGTTCTGGGATGGTTATTATCAGGGACAGACCATGGGTGAATGGAACAAGAACTACGGTTCAAATGCCACAGAGCGGAAGGTATATATAGGAAAAGGTGTGAAATACTTTTCCAAACTTGGTGTGGCAGAATTCACTGTTGAGGCGAATACCTTTAAGGTGGGTGACAAGATGCTGATAACAGGTCCTACCACAGGTGTGATCTATGTGACAGCTAACGAGATTCATGGCGATAATGGCCCAGTAGAGGTGGCGGAGCAAGGCACCCGCGTCTCTATCGCCGTGCCTTCCAAGGTGCGTCCCTCAGACAAATTGTTTAAATTAGAAAAAGTAGAAGAGAAATGACGATTAATGAGATTCAAGACGAAATTATAGAGGAGTTCAGTGGTCTGGAGGACTGGATGGACAAGTACCAGCTGCTAATCGATTTGGGTAACGAACTGGCTCCCCTTGACGAACGCTATAAGACGGAGCAGAACCTGATTGATGGGTGTCAGAGCCGTGTATGGCTCCAGGCCGACTATGAGGATGGACGCATCCATTTCACGGCAGAGAGCGATGCCCTGATTGTGAAAGGTATCGTGAGTCTGCTGATCCGAGTACTCTCTGACCATACACCACAAGAGATCCTCGATGCCGACCTCTATTTTATTGAGGAGATAGGTTTGAAGGAGCACCTTTCGCCCACTCGAAGCAACGGACTTGTAGCAATGGTGAAACAGATACGCGCTTATGCGCTGGCTTTCAGCGCGAAGTAATAAATTTGCTCTAAAATTTGAGATTTATTAACGAAAGAAAGTCATCCCTTGAGGGTGACTTCCGAATTATTTTATGTACCTTTGTAGGCGAATTAAATAGCATGAACTAAAAACGTTTTTTGAGATATGATCCAAACTGTAGTAAAAAGAGATGGCCGCATCGTGGGCTTCAATGAGCAGAAAATCATGGCGGCAATTCGTAAGGCAATGCTTCATACCGACAAGGGAGAAGACGAGCGCCTATTATACCAGATTACTGACCATATCGCCCAGAAAGGCGATAGCCAGATGACAGTGGAGCAAATACAGGATGCTGTCGAGGTGGAGTTGATGAAGTCGAGCCGTAAGGATGTGGCTCAGAAGTACATCGCCTACCGTAATCAGCGTAGTATTGCCCGTAAAGCCAAGACACGTGACGTGTTCCTTGATATTGTGAACATCAAGAACAACGACGTGACACGTGAGAATGCCAACATGAATGCCGACACCCCTGCCGGCATGATGATGAAGTTCGCCTCCGAGACAACGAAGCCGTTCGTCGACGACTATCTGCTTTCTGAGGAGAGTCGCGAAGCGGTGGAGCACAACTATCTCCATATCCATGATAAGGACTATTATCCAACAAAGTCGCTCACCTGTGTACAGCATCCTCTCGACAATATCCTGACCTGTGGCTTTATTGCCGGTCATGGTGCCTCACGCCCAGCCAAGCGCATTGAGACAGCTTCGGTGCTGGCATGTATCTCGATGGAGTGCTGTCAGAACGAGATGCATGGTGGACAGGCTATCCCGGCTTTTGACTTCTACCTCGCTCCCTATGTGCGTATGAGTTATATCGAGGAGCTTAAAGCTCTTGAAGACCTGAACGGTGAGAGCTATCAGGAACTATACGAGGAACCGCTGATGGATTATATCAAGAAACCGTTAGATGGTCTGACAGGAAAGGAACGTGCTCAGCAGCATGCCATCAATAAGACGGTGGGACGTGTCCATCAGTCGATGGAGGCCTTCATCCACAATATGAACACTATCCATTCTCGTGGTGGTAACCAGGTGGTGTTCTCTTCTATCAATTATGGAACTGATACAAGTGCTGAAGGACGTTGCATCATGCGTGAGATACTGCTCTCTACCTATGAGGGTGTAGGCAATGGTGAAACAGCCATCTTCCCCATCCAGATCTGGAAGAAAAAGCGTGGGGTGAACTACTTGCCTGAGGATCGTAACTTTGACCTCTATCAGCTGGCTTGTAAGGTGACGGCTCGCCGTTTCTTCCCTAACTTCCTGAACCTCGATGCTTCGTTCAATCAGGATAGTGAGTGGCGGGCTGACGATCCGAAACGTTATATACATGAGGTGGCAACGATGGGTTGTCGTACCCGTGTGTTTGAGAACCGTTTCGGCCCGAAGACCAGTATCGGTCGTGGTAACCTGTCGTTCTCTACCATTAACATCGTGAAGTTGGCACTGGAGTGCCGCGAGGAGCAGGATCAGCAGAAGCGT
>CADCFA010000038.1 GCA_902800595.1 uncultured Prevotellaceae bacterium | reverse complement strand
CTCCGTCTTTCTGCCGACGAATGTTCCGTTGATACACTTCACGGCCAGCGACTGGTCATAGTTACCGTCGGTAATCGGCTTGTTCTCGCCGCCGTACATACCGTGCAGCGCGTCTCTAATCTCTTGAGCATCCATAGTTTTGTTTCTTTTTAGTTATTTTTTTTTATAAGCTGCAACTCTCGCAGCTGCGTTAGCCTTGATATTGAAGTAATAAAGAGGATAGTCGTTTTCGTGGAAACTAGTAGCACCAAATGGGCTGGAAGCACCTTCTGGGGCTACGGCCTTAGACGTTGTAATGACTACGCCTCTTTTCAGGTCAATCTTTGCATCTGCTGCGTTAGGCACTTTCTCAAAATCATTGACTTTCTCGTTGAAGATGAAGCCACCCAGATTTTCCTCCGCTGATGCATAGGTATCATCTCGCTTCCAGTTCAGGGGATTGATGCTGATGGCACCTGGCAGAACAACAATATTGTTCCCGTTTCCTGCCCCCTCGGTATTATACGATATGATGACGCCAGTATCGTCGGCTCCCTCTGCAAATTTCAGGTGTGGGTTGGCTTTGAGATAATCCTCGGTGATTGAATAGCCGATCACATAAGCAGCGATCATGCGCTTCAGATATTCAGGATGTTCCTTCATATATTCTGCAAGTACAAAGCTCTGCATGATTGAACCCTGAGAATGTCCTACGAGAATGAAGGGACGTCCACCATTCAGGTGCTCAAAATAGTAGTCGATGGCAGCTAAGACATCTGTCTTCGGAATACTGTTGAAGGCTGCATGACGTTCTTCGGCAGAAATTTTGCCCAGATATGACATGTTGCCCTGCCTATAATAAGGAGCGAAAACATTGGCACAATCCTCAAAAGCCGTAGCGATCTTGCGGTAGGCCGATTCTGCCGGTATTCTCATGGCAGGCTCATTGATGTCGGCAAATTTCGGCGCGCCCTCAGCAGGGTCGTCGTATTCGGTGGGATAGACAAAAAAGGCATCAACATCCTTTGTTACTTCGGGCTGTCGCATCCAGTTATTCTTAATGCTGTAATCGACAACCTTGTTTTTTTCGCTATCGGCCGAGTTATCGGCATTGTCGGAACATGATGCCAAAGCCGTTGCACCGCAAATCAGAACGACGGCAAGCATCCACTTTTCTTTTTTTCTCATTATTAATAATTAAAGGGTTAATATCTGTTTATTGTGCAAAGATAGTCAATTGATTTTGAAATCACGAAAGCAAAGCCCTTTAATCTGCAATTTTTGATAATTCAGAAGTAGTTTTGACGATTCTGAAGTTACATTTTACGCATCCATTCTGTCGCAGTCATGCCCATGTTCTGCTTGAAGGCTGCATAAAACGTACTGTAACTGCGAAACCCACTCTGGTGAGCCAGTTGCCGGACAGATATTGGCTGATTGGCAGCGACAGCCTCATGGTAGAGCTTAATAAAGTGCTGGATACGCAGACCGTTGATGTAGGCATTGTAAGTCAAGTCCTGACAAGAGAAATGCTGGCTGAGATAGGAACGATTAGTGCCAATGGCTTTGGCGAGTTGAAGAAGTGTCAGGTCATGCTGTAAGTAGAGCTGCGTGTCGATACAATACTTCTGTAGTAATGGCGTGATTTTGTATTGAATAGTCATTGACAGCGCATGGTCTTCTGCATCCCCTGCCATCGTCTCATCAGCGGGAAGGCTCTGAGGCTCGGTAATACTCAGGTCGCTCAGCGTCTCTACCCGCCACAGAAGATAACAGACAAGTATGATGAGGATGGCCTCCATCGCATATTCGTAGATCAGTTCACCTACATCTAACGAATAGATTGTGTATAACAGAAAAAAGATAGCCAGCACTACGAAACCTTGCCACACTTCCTTATGCTCCAGGTCGGCATAGTTGTCACACAGCCAGCGTCCATATCTCTTTATCGCGCGTACCATATATGTGATTGTGCCCAACATGATCAGCAGGAAATAGACAGATAGTACCAGCTGGAGGTTGTCGCTACGGCTGACAACACACCAAGCCAATCCTAAGACGAGAGGAACCATCATCACGGCAACAGGCCACAGTGGGCGCCTGCGATCTTGTAGCATAGCGAGTAATACGACAATCGTCAAAGGAATAACCGTCATGCTGTCAAGCATTCCTGCTAAAAGATAGCCCTGCATCACCTCATTGGGAGACGTGAGAAAATACATTGGCAGATACCACAAGTGGCACAAAGAAATGGCTGCAAAGAACGCTGCAGTCCATCGGCGCAGACGTACTGGTGGCGTAACGTTAGGGGCAATGGCATTGCTCCGACGGAAAAGCAGATAGCAGCATGCTATCAAAGACAACATGGCCACAGATGCATAAAACATCAAAAAAAG
The DNA here is from genome assembly GCA_902800595.1 of uncultured Prevotellaceae bacterium. Taxonomy (GTDB): domain Bacteria; phylum Bacteroidota; class Bacteroidia; order Bacteroidales; family Bacteroidaceae; genus Prevotella. Next base: position 15,263 of record CADCFA010000038.1, on the reverse strand, counting down.
AACATCCTCCTTCATCAGTCTATTATCTACTAATAATGCCCTTATCTGTCAACAGTATCACACCCAGTGTCATGCATTCTGTTACAGGAACGGCGAGCCACATGCCTTGTGGCGAAATGAACATTGGCATCGTGATGAATGCCGGTACAAGGAAAATAAGACCTCTAAACAGCATACACAACGTGGCCCGCATGTTCTGCTCTGTGGATTGGTAATAGCCGATAATGGCAACGTTCATGGCAAAGAATATGGCAGAATAAGCGAACAAAGGAAGTCCCGCTATAGCTACCTCATAGGCGTTAGTGCCTGCTTGTAGGAAAAGACCGACAAGTGGCTTGGCAAACAAGGTAAGAAACGTTGTTGCCAACACGCCACAGATGGTAGCGGTACTGAGGCTAACCCTGAAGGCTCTGCGCACACGGTAGCGATTGCCTGCACCATAATTGAAACTGATGATAGGCTGGGCTGACTGTGCAACTGCATTGTTGACCATGAACACGATAGGATAAAGATAGCAGGCTACACTGAAAGCTGCTACACCATCTTCGCCCAACTCACGTATGAAGATGTAGTTGCCGGTAAGCAGCATTGTGGACATGGCCAGTTCTCCCAGCATAGAGGAAAAACCACTACGAACCATATAGCCGACATTGCGTGCTGTCAGATATAAACTGGTAATAGAGAGCTTTAGCCTGAAGATTCTGACAGTCCTTGCAAGGAAGAACAAATACCATATAACCATTACTGCGGCAGCGGCACAGCTAATGGATGATGCGATGCCACTACCCGCAATACCCATCTGCATCGGAAACACAAACAGCCAATCCAAGAAGATGTTCAACAAACCTGGGAATATTTCCAAGGAAGCAGCAAACTTGGGAGATCCGTCAAGTCGGATGACGAAAGTGCCAATCATCTGAATGATGATGCAGATACAGCCGGGAAGAATGGTGAGAAGATAATCCTGGCATAATGGCAATAGTGCATCACTGCTTCCCATAAGCCGCAAGAACGGTATGCGGAAGAAATAAACAGTAACAGCAATAATGACCATCAGCAGCGTTGCCACATGGAAGGCTTGCGTGATATTGATGTTGGCGGCTTTATTGTTGCCCTGCGCCAGATGGATGCTTGCCACAACTGACACACCCACACCGAACATTAACGCGGTGCCCGTCGTAATCAAAAACAACGGTGAGACAATATTGATAGCCGCCAAGGCATTGCTGCCCACACCTTGTCCCACGAAGATACCGTCTGCAACCGTAAAGAATGATGCAAACACCATTGATAATAACGTAGGATAGAAGATACTGTTGAAGAGCGGATCAATCCTCGACTTTCCAAAGTCTATGCTATCTCTTTTTTTGTCTTTTATCTTTTTTGCCATAATATTCCATCAAAAACCTACTGCCTGATGACTTCCGAACGGTATGATGCCCCCAGACACCGTGATGCCATCAATCAATTCATATCCCTTTGCAAGGAGATTTTTATTTTTATTTATTGGTGGTTTTGTAAACTTCCTCGCCGTCGATAATGGTGGCAACGAGGTTGGCCTGTGCTACCTTATCGATATCATCGTGCAGGAAGTCGCAGTCATACACGGTCATGTTAGCCAACTTGCCAAACTCGATAGAGCCCATACGATGCTCCTGGCGGAACTGACGGGCCACGTTGATGGTCATGGCACGCAGCGACTGCTCGCGGGTGATGGCTTCCTTGGTATTGCGGCGGGTATCTCCTGGCATGACGAACTGAGGATAGCCACGCTTTTCAGCCGTGTAAATGCTGAGCTTGATATCCATCATCGGAGATACGGGATAGTCGGAGTGGAATACCACGTTTGCACCTGCGTCATAGAACGACTTGATGGGATAAGCACTGTCAGCCAGTTCCTGACCGACATACGATACTTCTTGTTCGTAATTGCCTGCCACCTTACCCGACCAAAGAGGAGGAACAGCAGGAATAGAACCAGTTGCAGCCATGCGCTGGATATCCTCGTCAGTAACATATTGCAGGTGTGCTAGGATATTGCGCTGGTCCTTATCGCCGGTTATCTTCTCGGCATCCTCAATACAATCCAGCATGAAGTGGGTCGCACCGTTTCCTACGGAGTGGGCATGCACGGAGAGTCCCTCCTTGTCTGCCTCTGCTATCAGCTCTACCATCTTATCGTGATCGTTGAATCGCTCCACACCGTGATAACCTGGCTGATCAAGATAATCCTTGAGCTGCCAGGCTGTATGAGCCTCGGTCACACCGTCTAACAACACCTTAAGACCGATGATATTGTAGTATTCGTTGCTGTATTTGGCACGAATGGCAGCCACGTTGGCAACTTCTGCTTTCGGGTCTTCAGCATTGTCAGCAATAATCACGTTGGCATAGGTGCGCAGTTTCAGCTTGCCTTCCTCCTCCAGCTCATAATAGGCCTCAGCCTCCGGGAAACGAAGGTCATCACCAGCAAAGGCAGTGGCAGTAAGTCCACTTGTAATGGCAAAGTCCTGCCATGCCAGGATATAGCTCTTGGCTTCCTCAACCGTCACCGGCACCTCATGCATGACCTTGAAGGCAGGTCCCTCGCAGAGATAGCCAGTCGGCTCCCCCTTCTCGTCCACATATACCAAATCGTAGCCATATTCCTTAGCGCGCTTAGCATCGATGCCAGCCCATTCCAGTGCCTTGGTATTGAGCAGGCAGGAATGTGCGTCGGCGGAGTTCATGACAAAAGGCTTGTCGGGACAAATCTCGTCGAGGTATGCCTTCGTGACAGGTTCATCATTGGGTATCCATCCGGCAGCCATATAGATTTGGCGTTGAGGATTCTTGGCAATGAACTCCTTCATAATCTCCCGGTATTTGGCATAGTCGGCCTTTAACCCCACTTGGGCAAGGTTCGCCTGTCCAATGGCACGGTAACCGGCAAAGACGCCGTGGGCATGAGCCTCTATGAAGCCCGGATAGATGAAGTTATCCTTATAGTCGAGCACCTGAGCGTCCTTACTGGCGAGTTTCTTCACTTCCTCTGCGCTACCGATATAGGCAAACACGCCATTCTTCACTAATGCGGCCTTGGCAAAAGGTCGCTTATCATCCATCGTGATGATATTGCCGAGAACTAATGTCTGTTTCATACTCTTTATTTCCCTTTATAGGCTGCGATGCGCTTTGCCACGTTGGCCTTGATGTTGTTATAGAAGATGGCGTAGTCATCCTGGTGGAAGCACTGCGGTCCGGCGAGATCTGTCATTTCATTGGGTACGGCTTTGGCGTTCGTCACGACTGTGCCTCGGGCAAGGCACACCTGCGCGTCACCGCCGATGTCGCAGATCTCAGTCTTGCCAGTCTTCTCATCTCCTACGATTGAGCCAAGGTTCTCGCTGGCGGGTGCATACGTCTCGTCGAGCTTCCAATTCAGCGGATTTATGGCGATTCCATTCTTCGCAATTATGACGTTGGGAATCGGCGCATTCGCCTCCACGTTTTTAGGCCCCTCGGCGTGCCAACTGATGATGACACCCGTATCAGTCTCGCCAGTCGCAAACTTCATGTGCGGGTTGGCCTCAAGGTCTTCCTTCGTGATGGAGTAGCCTATGGCATAGGCTGCCACCATCCGTTTGTAGTAGTCAGGATGCTCCTTGAAGTATTTCTTCAGCACGAGGCGGAGGATGGCAGCACCCTGGCTGTGCCCTGCGATAATGAACGGGCGACCGTTATTGAAGTTCTTGAAGTAGTAATCGAGTGCGGCAGTGATGTCACCGTAGGGCATACCGGCAAGTGCCGCGTCGATGCTCCCGTCCTTCTGAAAGACCTCAGTCGCATACCTCATGCTGCTCTGACGGTAGAATGGGATAAACAGGTTAGTGGATTCCTCAAACACACTCGACTTGATCGCGTGTTCGATATCGATGCCAGCCAGCATCTCGTCGTTGTCAAGTGTCGCATAGTCGGGATCACTCTCGTTTATGCCAAAATACATTGTCGAATAAATGTAGAAGGTATCAAACTCCTTGGTGATTTTCGGCTGCTTGTACCACTTAGTCCTCTGAGAATAGTCAATCGCTTTTGTCAAATTGTTGTTTAGTGTAATCATATTTAATCATTTTAGTTTTGCAAAGATACATTATTTTTTGGAATTAGCAGCTTTTTAGGGCGAAAATCTAAAAAAAACGTTTATTAGCTGTAGGAAAGGTGAGGGCGGAAATACTGATAAGTCGGATGATTTTTGTACTTTTGCAACGTGAAATAGTCTTTAAGGCGCAATACAAGCATTCAAAATCCTTAGCGTTCATCAGTCATGTACGACCAGATTTGGGAAGACCCCCTCTATATCATGCTTTACGCAGCAGTGACCGCCATGGCCATGCTGGCAAGTTGTTATCTGCTGTTCGGCCGGGCCAATGTCATTGCCGCAGACGTAACACCGCCAGTACGTCTGCGCCGCTGGACTGCAGCCTTCTTTGCTTTAATCGCGTTGAATCACTTATGGTATATGCCGATATTCTTCCTGTCTTCAAGCCATCACAACTTTGCATGTGGTTTCGAGGATACAAGACTATGATGAGAAAATTCTACGTTTCAGATTGGGTATTGGCGCGAGGCCGTTGGGATATAGGCGGACGGCTGTTGGGGTATAGGAGAACGATGGCAGAAAGGGCTTTCTCTCCCTGTGGGCATTAGTATCTGTACTTGCGGGCATTAGTATTTGCCCTTTGAAAGTATTAATTTCCAATCATCAAAGACACGCTGCGGTTACATGGTTATAGCTGTAACCATGTAACCATTTGTGACTGTTTTTGCAGAAATTTGTTCAAATTACTATCAGATTCGAGAAAAATTCACTATCTTTGTGGCGGCTCTAGTTAGAAGTTGCGCCCGACACGTATTAGGGAAGTTAAAATGAGAAATTTAGCACGTTTAATTATGGCTGTGGCCATTATGCTTTGTGGAACAATTGCAGGCAATGCGCAAAGCACGGTGTATGTATTTATGCGCTCATCCGTTAATGCAGACTGCGTCATGTCGATTAACGGTGGTCAGTCCTTTGAAATTCGCGGACCGCTGAAAAGGACCATGATGAATTTGTCGGGTCCAGAACCTAACAGATTCTATCATGCTGCGAAGAAGAAAGTGACAATAAATGAAGAAGGGAAGGCTCTATTCAGTGCAAAATATACGTTCTATGCGAATATGGACAGAAACAATCCTCGTGACATGGTAGCAGAGCTGCAATTAAATCTTTCTGAAGGATCAGTACACTACATTCAGTTGAAATTTAAGGGCATGAATGATGTGCAACTCATCGAGCTCAGTGAAAAGGAAGGATTGAAACTTCTAAAAGACAAGAAATATCAAGAACTTCCAGATTACACAGAACAATAATCGTAACAATGAAGAAACTCTATATTGTTTTGATTTTCGCTTTAACGAGTTCGCTGGCCCTTGCACAATCAGGGCTGGCGAACTTGTTCACTAAGTCTTTCGAGATTGTTAATGAAAAGAGTGGAAAAGAGCGTTTCAAGGGGCAAATACTTAAAGGGAAACGTAATGGTATGGGAGCCGTTCTTTCCAAAAACGGGGCAGTGTACATTGGCGATTTCTACCGTGATGAGATGACTGGTTTAGGCATGATGATTGCTGCAGACGGAACTTTTGTTGATCATTGCGATGACTGTGTGATATATGTTGGCAATTGGAAAGAAGGGCGCAAATCCGGTTTCGGAAAATGCTATGACATTGACGGCAATATTGTCTATAAAGGCCAATTCGCCGATGGCAAGCCAACAGGCACCTATCCGGCAGATAAATCGAATGTGGATAACCGTCAACTATCCCTTATTGACTTAGACGATAACAATCTCTTTCTTGGCGAGACTCTCAATGGGATTCCAAATGGATTGGGTGTTGTCATTTATCCAGATGGTGCTTTTTGGTTTCACTCATTTAAAGAAGGTGTCGCCAAAGGTATTGGCTTATATGCCGCCCGTGATGGTGAATGGCAAACCCTAAAATGGGACAACGGGGAGACTGTAGCCGTCAGTTCTTCAGAGTATTACAGACAAATAGACCATGCAAGAAAGGCCTCACTTAGAAATGCCCTGATGGGCGTATTGAATGAGTTTAATGAGGCTATGGAACAGCAACAAGTCATCTTTAATGCCGGTCGTACTTCTGGTTCCATAGCGACAGAAGAAAGTGCAAGCGGTGGTAGCAGCAGCACCTCTCATTCCGCTTCTGCAAAAGGTGGCAAGTGTAAAGATTGTGCCGGAAACGGGAATTGCTCTGGTGGAACCAAACCTTCTTCACGGTACCATTGTCATGGGTCAAAAAAATGTGGTTGGTGTAATGGGGACGGTTACAATTATACTGCAGGAAATCCTGTAAAATGCAGTAAATGTAACGGCAAAAAGAAATGCACATATTGTAATGGCACAGGCAAATGTCAGACTTGCGGAGGAAGTGGTAAAGTCTGAATTAACCGCAGTAATTCTCCAATAATGAATACAGAAACAATCAAGCGAATTGATGGTGGCTCCTGTCTTTCAGGGGATGAATAATGATAGTGATGATCAGGCAGAGGTAGCCAAGCATATCTATACAGAGATATGAGAAATGGTTGATGCCTGTATGATTAAGCTTATTGCTGCAAGAAGAGTCTGCGATATTCCTGAGGGGTGATGCCGGCTACCTTGCGGAAAAGGCGGATGAAGTAACTGTGGTCACTAAAGCCCAGCTTATAGGCTACCTCTTTCACTGAACTGTCGGTAGTGAAGAGAAGCAGTTGTGCCCGTTCCACCTTCTTCCTGTTGATATACTGAATGGGAGACAGCCCAAACTCTTGCTTGAAAAGGCGGATGAAGTAGGTCTTGGTAACAGATGCTACATCCGCCAATTCTTTTACGTCTATCTCTTCTGCAATATGTTCATGGATATGCTTAAGGACCCGTTTCATGCGCTCATCGGATGTCCAGATGCGGGGCTTCGCCTCCTTGATAAACTGTGACATCATCATCAGCATGGCACCTCTCAGTTCCATCTTCTCCCATAATGCCATATTCCTGTAACGCACCACGTAATCGGATGTTTGCGCCGATGTGTCATAGCTCTTTGGATCGGGGCCCGGAAGTCTGGCATCAGGATAATGCAATGTCAGGTGCTCGAACAACTGCTTGATGTCGTTTCCTGCCGAAACCTCTGTAGGCAACTCGTAGGTCTCATGCAAGTTCATCTCGTTCTTGAATCCCTCGTACATGTGGATATAATACAGTTTGAACACCCCATGACACTCATACGAATGGGTGGTATATGCCGGAATGATATACATGTGCTCAGGTATGAGGCGAACATCCTTCTCTGGCAGATGAAGCATGGCCTCCCCCTCTTCGATATAGAAAATACGAATAAAGGGGGAACTCACTTTCTGCCAGTTCCAATCTGCATGATGCGTGGCATAACCCAAGTTCAGCATCATCAGATTCATGGATTCAATAGGTATCTGTATCAATGTTTTAGGATGATGATGGTTCTGGCTACAAAATTACGAATTATATCTGATATAATTGTTATCTGAATAGGACAAAATTACGATTTGTGAGCTAGAATCATAATATTGTCCTATTCTTGGATAATATTTTAATCTACTATCAACTATTTGTTTCGTACCTTTGCAGACGATATGAAATCAATGCAATACCATAGTATGAGACCTATATTATTACTGCTGTTGGTCACTTTGACGGCATCATCATTGAAAGCGCAGGTAGCTCCTTGCGGTCCTGTGCCTACAGAAAACCAGTTGCGGTGGCAGGATATGGAGATGTATGCCTTTATCCACTACTCCTTGAATACCTATACTGACGAGGAATGGGGATTCGGTAATGAGGAGCTGAAGCTGTTTAACCCCAGTAGTCTGGACTGCCGACAATGGGCACGTGTGTGCAAACAGGCGGGTATGCGTGGCATCATCTTCACTGCCAAGCACCATTGCGGGTTTTGTATGTGGCCAAGTGCCTATACGGAGTATTCGGTGAAGAATACCCCTTGGAAGAACGGCAAGGGCGATGTGGTGCGTGATTTGGCTGATGCCTGTCGAGAAGAAGGACTGAAGTTTGCTGTCTATCTGTCGCCTTGGGATCGGAATCACCCGGAATACGGGCGGCCTGCCTATGTGGCGTATTTCCGCAACCAACTGCGCGAGTTGCTGACCAATTACGGCGAGATCTTCGAGGTTTGGTTCGATGGTGCCAATGGCGGTGACGGCTGGTATGGCGGTGCCAACGAGATGCGTAAGATTGACAGAACAACCTATTACCAATGGCCTGAAACCTACAAGATGATTCGTCAGCTGCAGCCCAATTGTCTCATATGGAATGACGGCAGTGACCGAGGTGATCTGCGCTGGGTGGGGACAGAGGCAGGTAACGTGGGCGAGACCAACTGGAGCTTACTGAACAAGGACGGTGAGGTGGAGTGGCACATGCTGCACTACGGACTGGAGAATGGTGACTCGTGGGTGCCAGGTGAGACCAATACCAGTATCCGCCCGGGTTGGTTCTACCATCAAACGGAAGACGAGCATGTGAAAAGTCTGTCGAAGTTGATGGATACTTATTATAAATCAGTGGGGCGTAACTCTACGCTGTTGCTCAACTTCCCCATAGCGCCTAATGGACGTATTCACCCCAATGACAGTCTGCGAGGCATCGCTTTTAAGAAAATGATTGATGAGGTGTTTAGGACAAACCTTGTGGAAAAAGCCAAGATACAAACCAGTGGGGATGAGACAGTGATCGACTTTGGTAAGCCTACTACCTTTAATCGTTTCCTTGCGGAGGAGGATATCCGTTATGGTCAGCGCGTGAAGAAGTTTAGGTTAGAAGCTGAAATCAACGGGACATGGCAACAACTGCAAGATGCACTCGTGGAGAGTGGTGACGGATTGACCACTATCGGTCACCGCCGCATCATCTGCTTCCCAACGGTTAATGCTACAAAGATTCGTTTCACTGTCCTGGATGCTATGTGTAAGCCTATCATCAAGAAACTCGGCGCTTATCTGGCTCCAGAACTGACAGCCGACATCCCCGATGCGGGTGAGAAAAAATCAAGTAATCTGCATCTGTTCTTCAGCAGTCCCACTCAGATGATGATCGATTGGGATACGGAACAGACGATTACTTCTTTCCGCTACCTGCCACCACAAGAAAACAAGGACGGCACAGTGACTCACTACACCCTTTGGGCTTCCACCGACTGGTCGAATTGGACAAAACTGGCCTCTGGTGAGTTCTCGAATGTCGTCAATAATCCCATTTGGCAGACCATCAAGTTTCAGCCTGTCAGGGCTAAGATACTCAAGCTGGATGCCGACCGTTTAGCAACAGGTAATCGTATGGCATACGGCGATGTGGAAGTCATGACAGAATAAAACCAATCATATGAGAAGAATCCTAATTATCATGTTGATAGTATGCTCGTTCTCGGAAGGATGGGCTCAAACTAACAACTTCTGTATTGCCAAAGATGGCAAGACTGCTTCTGTAATTGTTGATGTGGATGACTGGAAAGGTGTGATCCGTGCAGCACGTAACCTGAGTGATGATGTAAGAAAGGTGACGGGAGTCTCGTCGCAGGTGGACTTGCAATCACCTAACTCTGCTGGTCTGCTGCCCCATGAGCGTCAGAATCTCAAAGGCTCCATCCTTGTTGGTACCATCGGCAAGAGCCGAATCATCGACAACCTGATTAAGCAGAAGAAGATAGATGTGCAAAAGGTACGTGGTCAGTGGGAATCCTATCTGATTGACGTGGTGGAGGGCAACCTCGTTATAGCTGGCAGCGATAAACGCGGCACGATCTATGGTGTTTACGATCTCTCCGAGCGTATCGGCGTGTCGCCTTGGTATTGGATGGCTGATGTGCCTGTGAAGCATCAAGATGAACTATATTATGATGCCGGACGACTGGTGCAGCCGTCGCCGAAGGTGAAATATCGCGGTATCTTTATCAACGACGAGTGGCCCTCATTCGGCACATGGTGTACCAACCGTTTTGGTGGTGTCAATGCCAAAGCCTATGAGCATATCTTTGAGCTGCTGTTGCGCCTGAAGGCCAACTACTTCTGGCCAGCCATGTGGGCGACAGCTTTTAATGAGGATGACCCTGAGAGTCCGCGACTGGCTGACGAGATGGGTATCGTGATGGGAACCAGTCACCACGAGCCGATGATGCGTTCCCATCAGGAATATCTGCATCGTAAACAACAGGTGGGCCCATGGGACTATGCCACAAACAAAACGCGCATCGACCAGTTTTTCCGTGAGGGAATGGAGCGCAATAAGGCCTACGACAATCTTGTGACTATCGGTATGCGTGGCGATGGTGACGTGGCGATGGGCAAGGGTGACGATACTGAGAATATGAAGACGCTTGGTAAAGTCATTGCGGGACAGCGTGAGATTATCAAGGATATCTATGGTAAGGAAGATGCGGTGCCTCAGTTGTGGGCTATCTTTACGGAGGTACAGCGCTATTATGACGCAGGTTTTACTGTTCCTGACGACGTGACGTTGCTGCTCTGCGACAACAATTGGGGATATATTCGCCGTAAAGGTCGCGACTTTGAAAGGAAACGCAAAGGTGGTCTTGGACTCTATTACCATATTGATATGAATGGCGGACCTTGGAACGACCGTTGGATTAACACCACTACAGTGCCTAAACTGCGTGAACAGTTAAATCTGGCCTATAAAAGTGGCATCGACCGTATCTGGATTATCAACGTGGGGGATCTGAAACCCAAGGAAGTCCCCATCGATTTTATTATGCACTATGCCTGGAATCCTGATGCTTTTCAGGCTGGTGACGAGCAGGCATGGCTGGAGGGCTGGACTCGCAGCATTTTTGGTGATGCTTTCGCTAAGGAAACGGCTGACATCATCTCGAAGTATTCAAAGTATAACCTTTGGCGCAAGCCTGAAGCCCAAGTACCTGGCATCTATAACTATGAAGAGATGCTTCATGTGAGCAACCTCTGGCAATCGCTTGTGGCGCGTTGCGAGGCGTTGAAAGAGCAGATTCCCGCCGAAGCGCAGGACGCCTTCTATCAGTTGGTCTATTATCCTACGGTAGCCAGTGCCGGGGTAGCTCATATCTACAATGCAGCGACTGTAGGCGACAGCCTCACTATCTATCGTCTCATGGAGAAGGATCAGCGTCTGACTCATTATTATAATAAGGTGATGGCAGGAGGCAAATGGGACGGTATGATGCTCGACCATCATATCGGCTATACCAAATGGTCGATTCCCGATAAGAACTATCATCCGATGACGCTTGGCTATAAGGTTAACCATAATCTGAGTGCCTCAAAAGACACCAAAGAATACACCATCACAGCCTGTGATTATACGCAGAAAAACGATGGCTGGATGTTTTTGCCAGATTTGGGACGTGGTAAGGGCTGCATAGGCGCCAAGGACGTGATGAAGGAATACACGAATGGTAATGGTCCAATATTAGAATATGAAGTGGAACTGGATGACGAAGGGCATGTCGCTATCGGCATCCTGCCTACCCAGGATATTCTGCCAGCACGTGGTCTGCGCCTCGGTGTGCAGCTCGACGACCAACCTATGCAGACGCTTGATGCCCGTCGGGGATTGGTCGATACCTTCCTGGAATACACCCCTCAGAATCTTGCCCAATCGAAGGTGTTGAAGCCTCTGCCTGCACGTAGTTGTCTTTCTTTGAGTGGTTTCGTGGATGGCCAGCAACAGATTCGTCGTGATGAGGTGTTTGATAATATCCGTTGGCTTGATGTTACATTCAAAACAACGCCTGGCAAGCATACGCTGAAGCTCGTCATGATCGATCCTGAGATTGTGATAGAGCAGATTGTTGTTAATCCTGACAATAACCGATATAGTTACTTTGGAAATAATTTCTGGAAATGATGAAGAGAATACTGATCTTTCTGACTTCGGTGTTGATAATATCAGCGCAAGCGCAAACCCGAGACTGGGAGAACCCCGCCGTACTGGGTATTAATAAACTGCCATACCACGCAACCCTGCAACTGCCTTCGAAATGGAAAGCGTGTAAGGAGATCGTCAGTCTTGACGGCGAGTGGCTGTTCCGCTGGAGTCGCAATCCAGAGGAGCGACAGATAGACTTCTACCGCGAGGATTATGACGTGAGCAGTTGGGGGAAGATAAAGGTGCCAGGCAACTGGCAGACGCAGGGCTATGGCACACCTATCTATACCAATATCGAATACCCCTTCCAGCGCAACCGTCCCAGTGTTACCAGTGAACCGCCAAGGGACTGGACAGCTTACGAGAACCGTAATCCTGTGGGACAGTATGTCACATTCTTCGACGTGACCAAGGAGATGCTTTCGAAGAATCTGATTCTCCATTTCGGCGGCGTACACTCCGCGATGTATCTCTGGGTAAACGGACAGAAGGTGGGTTACAGCCAGAACTCCATGTCGCCGGCAGAGTTTGATGTGACCAGCTATCTGCGTGAGGGCAAGAACAAACTCGCCGTAGAGGTGTATCGCTGGTGCGACGGCAGTTATCTGGAAGATCAGGATATGTGGCGCCTGAGTGGTATCTTCCGTGAGGTACAGCTATGGGTTCGTCCGCTGGTACATATAGCCGACTATCATGTAACGGCAGTGCCTAATCATGACTTCTCGAAAGCCGAGGTGAAGGCAACCATCAGCATCTGTAATACAGGAAAGGAATCGGCAAAGATTCTCCAGGCAGCACTGCTACTTAACGGACAAGAACTGAAAGGTGGACTGCAACAGTTGGCTGCTGGCGATACGGCAACCATCGAACTGACTACAACCATCGACAAACCGCAACTGTGGTCGGCTGAGACGCCCAACCTCTATCCCTTCAGTGTGGAGCTGCGTGATGCTAACGGTATGGTTGTTGAACACTTCGACTACCACCTGGGCGTAAAGAAGGTGGAGGTTGTCGGTGAGGTGTTTAAGATTAACGGCAGGAACGTGAAACTGCGTGGTGTGAACCGTCATGACCATCACCCGATAACAGGTCGCTGGGTGGATGACGCGACCTACGAGCAGGATCTCCGACTGATGAAACAGGCGAACATCAACTTCCTGCGCACCAGCCATTATCCCGACCGCGAATATCTGTATGAGCTTTGCGACCGTTGGGGAATCTATGTGATGGATGAGGCTAATCAGGAGAGTCACGGCTATGGCTATGCCAACGAGGAGATGGGACACGACCTGGCATGGCTGCAGGCCCATGTGGATCGTGCCGAGTCGTTGGTAAAGCGCGACTTCAACCATCCTTCTGTCATTCTCTGGAGCTTGGGTAATGAGGGTGGCGTAGGTCCTAATATCCAAGCCATGTATGACAAGGTGTGCGAGCTCGACTCAACACGCCCTCCTTTTTACGATTGTCATCCACGTTATTCCGCTTTGCACGACTTTGGCTACCCGGCACCCGACGAGCTGCGCAGTGAGGCCATCAAAGAAACCGAAAAGCCCATGATAGCACGTGAATACGCCCATGCTATGGGTAACTCGATGGGTAACCTGCAAGAGTATTGGGATGTGATCTATGCCGATAGCAGTATTGTCGGTGCAGCTATCTGGGACTGGGTAGATCAGGGACTTCTGAAGAAAGAAGGTGATACGGCGTTCTGGGCGTATGGTGGCGACTATGGCGACAAACCGAACCTCGATGCCTTCTGCATCAATGGTCTGTTGGCACCCGACCGCACACCTCATCCGCACTATTATGAGGTGCAGTATGTGTATCAGCCTTTGCAGTTCGTTCAGGAGGGTGACAGCATCCGCATCATTAACCGTAACTATTTCACCAGTATCGATCAGTATGAATATTATTGTGAGGTCTATTATAACGGGGAGCTGGTTACAGGTGAACTCGCGAGAATGAATGGCGACAAATTCGGGATACCCTATCCATATTACCCTTATAACGAACCAGAACTGATCCTGAACGTCTATGCCCGTCTGCGTCAGGCTACACCTTGGGCAGAAGAGGGATTTGTGGTTGCCCGCGAACAGTTCATTCTCAAACCTTATGAGTTCGGAATCGCCTTTGGCGGTGAGGAGGCAAAACCACAGGAATCTGCAAAGGAGATGGTCGTTAAAACAGATAACGGCTCCGTCACCATCGACCCTACCGGTGCGATTACCTCATGGTTCATCGATGGCCAGCAGATGCTGCAGGCTCCTTTGGAACCTTACTTCTGGAAGCCTGAGAACGACAACCAGCATGCCGCTCATTTCGCAGAGCGTACAGCAGCCTGGCGCGATGCAGCAAGTGGTCGGACGATTAAATCCGTCCGTATTGATGGAAATCGGATCATTGCCGACCTGTCACTGCCAGTGGGAGCTGATCTGACGTTGAATGGACTACCATCCTACGGCCTCTGATATCCCTCTGATTCCCAAGTTCGGTATGCGGATGCGTCTGCCTGCCGACATGACTCATATCGCCTATTATGGTCGCGGACCATGGGAGAACTATCCAGACCGTAAGCGCTCGGCGTTTATCGGGTGCTATGAAATGCCGCTGTCGGATTATCAGACAGACTATGTGAGACCGCAGGACAATGGCAACCGTTGTGACGTATGTTGGTTCGAAATCGGTTCTGAGAAACAGAGAATACGCATTGACGGTAATCAGCCACTCTGCATTCGTGCCTGGGACTATGGAGAAGAAGATCTGGAGGGCGTTCGTCATCCTCAAGATATCACCCGAGGACGGTTCGTCAACTTGAACATTGACCTAAACATTCACGGTGTGGGAGGAATTGACACCTGGGGTCCTGTTTTATGATGTCTCTGCAAAAAAGAGAGTGATTTTTTTGTTTTGCTCTTAACTTTTTGTATCTTTGTCCCCGAATATTAATATAACGGGACAAAGAGTTACTCATATCATCCCTGATATCACTTATAAATATATGTATGGTCAGAATACGGTGTTTATCTGTCGGAGGAACTAATGAGACTTATAAAATTAGCAAAAATAGTTTCAAAATCTGCAAAAACGGACTTATTAAGTACGCTTAGCAAAGAAATGTGGATGAAATTGCTTACCTTTGCATAAACTCTTAAAAGTAATTATGATTAGATTTAAAAGAAGATCCGATATCCTAAACGTTGGTGTGACCGCATTGTCAGCAACGCTTTCAGTAGGTATCATGCTCTATGGTGTTATCCATTACGGACTAGATGAAACATGGCC
>CADCFA010000037.1 GCA_902800595.1 uncultured Prevotellaceae bacterium | reverse complement strand
TCGCATGGTCTGCATTCCCTCCGTGTCTTGTGTTACCTCGCCAGGAGCCAATCCGTAGGCGATGTTCCAATATTGGGAAGTAACCACTGGCATGTTCATCATCTCGAATATCATGTTTAGCGTCTGATAAGCAGCCGTAGCACCACCTCTGCGGCAGATGGCTACAGCAGCCGCAGGTTTGTTCTGTACGTTAGCACCTGAGAAGAAGGCACGCTGCAGGACAGCCATCACTGCACCGTTGGGCTGACCATAATAGACAGGAGAACCCACGATGAGCGCATCAGCCTCATTGAGTTTTTCAACGATACGATTACAGATGTCATCATCGAAGACACACTGGCCCAGTTGCTTTGCCCTGCACTGGCCACAGGCAATGCAGCCACGGACGGGTTTGTTGCCCAGCTGCATGATTTCCGACTCTACACCATTCTTCTCCAATTGCTTAGCAATCTCCGATAGTGCCGTAAATGTGTTACCTTTCCTATTGGCACTTCCGTTTAATAACAATACCTTCATAATTTTTTAGTTTTGCCGAATATCAGAATTCGGGTGCAAAATTACAAAAAACTTCCAAAATCGTGTTGTTCTACGGCTCAAAATATGTTGCAGGAGAGAATATTTGCAGAATAAAAAAGAATAATTAGGATTTATACATGGGTAACCACAGCAGGAGTTTAATATGTTGATGCTCTGGCGTTGGTGAACATCCACTGACCGTTACGTTTAACTAACTGGAACGTGAGTTGCAGATGCCAAGTATGACGTCCGCCTCCGAAAACAGCTGCAGTAACTCGGCTGCGACCTGTCAGCGTAGCATGATTGCCGCTGACTTTGATCTCCATCTGCTCATGCTCGGCAGAAAAATAGTTTAGCGTACCATTGGTGATCGCCTTGATGTATTCCTGCTTCGACTGGTGCATCCCTGTCATGTGAGTCAGCACAAAATCATCGGCATGGACACGGTTTAGTACCACCGTGTCCTTTGCCACCATAGCCTCGTACATGTCTCGATAGAGAGTTTCTATCTGTTCTTTGTCCGTCTTTGCTTGCATGATGATTGTTGTTATTCCCAAAAACAATATCGTAATAAGGCGGTTCATCAATGTGTCGCTTTTAGATATTGTAAGTCACCATACCAATAGGAAGCTGTGCAGCCACCGTCAATCAGGAAGTCGGCACCGCTGATGAAACGTCCGCGCGAGGACATTAGGAACTCAGCCATATCGCCCACTTCGTCTGGCGTTCCTGCACGACGGGCTGGCATGCCCTCTATCATCTTCAGATAACCATCCTTGCGCGGGCCATGCAGTTCATCGTTAGCCAATGGCGTGATGATGATACCTGGTGAGATAGAGTTAATGGTAGCTCCACGACGCCCCCAGCGGGTAGCCTCAAACATCACCCGGAGCCCATTGCAACGCTTCGAGTATTGGTATGCTTTCAGCGTGTCGTTGATTTCCTTTAGGAATGGCAAATCTAACAGTTCGTCAACAGGAGTCGTTGCTAAGGCATCGTTTTGCTCTTGTGGTAAGGCTGGCAGACGATGACCGCTTTGTGACGAGATAATCACACCTGAGCCACCCTCTGCAATCACCTTACCGAACTCTTCCAACAGGACACTTGTTCCATAGAGGTCTACGCGTAGTATTTCTTCCACAGGAGCTTGTTGGTGGCAAACTCCACCAACTTCAAAATGTCCTCTTTTGAGCCGAGGTCGCATTGGATAGTTGAACACTCAAAGCCTGCATCCTCCAGCGTCTTTGCTGCTCGCTGAGCATTCTCTATGGAGTAGTCTGCCAGCACGATGTGCTTACCAGCCGACACACGACGGATAATAGCCTGTCCGATACTGCCAGCACCCACTAATACTGATACTTGTTTCATTATCCGTAATTCTTGATGAGATATTTCACAAATTGCGGGTCTCCGAAATTGATGGTGCCCGTGTCGTGCTGGTTCATTTGGGCGATTTGTGCCATATCATCGTCACTCAGCGAGAAGTCGAAGACGTCGAAGTTTTGCGCCATACGCTCCTTGTGGCTCGACTTGGGAATAGCTACGATGCCGCGCTGTGTGAGCCAGCGGAGGGCAACCTGGGCTGCACTCTTACCATACTTGGCTCCGATAGCAGTCAGCGCCTCGCTCTTCACGATGCCGTCGACACCCTGTCCGCCAAGCGGTCCCCAGGCCATTACCTTTGTGCCAAATTCAGCATGAATCGGCTCGATGCCCGTCTGCTGGATAAGCGTGTTGCATTGCAGCTGGTTCACCATCGGCTTCAGCTCTACATAGTGGGCAAAGTCGAAGAAACGGCCTGCCTGGAAATTGCTCACGCCGATGGCACGAACCTTGCCTGCACGATAGGCCTTCTCCATAGCTCGCCATGTGCGCTTCAGTCCACTCTTGCGCCAGGCATTACCAACGCCCTCCTCGTTCTGGTAGGCCTGTGCCGTATCAATCAGGCGATAGCCTACACTCAACGCATCGCTCACGCAACGTTCACACTCGTCAGGGCTTACGAGAAACACACCGTAGCCCAATGTCGGCATCTTCACACCGTTTGATAATGTAATGTACTCCATATTATTTCAATCCATTAATCCATTTCTCTACTTTCGCCTTCTCTGTACGCACTTCGTGTCCGTAAATGCTGAAACCTTTCAGCACATTTGCGCCAGGGAATGCATCCTTCACATCCTCTACACAGTTGGCCAATCCTGACCCTTCGTGAGTGGTGAAAGGGATGACGGTCTTACCCTTCAGGTCGTTAGCATGCTTCTTGAAAAAGGTAAACATCACTTGCGGATAAGTGCCCCACCATACGGGTCCACCGATGAAAACGGTATCGTAGCCGCTCATATCTACATCGCCTTCGTACTCTGGCAGTTCGCCTTTCTTGGTCTCTTCCTTCGCCAGATTGATAAGTGGTGTATAAGCCATTCCGTCGTACTTGTGGGTGACGATTTCAAACTGCTCTGCACCCGTCAGTTCCGTAATGTAGTCGGCCACAATCTTTGTGTTGCCCACCTCAATGTTTCCTACTGCGTAGTTGTCTCCCGCATGCGAGAAGAACATCACAATTGCCTTTCCTTCCTTATTCATAACTTTCTCCCGTTTTGCGCCACCGCTGCAAGCCGTGGAAACCAGCAATGCTATGGCGGCTGTGATGATACTCTTGATATTCATTTTAAATATACTTTTGAATCTAGGTGCAAAGGTACGGCGATTTTCCGATACTTTTGTTTCACAAATTACCTCACGATTTTCACTTTTTGCCGAAAACGTTCTTTTATATACAAAATAATGTGTATCTTCGCACCCAAAAGACAAAGATATGAAGGCAGATTTTCAATATTCCACAGACTTCTACGGGATGAATGCCCGTGAGTTGAGCCATACCTGTATGCATCTGCTTTGCCT
This sequence comes from uncultured Prevotellaceae bacterium, assembly GCA_902800595.1. Taxonomy (GTDB): domain Bacteria; phylum Bacteroidota; class Bacteroidia; order Bacteroidales; family Bacteroidaceae; genus Prevotella. The sequence goes on along the minus strand of CADCFA010000037.1, from coordinate 29,679 downwards.
GGCAGGTGAGGCAAGTTTTGTGTTCAACGAGCATTGCTACCACATCGCCAGAAACGACATGGTTGTGATACCTATGCCCGATCGTATCAGCAACTTGGCGGCACATGCAGACTTGCAGGTGGAATGGTTTGCTGCCGATTACAAGTTCCTGCAGAACCTGCTGCCATCGAACAACTACAGCATCGGTGGCAGTATCTCGCTGAACCAGGATCCCGTCATCAAACTCTCTGACGAACAGGCCCGACATCTACTGGATGATTTTCATCGCCTGCGCAATCGCATGGACGACCACCATTTGCAGTTTTATCGCGAACTGATGGGTAGTCTCTGCCTGACGATGATGTACGACATCTTCGAAGCTCATGCTGGGCGTGAAGCCACAGACACCCATACCGACCGCACAGCCTACATCGTGAAACAGCTGATGACATTACTCTCCACCGGCATCAGCCGAACGGAGCGTGATGTGAGCTACTATGCCGAGCGACTGAACGTATCGCCAAAGTATCTCTCTGCCACCATCAAGCGCGTCACAGGACATAGTGTAACCTCATACATCGACCGACATACCATACCTATATTAAAAGACTATCTGAATGATGAACGCTTGTCGCTCACTCAGATAGCCGATGCGATGAACTTCACGTCGCTCTCTTATTTCAGCCGTTACTGCACCAAGCATCTTGGCCAATCGCCCAGTGAGTATCGCCAGAGTCTTCAGCCGAAATAGGCAGACCTGGCATGGAAGGTTCCGAGCATCATGTTCTGTTCCCACATATACTTGTAGCCCAAGTCCAAGGGTTGCTGGGGCAGATAATCCAGAAGAATAGCTAACTAATATTCGTAGAGTCGTATGTGCAGTATTTTCCACTCGCCAACACTGATGCGGGCGTGACGGCCTTGATGGGTCTGGTCACCGTTATGACGACGGAGATACTGCATCGTGCCGTCATCCGAAATGGTGACTTCATCGACGGAAAGCAGACCGAGGCGTTTTCCATTGAAACGCTTGCTCACTTTGGGACTTGTGCTTCCACCAGCTTCGGCAAAGCCGTCTTCTCCTAATTGCTTCTTTTCCTCCTGCTGCTTCTCTGTAGGTGTCTTGAAGTCGATAACTACACCGCTGCCCGCCAGCAGATAGTCATTCTTTCCTAATCGGATAAGCATAGCGCCGCCCTCTTGCCATGTACTGCCGTCGGTGGCGCGTGGATCCCATGGCAGCGTGAAGAAGTGGCGACAGGTCATCACTATGCCGCCGTCGTTGATGATGCGTTCCTTGTCTTCCTGATCGAAGAGTACCCCCCAGCTATTCAATGTCTGCTTTATGTTGAATACTTGCCGCAACAGCGAATAAGCTTTTGTTACCGTTTCTGTCTCTTTAGGAGATGCCTGGTCGATGGCGAAGGGTGAGAAACCAAGTGCCTGATGCTCTCCGAAAGCATAGAGGGCACGCACGCCGCTATTCTCGCAGCAGCGGCTCTCAGGGATAAAGAGGCGATTCTTGATTTTTCCACCATCTTGCGGACGCAAGGGCATGGCATATTGTGCACACCACGACTTGAACCCCGTATCGTAGATGTCGGGAGCGAGCAGGTCGATGCTCGGAGCACCCTCATGCCAGAAGTCGATGAGATGAGCCAGCGGACCAGCTGATGGATATTCGCCAGGATGACGCCCCCGACTGTTCATCGCTGCATTCACGTAGAGTGGCATGTCGTGAATCTCACGGGCAGCCTTTGCCAGATGTTCCACATAGCGAGCGTAGTTCAGCGCCATAAACTTCTCGTCGGCATATTCGTCCATGCCGTAACGCTCTGCCCACTTTTCTTTATGATAAGCCTTTTCTGCTAATGGTGAGTGGTCGCGTGCCGACTCCAGCATGCCGATCTCGTTTTCTATCTGCATCATGATGACTATCTCGCGCTGCGGGTCCCGCTCTTTGATATGGCGCATCAGTGCAGTGAAGGCTTTCAGGTCGGCCTGCAGTACATTGTCACTGAAGCATGAGGCTATCTCCAGCTGCTTCCCCTCGGCGGTCATAGCCCGTGGAAACCGCTTTACATCAAGCTTAAACCATGCTGGCGCATAGCACGACATCGAGTTTTTCCAGGCTCCAAACCAGAGTGGCACAATCTTCAGTCCCTGCTGTCGGGCTACGTCGATGGTATGATCTACAAGCGTAAAATCCATCTGTCCTTCCACGGGTTCAAGGAGTTCCCAATAGACTGGCACGAGCACCGTGTTCAGTCCCAATGCCTTCATGCGTGGCAGTACCTCGTCGATATCCTCTACTGATGTTGTTGCAGAATTACTCAACTCGCCGCCGAGGATACGGAACTGCGAATTGACGTTGTCGGCTCGCAATGTATTTGACACGAGCAACATGAATATGCTCAATAAAGCCGATATAAATCTGTCTTTCTTCATGATTGTTTTATATAATATCTTGTGCAAAGATACTCTCGTTTTTTTACTTCAAGTTCTTGGTGAAAAACTCTGCCAGTGTGTCCCAGGGAATCATGTTCTTGGGCTCACCCTTGCCGGCCTTCTCCTCATAGCCGCCGTCGTAGAGGTCGCAGTGTGAAGCATCGGGGATGATGAGCAGCTGCTTGTTCTCAGGATTGGGGTTGGGCTCGCCAACAAACTTATACCCCTCGGCCTTGCCATCTACCATATAGTGGTAGGCAGCCTCGCCAAAGTAGCGTGAGTGGGCATCGGCACCATGTATCACGAGAACGGCAGAACGGATCTCGTTGATGTAGTAGAGGAATCGGCTGTTGGCATAAGCCTGAGTACCGATGACACGCCAGCCGTCGTTTGAGTTGCCAGAGCGTGCATGATAGCCACGTGGGGTCTTGTAATAATCATAGTAGTCGTGCACGAAGTTGGGAGCCTGAGGAGGCACGGTATCCAGCACACCACCAGCCATCGCATGGGGGTCGGCGAGACGCTGCTTCGAGAGATTCTTACGGTTCCTGTGGCGCCACTGTTCGTTGTCGAAGGCATCATTGTAGTCGTTACCGCTGACGCGGGTCATATCATACATCGTTGAAGCAACGGTAGCTTTGATACGTGTATCGGCAGCGGCAGCATTCAGGGCGATGCCTCCCCAACCGCAGATGCCGATGATGCCGATCTTCTCGGTATCTACATTGTCCTGCTTCGACAGGAAATCGACAGCCGCCATGAAGTCCTCGGTGTTGATGTCGGGCGAGGCTGTACGACGGGGCTCACCGCTGCTCTCACCTGTATAGGAAGGATCGAAGGCCAGTGCCACGAAACCACGCTCTGCCATCTTCATGGCATAGAGTCCGCTGCACTGCTCCTTCACGGCTCCGAAAGGACCGCTGACGGCGATAGCAGCCAACTTCCCTTTGGCATCCTTTGGGGTGTAGAGGTCTGCGGCAAGTGTCAGTCCATACTGTGTTTCAAACGTCACCTTGCGGTGATTTACCTTCTCGCTCAGGAGGAACACCTTGTCCCACTCCTGTGTCAGATTCAATTCCTGTTTCATATTGTTGGCTGTTGCTTGTTTGTTACTGTTTGTGCAAGCTGTCAGCATCCCGCCCAGCAGCATTGCGATCAATAATTTACGTCTCATAATGCATTGTATTGATTATCATCCACAGGCTCGCACCATTCGTTGCTGGCACCTTCCTGGACATCCTTGTGATAGGTGAGGTGCTGGAACCAAGAGTCTTTCTGTGCTCCGTGCCAATGCTTCACTTCGGCAGGGATGGCGATGACGGTACCGGGCGTCATCTCAACTGGAGCCTTGCCCCATTCCTGATACCAACCATGACCAGCGACACAGATGAGCACCTGTACTTGCTTATGATGAATGTGCCAGTTGTTGCGGCAACTAGGTTCAAACGTGACGTTCATCACACCCCCGCCAACATCTGCCAGATAGCTCTGACCAATGAAGAACTTGCCGTAAGGATTGGGTTCACCTTTTGGCCATTTTGTGCTTAGGGTGTAGCCCTCTTTGCAAAGCCATGCGCAGAGTTCATTGACAAGCTGCTTCGAGTTACCCATATTCACGGCACCCTGCTTGTGGGCAGCGAGTTGTGGAGCAACGCCTTCGAGACCACTTAGGGCAGCTATAGTAACTATCTCACGGTCGGCAGCAGTGAGCTGGTCGCCAGCAAAGATGTCACCAAAGAGGTGTGACTTCAGGTAGTAATCGTCCTGCGGACAGAAGTCGTAGTTGAAAGGCTTTCCTGAGAGTTGTGTCTGGTTCTTTGTGCCCAGTTTGTAGGCCTTTTTGGCATCATCCCACTCGGCAGGACGCTTCCAAAGCTTCCCTTCCTGCCAGTTAGGCTGTTTTTTCTCTAAAACCTTACTCAGCACTCCTAATGCATTTAGTGAACGTGGAAAGCCCGTGTAGGCATAGAGCTGTGAGAAAGCCTCCTTCAGTTCGTTGATGGTTACCCCATTGTCGAGCGCCTTGCGTACGGCAGGCTCCAAACGATTCATATCACCCTGTGCCATCAGGCAGGCACATGCAGCCAATCCCTGCTGACGCTCCGTCAGCGTCATTTCCGAAGTACCGTCGCCTACCCGTAGGCTTTGTGCATCAATTTTAGACATAGTCATTATTGCGATTAATAATAAAACGATTCTTTGCATTATAATATTATCTTTTTACCATTTTTTATATATAATCCTTTAGAAGGATTGGATACCTTCACTCCATTTAGTGTGTAATATGTCCCTTCTTCCAAACGACTGCCATTGATACTCTTAATGGCGGTTGCGCCCGATGTCAGCGACAGAGTTACACCAATGTTGCTTTCGCCAGCTTTCAAGAATGTGCGCAGCTGGCTTTCTGACAGATTGTCAATCTTGCCAAGGCGAGTGTAACTCCACGAGTTAGAGCTGTAGAAGATACAGATATTGCTGCCGTTATAGAGTACGATGTCTCCTGGCTGAGCTGCCATCTGCTCGTTTTTGGTTGTAAGCGAGAAGCCCAGCGATCCCCAAATCTCGAAATTATTGTCGTTGAGCGTTAGCGTGATGGGGGCGTTCTGAAGTGCAGCAAGTAATTCGTGTGTCGCGTCGTTGTCAGTAAGTGTTACGCTTTGCGTTTGTCCGTCGATGGTGATATACATTTTATTCATGGTAGTATTCTCTTTATCGAAATTCAGTGTTTTGAGCCAGTCTTCAATCAGCGAGGCACGATTTCCGTGGTTGCTGGCATTAATCCACAAGGCTTCACCCATCCACGTGACATTAGGCAATAATCTCTCGGCATCACTCACCACACCACTAATGCTGCTCGAGTGACTTGATACAATCATTCCGACGTGCTTTCCTACCATCTGCGAAGCGTTCTGAAACAAATATGTCTGCGTGATGGCTGCCATCTGACTCCACCAAAGCGGGGTCACGATGATGATGTTCTGATAGTCGTCCAGCGACGTTGTAACAGGGTCGATGGCAGGGTAGCTGCTGGCATCGTCAGGGGCATCCTTGATGGCTTGCAGCAATTGTGTGCCAAGGGCATAGTTGTTAGCCTCGTACTTGAGATCCTTTTCTGCTGGCTGAATCTCCAGCACGTCAGCCTCAATCTGACTGGTCAGCGTGTTTACGATCTCTCGGCTGTTGCCTGTGTAACTGTAGTACACCACAAGTGTTTTTGCTGTTGTGTCAGTGTTCAGCCATGTAAGCATGGCGCAAACGAGAAACATTAATTTTTTCATATGCATCTGTTATTTAAATAGTTGATTGGCATTCTGATAGAAGATTATCTCGCGGAATGGCGCGAGGTCGGGCTCTTTCGAGAGGTAGTCTTTCATCCTTGCCAAACTCTGTGTGAGCACCTGCGGAGCCACGTAAGGATAGTCGGAGCCGTAGAGCAGGTGGTCGGGCGTGGTGATGGTGAGCAGCATGCGGATGACTTTAGGAGAATGTGCACCGGCAAGATCATAATAGAGGGCACGGAGATTTGCCTCATAATCAATCTCGCCCACCATCTTATTGGCCTGCATCACAGGTGTCAGCGACTTCATGCGAGAGATGGCCAGCGGCAGATAGGCACCGCAATGGGGAACCACTATCTTTACATCCGGATAACGAGCCAGCACGTTGCGACTGATCAGATTAGTCACGGCACGGGTGGTCTCCGAGAGATATTCCTGCATGGCGAGCGGTGTCTGCTGCATCACCTGACGATTCACTGGCTCTGGGCGATGGGGATGCAGAATTACCACAGCCTTGCGTTCGTTCAGCACAGCGAAAAGCGTATCGAGTTCAGGTGTACCCAGATACTGTCCACCAACATTTGTTGCCAGTTTGATGCCATCGGCCTTCAATGTGTCGAGGGCATACTTTGCCTCTTCAATGGCTTTCGCGACATCAGGTTGGGGTAGGGCAGCGCAGAACAGAAATCTGCCCGGGTGCTCCTGCTTGATGCGGGCTGCAGCCTCATTGGTTTGTCTCACCACTTCTGCCGATGATGGCTGTGGTGCTGCCAATGTCAATACCGATGTCTCGACACCAGCCTCATCCATCCACCTGAGATGATTCGCCACATCGTATTTCGGCAAGGGGAATCCCTCGTCCAACACTCGTCCCTCGCTTTCAAGAGACGACACAAACTCAGGCGTGATAAGGTGACTGTGCACGTCAATCACCCCCTGAGCCATAGTTGCAGTTGCAATCATTGTCGCAAGCAATATGTTAAACAAATGCTGTAGCAATTTTTTCACTTTTCACTATTAAAGACTATCTTTCAGTACTTGTACCACTTCGTCACGATTCAGGATATAGTAGCCCCCCTGACAGATCGGGCAGGCATCGGCCATTCCTTCAATCAGCTCTGGCTTGGCACCACAGTCGGTGATGTTCATCGCCAGTCCCAGTTCACGCATCCACTGTTCCATAGCCTCCAGACCTTCCATCGCGATCTGTTTGTCGGTCTTGTCATTGGCATTTACGCCCCATACGTTCATAGCCAGACGCTTGAACTTCAGTACGGCATCGTTCGACTTGTTGATGAGCAGACGGTAGTAGGCACCGCTGACGGCAGCGAGGGTGTGACCATGAGTGGCATCGGTGAATGCAGCCACAGCCTGTCCTAGCATGTGCACCATCCAGTCAGTAGCCTTAGCGCGGTCGATGAGGGTGTTGAGAGCCCAAGTGGCTGTCCACATGATGTTCGAGCGAGCCTCGTAGTCCTCTGGATTGATGATAGCCTTTCTTGAGCTGACGATGAGTGAGCGCATCAGACCCTCTGCGATGTAGTCGCTGGTGTTGTCGTCGGTGCCCGAGAGATACTGCTCCAGAATATGGCTCATGATGTCGTAGATGCCAGCCACCATCTGATACTTCGGTACGGTGAAGGTGAAGCGAGGGTTCAGGATAGAGAAATCAGGGTTGCGGAAGTTATAGAACAATTTGCGGTTCTCCGTGTGACTGGAGATGACCGAACAGCTGTCCATCTCAGAACCAGTGCCAGCCATGGTGAGCACACAGCCCACAGGAATCCAGCGGCAGGTCAACGGCTGCCAGTTCTTGAAGTAATACTCCCAAGGGTCGCCGTCATACCAGGCACTTCCTGCTACGGCCTTGCAGTAGTCCACGGTAGAACCACCGCCCACACCGAGGATCAGATCCACATTCTCCTGGCGAGCCATGTGGGCACCCTCTAATACCTTTTCAATAGTGGGATTCGGCATCACACCGGCAATCTCTACCACCTCGCAGCCAGCCTTCTTCAGCTCTGCCATCACCTGGTCGTAGATGCCGTTGCGCTTAATGCTGCCACCACCATAGCAGAGCATCACCTTCTTGCCATAGTTTTTCAGTTCTTCACTCAGTTTGCTTAAAGAATCCTCACCAAAGTGCAACTTCGTGGGATTGTGGAATGTAAAATTGCCTAACATAATCTTAATTGTTTTGATTTCGATTGCAAAGTTACGAACTTTATCCGAAAAGGGTATTACACAAATCGGTTGATTATATACCAATTTTGCGGAAAGTGCTTAAAAATTATAAAAATCATACCATTATTTAATAATTTTGCGTATATTTGCAAGCGTTATGAAGAAGATTTTGAAGGTAGATTCACCTAACGACTATGCACAGTTTGTGGATGCGCCAGTGTTGCATCCGCTGATTAGTATCATCCACTACGACGAACTGGCACCCTTCCGCCACAGCCTGAACAACTATGGCGTGTATGGGCTGTTCATCCAGCGGCAGTTTCCATTCAATCTCTCTTATGGTATGAGGAAACTGCAGGTGAGCGACGGTTCCATCATTGCCGTGGAACCGGGACAGATCGGAGGCTTGGAAGATAATGGCGAGCGCATCTCCCTTTGTGGCTGGGTATTGCTTTGGTCACCCGAACTGTTGCATGGCACCGAACTGGAACGTCAGATAGACCGCTATCAGTTCTTCTCGTATTTCTTCACCGACTCATTGCGTATGGAGCCCGATGAGTGGCTCTGCATCACGCAGTTGCTTACCCAGATGAGGCAGGAGCTGCAGACACATGAGGATTCACCATCGCTCCGGAACGTCCTGTTGGGCTATCTGAGACTGATACTGGAGTACTGTAACCGCATCTACCTGCGTCAAATCTCCGAAGCGGACAAGGGAGGCGACGATGTGCTGAAACGCTTTCACAACCTGCTGCAGACCTATTTCCGTGAGAACCGCCAGCTGATGCACGGTTTGCCAACCGTCGCTTATTGTGCCTCCGAACTGGCCTATTCGTCCCATTATTTCGGCGATATCGTTCATAAGGCCACTGGCGGAACAGCTATCGGCTACATACATCAATATATCATCAATCAGGCGAAGAGTCTGCTGATGCAGGGTCATAATATCAGTGAGACTTCGCGCCTGTTGGGTTTTGACTTTCCTCATCATTTCACACGTCTTTTCAAACGGATCACGGGTATCACGCCCAGCGAGTTTATTAAATAAGACATAGTGATGAGGCCGGCTGGGATTAATAGCAAAGGGACCCGCATCCCTGCGAGCCCCGTATGCTACAATAACCAAAATAACAAAACAATGAACTAAAAGCACTATTCAAATGAAAAAGATAACTATAAACCCTAACTAACGTATGAATCTTAAACCTGATGCAAAGATATGCGAATTATGAGCTGATTCCAAGAAATCAGCAAAGATATTCTCCAACTTGTTGCGACAGCACAACAGATCAGCGACAAAGTGAACTGACGAGCCAATTTGATGTCGTATTTTAGACCTCATCGAGACTTACTATCTCAAATTCTTTCAGGTTGATGTAAGCATTGATATCATCGTTATCTTCCTCCCATTCTTCGATGGCTGCGTAAACAGCTTCCTTGGTAGGCTCGATATGGTGCCCTATGTAGTTACCAACAAGTTCAGCCACTTCTTCAATAGTGTCATAGTAGTCGCTTTCTTGCGGCATATCGAGTTCGAATCGACTTGTAAAGAAGCGTCCCTCCACATCGTTTGTCAGATAGAAATCCCAACCATCACCATCTGCCGAGAAGTATATCTCTAATCCTGGATACACTTTCTTGATGAGGTGTAACACATCGAAAGGTGCTTGCCACGCTGATTCAGTGAAGAAATACAGTCTTTTATTGTTAAGACTCAGGTCAGCCCACGTGCCACGACAACAAACCTTTTTATAGTCACCTCCAAGTCGAGCCACCAAGTTACCCAACCAACGTTTAGGGTAATAGAACCCATTCTCAATAAGCGGTTCTTTACGATTTTGCAATCTGAGCATCTTTTGATATAGCGACCTCGATTACTCATTTTTTGCCCCAAAGGTAAACGATCCCTTTAACCTGACCAAATATTTTTAATCTCTTTAGATCGAATAAGGAATTGTTAGATCATAGTTTTTGGGTAGAAAGAATAAGGATGATTAAAATCGTCTGCAAATATTTGCAGAATTGAAGTCAAATGATTATCTTTGCAAACAATTAGAATCTTGTAATATGATTGAACTTGGATTATACGAACAGATAATCAATAAACTATTCGAGGTAAAACTTGGTGAATTAAATCATCAAGAGTTTTATATTGGCAAACAGCCAATGACAAAGGATAATGTTGCAAGTTATTTGTCAAGGTACCTCTATGGCTTGTTTATCGATGTTTTTTCACAGTTCAATCAAGATGATGAAAGTGTAGAGAAAGCAGTAAAACTGGCTAATGACATCATCAAGCATTTAGCCCAGAAATTCTATATAGAAGATACAAACCTGTTGTCAGCAAAGTCGGAGATTCTAACAGCTGTAATTGACAAAACAAAATGCGAATATCCTGATATTGCAGAGCATATTTGCGATATAACGCCCATCACATCGCTGGTTCGCAGTACTTTGTTTACGGGGTCGAGCAAACAGGTATCTTTAGAAAGCGAGTTAAAACGCGAGATTCAATCTGCAGACGAAATATGCTTATTGGTGTCGTTTATTAGAAGTACAGGCCTGAATCTGATTTTCAACCAGCTAAAGGATTATACTCAAAGTGGGAAGAAACTTCGAGTTATTACGACAACTTATATAGGAGCAACGGATTACAATGCTATAAAAAAGTTGACAACTTTGTCGAACACAGAAATCAAAATCTCCTATAATTCAGCCGTTGATAGACTGCATGCAAAATCATATCTCTTTCTAAGAAACACAGGTTTCCATACAGCTTATGTGGGGTCTTCAAATTTGTCGGAGGCAGCTCTGACTGAAGGTTTAGAATGGAATGTAAAAATAACCCAGCAGGAGCTTCCACATATTATCAAGGAGATACGCCATACATTTGAATCCTATTGGGAAAATCCGCTATTTGAGACATTTGTATCTGGTAGAGATGATGAACGATTAAAGGAAGCTCTATCAGGTGTAAAGAACAAAAGTATTGACTATAGTGTACTCGATTTAATCAAAGCCCATGACTATCAAGACGAGGTTCTGGAGAAACTAAAACTGGAACGCGAGGTGTTTGGTCATTACCGTAATCTGGTAGTTGCTGCTACTGGTACAGGTAAGACGGTTATTGCAGCATTCGATTATAAATATTTCAGAGAGCATCATTCACGTGCCAACTTCTTATTTATAGCTCATCGAGAGGAGATATTGAAACAGTCGTGCCGTACTTTTAGAACTGTGTTGCAGGATGAGAATTTTGGCGATTTGTGGTATGGTGGCATAGAGCCTCATGCTTATACGCACTTATTTGCCTCTAAAGACTTGCTTAACAATCGTTTAGAAGAATTGGATATTGCAGATGATTTCTTCGACTACATCATCTTCGACGAGGTGCACCATATCGCTGCCGATTCGTATAGAAAGATTCTAAGCAGGTTTAAGCCAAAGATTCTGTTGGGTCTAACAGCTACACCAGAGCGAATGGATGGCGAAGATATTACCAAGGATTTTGATGGTAAAATATCAGCTGAGATTCGTCTTGACGACGCATTGAACAATCGGTTGTTGGCACCCTTCCATTATTACGGAATAGCTGATAGCGTGGACTTACGTACAGTTCCTTGGCGAGGTGGAAAATACGTTATATTAGAACTGTCAAAAATCTATACAGAAAATGATCAGCGAACAGGGCTGATACTTCGAAAGATTGAAGAGTATCTACCTAACTATCACGATGTACGAGCCTTATGTTTCTGTGTAGATGTGGATCACGCTAAGAACATGGCGGCTAAATTTCAGTTGGCAGGATTAAAGTCGGCCTTTCTGGTTAGTGATAATGGTGCTGAACGTGTCAAGTGGAGTAGACAATTGAAAGAGAAGAAGATTAACTACCTGTTTGTTGTCGATATGTTCAATGAAGGTGTGGACATTCCAGAGGTTGATACCATATTATTCTTACGTCCTACTGAGAGTTTAACAATATTCTTGCAGCAGTTTGGACGTGGACTCCGTAAAGCTGAAGGTAAAGACTATGTTACTATACTCGACTTTGTTGGTCATTGTAACAAGGAATTTAATTATACAGATAGATTTAGGAGGTTAATCGGTCGAACATCTATGGGTGTTGAAGAAGAGTTAGAGAAAGATTTCCCACATTTGCCATTAGGATGCCATATTACACTCGAAGCTAAAGCAAAAGAGCGTATTCTTGAAAACATTAGAGCCGCTATAAGTACTTTCCGTAAGAATAGAGTAATTATGTGGATTCAAGCGTATAGTACAGAGACTGACAGACCGCTAACTTTAGCAAACTTTATAACTTTGCATCAGATTCCACTTGAAAAATTCTACAAAAACTTTACGTGGCAAGGCTTGCTTAATATAGCAGGAAAAACTCATCGTATTTCACGATTCGAAAACGAGCTTAAGCGAGCTGTGTATAAGAAATGGTTATCAACTGATTCATATACCTACTTCTCATTCTTAGAAAAACTAGCGTCGAAAAACTTCAAGGTGAAAGTAGATGATATGAATTTTGTAGAGCAGAAGATGGCTTTGATGTTCTATTATGATATGTTCCAAGATGCCGGTAAATACCATAATCTTCAGGGCATGTTTAATGATCTCTCACTTGATGAACTCTTTTGTGATGAAATGAAAGACCTTACAGTATTACTAAAAAATAGATGTGAGGCTTACGAGATGAATGATAATTCCTCTATTATGAATTTCCCTCTCAAACTTCATGGCGTATATACAAAGGACCAGATATTTGTTGCCATCGAGACGTCAACAATAGAAAAGAAATCCTCTTGTCGTGAAGGTGTTGAGCGAAATAAGCGCTTAAATGTTGAAGCCATGTTCGTTGATGTAATCAAGGATAGAGAAGAGGGATCAAACACCAATTATAATGATTTTGCTATCAATGAACTATTGTTTAATTGGGAGACTCAGAATAAGGTTAGTCCAACATCGCAAGCAGGTAAGAACTATATCAACGAAACTCAAACCATGCTTCTCTTTGTGCGTCAACAGGATAGTTTCCCAGAAGACAAAGGAAGAACTATGGGCTTTACATATCTTGGAGAAGTAAAATTAGTCAAGTGGCAGGGAGCTAAGCCAATGGAAATTGTATGGCGATTAAAGACACCTATGCCCGCATCAATGTTGAATATTGCAAAACATAGAGCTGTAGTATGATGAAACAGATAGAAGTTGTAGCAGCGGTTATTCGAAAGGGGGATAAGATATTCGCCACGCAGCGTGGATATGGTGATTTTAAGGACTGGTGGGAGTTTCCTGGTGGGAAGATGGAAGCTGGAGAGACGCCAGAGGAGGCGCTGAAGCGTGAGATTCGTGAAGAGTTATCGACTGAAATCAGTGTGGATGAGTTTATTTGTACGGTGGAGTATGACTATCCTAAATTTCACCTGACGATGCATTGCTATCTTTGCTCGCTACTGACTGATGCGCTGCATCTGAATGAGCATGAGGCTGCTAAGTGGCTGGCGTATGAAAATCTGGGCTGCTTGGATTGGCTTCCTGCAGATCTGGAGGTGATACGCCAAATGCAGCAGAAGAACGAGTGACGTGTAATATGAACCAAAATTAGTTTTTTTTAATAATGAATATTCCACAAAGAGCTAAAACAACAAAAATAATTAAATAATTTGGAGGGTTGAGATATATGGATTATCATTTGCCTCTCAAATGATGATTAGAAAAGCTACAGAGGCCGATCTGGTGCGAATAGCAGAGATTGCCGTATTTGTGAAACGAGTGAATTATCGGCGCAGAATTGATCCGTTATGCAGTAAGCCAGGAATCAGCCAACCATCTCTGGGTTCTTAAGAAGAACATCCGTGCCGTCTCATTCTATGAGAGAAACGGGTTTAAGATGGTTGGCGAGCGTCCATATGCTTATTCATTTAATATAATGAATCCTTTTTGCTGGAAATTAATGTCAGCTTGCCATTTTTCCATTTATAGGTATCTGTGTAGAGAATGCCTGCATCGCGGGCACGACTGGTAATGGTCTTCGCTTCGCTGTCGAACTCAGGCTCCTGGATTTCCTGAAATGCCTTGACCTCGTAGAACTGGCGGGTGATGGGATTCCATACAAATGCCTTGAAGAGCGAATGTGCATTGTGGGTTTCACCGAGATAGACCATCATGTCGGGTATGCCGTCGAAGTTGATGTCCTTTTCATCAATCCAATTCAGCGTCTCCTCCATTTCGCTGTTGACTGATCCGTTCAGAGGCTCGTCAAAGCTCAGGGGATGCTCCACGCCATTTACTTCGAAGGTCACATGGATGTTGTCCATCCACTCGCTGTCTCCGCTATCGTCGTACTTGTTTTCCAGCTTATACAGGAATTTCCATGCATCGCGGTTGGGTGCACCGAATATTTCTGGAGATCCTGGCCACCAGCTGGGCAGCTCTCGCATCTCTTGGAAGTTAGACAGACTCATCACCTTGCCTGTTGTGGGATTCTTCCAGGAACCTTTTAGCATCTGGAAGTCACCCTCCACCTCTGCATACGTCAGATAGATGATGCCTGTCATCTCTCCATCAGGCTGGTACTCCACAAAACGCCTGTCGAACACATTGTCCTCATCAGAGACAATGGGGTCTTCATTACCCCAGTTCTCTGCTATCAGTATGGGAGCTGGGTTTTTGGCTTTGGGGTAATAGATGTAGCCAGCCGTCTGCCAGTCGCCATCGTTATGTGCTGTCTGGAAAAACACCTCTACGGCATATTTTCCGTTCATGACAGCCTTGAATCCGCGATTTTCAGTGACTTCTTGTGCCGATACATACGCGGCACAAATCATCATGAAGGATAATATGAGCTTTCTCATACGTTAACGGGCTGAAACGTATTTATGAAGGGTGGCGCGTACGGCTCCCTTGCCGGCATACAGCTCTTTAACCATACCTTCGATCTGTTCGCCGAGACCTGCCTCATAGAGATCGAGGCCGAAGACGTCCTTTCGGCTGTAGAGGGTCTTCAGCGGGCTCCAGTCCTGATCGGGCTTACCAATCTCCAGGGGAGCGACGATTGCCTGCAGCTCTGCCAGCATGGGGTCGGGTGAAGGCTCGAAGGTGGTCAGGTCGTCCTTGAGACCTTTCAGATAGCGGGCATAGCCTGCCAGTGTGAGGGGGATCAGCACGAGGTTCGACTTGTCGAGACCGCGGGCGATATACTTCTTTAGAGTCTCACCAAAGCGGATGGGCAGCTTTTGGGAAGTGTCGCTGGCGATGCGCTGGGGAGCGTCGGGCATGAAGGGGTTCGGTAGACGACGGTTGATGACGGCACCGATGAACTCATAGGGGTTCAGTACGCCTGGATCGACAACCACCGGCATCGCCTCGATATATCCTATTTTCTGAATAAACGCACGCAGATCATCGTCCTTCATCTCTGCTGAGATCAGGGTGTAGTCGAGCATGCAGCCATAGATCGACATGGCGGTGTGAAGGGGGTTGAGGCAGGTGGTAACCTTCATGGTCTCTACCTTGTCCACCGTCTCACGAGTAGTGTAGAGGGCGCCGCCCAGGTCGAGTGGGGGACGTCCATTGGTGTAGTGGTCCTCGATAACGAGATACTGTACCTCCTCAGCGTTTACAAACGGAGCGGTGAAGGTATGCTTCTCTGTCTCGATATAGTTGTTGTCATCGAAGCCGTCCTTGGCGAGCATCTCTTTCACCTTCTCATGTGGACGTGGCGTGATCTTATCAATCATCGACCAGGGAAAGGTAATCTTTGTCTCGTCCTTCAGATAGGCGAGGAACTCAGCGGGTGCCAGTCCGTCGGCAACCCACTTCTCAGCGTATGCGAAAACGCCAGCCTTTACCTTGTCGCCGTTGTGTGAACAGTTGTCCATCGACTGCACGGTGAGGGGTAGCTTGCCTGCTTTGAAACGCTCCAGCAGCAGTGCGCAGACCTTACCCATAGCGAAGACGGGCTTCAGGCCGCGAGCCAGATCGGCATCGTTGTAGCTATAGCCTTTCTCAGTGATGGTGAAGGAGATCATCTGGAGAGACGGGTTGCTGAATATATCTATAAGTCGCTGCCAGTCAGTGAATTGCGAGTCTGCCTTTAAAGCTTCTGTTACAGATGCGATAACCTTCTTCTCGATGGTGCCTGTGCTCTGAAGACTCACAAGCAGAGAGAGGTTGTTATAGGGTGCATAAGCCTTGTCGATGACTTCGAAGTCGAAGGTCTCAGCCACGATGACACCTCGATCGTATTTGCCTGTGTTCAGGGCATCGTTGAGGATGGCGGCAGGGAAGGCGCGGAAGATGTTGCCTCCGCCGAAGTGTACCCATGTGGGTTCCTTGGCTGTTTTCTCACGAAGGGCTTTAATGTCGAACTTTGGGAGTTGGTAGCCTTTGGCTTCCCACTCTGCGGCATCGAACTTACCGCTAATAATATCATTCAGTTTCATAGCTTATTGCCAAATTGATTAATCAAAGAATCCGGGTTGTTTGTAATCGATGCCTAACTCGCGATCGACGGTGGCGAGAATACCCTGTACCTGTCCGAGGGCGAACATACGGCCCAGAAGGGTGTAGCCGGCATTGTGTCCATGACTACTCTCGTCCATGATACCACCAGGCATATCGGTAAATGTCATACCATGATCCACGCGCATGGGCAGTTCAGGGTTCTCCTTCTCGAAGATGCGGCAGAGCTCGATGAGATCGGCACGTCCACCCAGATGAGATGCCTCGGTAAAGTCACCGTTAGGGAAGATGTGGCAGGAACGCAGGTGAACGAAGTGGGTGCGGGAAGCGAACTTCTTAGCAAGATCGACCACATTATTATAGGCACCTGCTGAGAGCGAACCGGCACAGAAGGTAAGGCCATTGTGCTTGTTGGGTACTGCATTGAGGAACCACTGGATATCCTCTTCAGTGCGCACGATACGTGGCAGACCGAGGATCTCAATGGGGGGATCGTCGGGATGAACACACATATTCATGCCGTATTCCTCACAAGTAGGCATGATGGCTTCGAGGAAGTATTTCATGTTAGCACGAAGCTGTGCCTTGTCGATGCCTTTGTAGAGATCCAGAAAGTCGCGGAACTTCTGAATAGGTGCTTCGTCGTTCTCGCTGAAATTGCCTGATACAAAGCCCTGGGTCTTGATGATGATGGTCTCCACCAACTTATGGTCTTTCTCCGGTGTCATGGTCTTGGCCAGCTCGTCGCACTCTTCCAGCACATTACGGCCTTTTCCCCAGCCCTCAGGGAACTGGAACTTAGCCCATTCCTCACGGGCACCCTCGCGCTTCAGGATATAGATGTCGAAGTAAGCAAACTCGGCATAGTTGAAGTAGAGGTTCGTAGCGCCATTGGGATTGTCGTGGAACAGATCGGTGCGAGCCCAGTCGAGCACAGGCATAAAGTTGTAGCAGATGCAGTGGATGCCTTCTGCAGAGAGGTTGCGAAGTGACTCTTTATAGACCTCAATCTGGTGGTCGCGATCCGGACCGCCGTATTTGATGGTTTCTACAACGGGGAGCGACTCTACCACACTCCAGCGCATACCGTAGCTCTCGATATATTCTCGCAGGTCGCGAATCTTCTCACGGGTCCAAACTTCGCCTAAAGGCACATCGTGAAGGGCGGTTACAATTCCTTCAACACCAATTTGTCTGAGTTGGGCAAGGGTGATTTTGTCTTTCTTGCCGAACCATCTCCATGTTCTTTCCATATTACTTTATAGTTTGATTGTTTTTATTTGTTGTTTTTACCCATAATCAACTCTCGAAAATCGATGGGCTGACGGCCTGATGGAGCTGCTTGCTTGCTGAATGCTGGTTTGCTCTCATGCCCATAGCGGTTGGTGACGGTGACAGCATAGTTGAGACTACGCCCCTGATGAGGAATACTGATTGTCGGGCTCTGCAGACGGGCTGCTACGAGACAGACAGGATCCTCTGTGTCAACAGGATAGCGGTCGGAGGCGTAGATATTATATAATAGGTAGCTGTCGTTGGTCTGCTGGCGCGGTGTCTGCCAGGTCAGCGCATCTGCGGTAGTGCCATGGTTCACGATGAGGTGTGCGACAGGCTGTGGCGCAGGTGCCGATACCCAGTCCATTGGCGGTATGAGGGCCGGATAACGGTTGAAGTCCTTTGTGAACGTATAGACATCTTTGACGTTGTCGGTGAAGAACTTGGAGCGGAAGAAGGTGACTCCCAGTCCTTGCTGGCGCAGCACGTTCATCTCACGACAGATCACATTGAGGTCCCAGTTCTTCTCATTAGGATGAAGCATGTAGATGGCTAAGCCTGGAGCCACCTGGCGTCCGTAGCTGTGCTCCTTCCAGTCCACTACAAAGGGATAGAAGTGGTTGCCCTGAAAATACATCATCGGGAAAAGGGCATCCATCAGTCCTGAGCGCAACCATCCCTGTGCATCCTGGCAGACAGTGGTGTTGGCATTCCAGCCGAAACTCTGATAGCGCGACAGGTCGTCGTACTTTCCAACAGGTGAACAGGAGAGTTTCACCCAAGGCTTCTCTGCTTTGACGGCTTTGTGGATTTTTTGTACAATTCCAGTAATATTCTGACGTCCCTGCTGACGACTCACCTTAATTTTCCATGTCTCAGGATAGCGGATATAGTCGAGATGGATACCGTCAACATCATAACGGCGTGTGACGTCGGCACATATCTGGGCGAGATAATCGCCTGTCTGCGGTTTTTCTGGATCCATATATCCCTCATCGCCAATCTTCTTGATAAGGTTAGGGAAGCGTGCGCGCAACTTCTTGCAGCCGTCAGCATTCCATTTTCCAACAGGGATGGTAACAATCCAGGCGTGGCACTCCATACCCCGCTTGTGGCATTCGTCGATGCAGAACTTCAAGGGGTCGTATCCTGGTGACTGTCCTGCTTTGCCTGTGAGGCAGATGTCCCATGGCTCCTGTGTAGAGGGGTAGATGGTAGAGGCGCGGACACGCGCTTGTATCAAAACGGTATTGATGTTGGCTTGCTGCAGTTTGTCGAGGATGCTGATGAGTTCTTGTTGCTGGCGAGTGGTGGAATGGGCACGCGGCCAGTCGAGCCCACTGATGGTTGTTATCCAGACGGCACGTATCTCGTGCTTCGGCATCTTGGCGGAAGCGTTCTGCAATAGCAGAAACAGCATGATAAGGCGAAGAATTGTTCTCAAAATGTATCTTTTTTATAAAATTTGCTGCAAAGATAGTAAATAAATCACAAATGACAATTCATTATTCATATTAATTTTGTAACTTTGCATCAAAATTTATATAAACCCGTAAAAGATGATATCGTTTTTAGTGAGCTTTGTGGCTCTTGTGCTTGGTTATCTGCTGTATGGACACTTCGTAGAGAAGGTGTTCGGTCCTGATGACCGTGTGACGCCGGCTGTCTCAAAATCCGACGGCTTGGATTATATTGTGCTTCCAGACTGGAAAGTCTTTATGATTCAGTTTCTGAATATTGCCGGTACTGGACCTATCTTTGGTGCTATCATGGGTGCCAAGTTCGGTCCTGTGGCTTATCTGTGGATTGTGTTCGGCTGTATCTTCGCCGGTGCTACTCACGATTACCTGAGTGGTATGCTCTCAATGCGCCACGATGGTGCGAGCCTGCCAGAGCTGATAGGTGACTATCTGGGTAAGTCAACAAAACAGGTGATGCTTGTCTTCACCGTATTGCTTCTGATGATGGTGGGTACGGTGTTTGTATATTCCCCGGCAGTGATCCTGAACTCGTTTGGCGGTGATACGATGCTGTGGGTGGCTATTATCTTCATCTATTATATTATCGCCACGATGCTGCCTATCGATAAGATTATCGGTAAGGTGTATCCGCTTTTTGCCTTCTCGCTGCTGTTCATGGCGGGTGCATTGATGATATGGCTCTTCCTGAACTGGCCTACGCTGCCTGAAGTCTGGACTAATTTGGGAAATTTGGGTCTTGAAATGCATCCCGACCTGTTTAAGGATCAGATATTCCCTGCTTTGTTTATCACGATAGCCTGTGGTGCTATCTCAGGTTTTCATGGCACACAGACACCGCTGATGGCCCGTTGCGTGAAGAGCGAGAAGATGGGACGCCCTATCTTTTATGGTGCAATGATTACTGAGGGTGTTGTGGCTTTGATCTGGGCTGCTGTTTCTTCGTGGTTCTTCTATGGCGATCCAGCTCCCGGTTATTTGCTGATAGTGGATGCAAAGCAAGGCTTCATGACATCAGCTCCTGCTGTGGTGAACCTGGTATGTAACGACTGGCTGGGTGTGGTTGGTGCCGTACTGGCTATGCTCGGTGTGGTGGCTGCTCCTATCACCTCTGGCGATACAGCTTTCCGTTCTGCACGTCTGATCGTGTCAGAATGGCTTAAACTGAACCAGCGCCCGATTCGGAACCGTCTTGCTATCTGTATCCCACTGTTTGCCTGCTCTATTGCGATGTTGGTGTGGCAGATTGAGAATCCTGACGGCTTCAACACCATCTGGCAGTATTTCGGCTTTAGCAATCAAGCTCTTTCGGCATTCACCCTTTGGGCACTGACCGTCTATTTGGTGCGTCACAAGAAGCTTTACTGGATTACGCTGATTCCCGCACTCTTCATGACATGGGTGTGCGCTACTTTCTTTTTCGTGTCGAAGCAGACCTTGCAGTTGCCGGAAAGCATCGGATATCCATTAGGTATAGTTTCCTTGGTTGCGGCCATCGTGTGGTTCTGCATCTGGTATAAGAAAGAAACAACAAAACAATAATCAAATAGTCAAAACTAAATTATGAAAAAATTTTTAATGTCTGCTGTCGCATTGATGATGGCGATGAGTGTAAGTGCACAGAATGAAAAGAAATTCCTGAACGAATCAACAACCCCGTTCGAGGAGAGCAAGTTCTATATTGCTGCTTCTATGTCAGGTCTGAGCCTGAGTTACAGCAAGGCTTCCGACTGGAACTTCGGTCTGAGTGCCAAGGCTGGTTATCTGTTCCTCGACAACTGGATGGCACTGGGTATCTTCGACTATCAGAATTATTCTAGCGGTTCTGTTGTTCATACGAATATCGGTGCAGGTGCCCGCTACTACTTCGAGCGCAATGGTGTCTATGCAGGTTTGACAGCTAAGTATTCTCATGCTCCCGGCTTCGACGAGTTCAAACCTGAGGTGAACGTAGGCTACGCTTTCTTCCTGGGACATTACGTTACACTGGAGCCGGAGCTCTATTTCGAGCCCAGCTTCAAGAATAAGGACTACACGCAGTTTGGCCTGCGTCTCGGACTGGGTGTCTATTTTTAGTTGAATATTTAGAGTTTAAAGATATGCTGAGTGTTGATGAACTGGTTGACAGACTGATTGATTTGTCGTTTGCCGAGGATATCGGTGATGGTGACCACACCACGTTGTGTTGTATTCCTGAGGATGCTATGGGCAAGAGCCACCTGCTAATTAAGGAGGATGGTATCCTTGCAGGTGTGGAGATAGCCAAGGAGGTGTTCCGCCGCTTCGACCCGGAGATGAAGGTTGAGGTACTGATGGGCGACGGTACACGTGTGAAGAAGGGTGACATCGCCATGGTGGTAACGGGTAGGGTGCGTTCGCTGCTTCAGACGGAGCGACTGATGCTGAACATTATGCAGCGCATGAGTGGTATCGCCACGATGACGGACCGTTATGTGAAGCGTCTGGAAGGTACAGGTACTCGTGTGCTTGACACCCGTAAAACGACACCTGGTATGCGTATGCTCGAAAAGCAGGCTGTGAAGATCGGCGGCGGCTGTAACCACCGTATCGGACTCTTCGACATGATTCTGCTCAAGGATAACCATGTGGATTTCGCCGGGGGTATCGTGAATGCCATCGAGCGCTGCCACAAGTATCTGGACGAGAAAGGCCTGAACCTGAAGATTGAGATTGAGGTGCGCAACTTCGATGAGCTTCAGCAGGTGCTTGATCATGGTGGCGTGGACCGTATCATGCTCGACAACTTCTCTGTGCCCGATACGAAGAAAGCTGTAGAACTGGTGGAGCATCGTTACGAGACGGAGTCGAGTGGCGGCATCACCTTCGACACTATCCGCGACTATGCTGAACAAGGTGTCGATTTCATCTCAGTAGGTGCCCTTACACATAGTGTCAAAGGACTCGATATGTCGTTTAAGGCATGCTAAGTCTATTTCTGAGTATTCTCTTAAGTATCTATCACCCGCCAGTGAGCTACGACATTTCATTGGCGGGTAATTTTGGCGAACCCCGTCCCCATCATTTCCATGGAGGCATAGACATCAAGACCGATGGGGTAGAAGGTAAAGCTATCTATGCCATTGGTGACGGCTATGTGAGTCGCGTCACGATGGGGCGCTACGGTTTCGGAAATGCCGTGTATGTCACTCATCCTGAAGGCTATACCAGCGTGTATTGTCACCTGAAAGCGTTCTCTCCACGTATCAAAGCCGCCCTGCGCCGTTATCAGTATCAGCATGAGACGAGCGAGGGTGATGCCTATTTCTCGGCTTTGGAGTGCCCCGTGTCGCAAGGTCAGCTGATAGCACTCAGTGGCAATACGGGCAACAGCATGGGGCCGCATCTGCATCTTGAGATTCACGACACAGAGACTTGGAATATGCTTGATCCCTACGATTTCTTGTCAGATTACATCAACGATACCATACCGCCAAGGGTAAGAGGACTGATGGTGTATCCGCAGGCTGGCGAGGGGGTCGTGAATGGGAAGACAACTAAACAGACTATCCTTGCAAACGGAAAGTCGCCTGTCTTGACTGCCTGGGGAAAAGTCGGCTTTGCCCTGTGGGCCAATGATTACATGCAGAACTCCAGCAATCACTACGGTATCCGTGAGACCATCCTTAAGGTAGATAGTCAGACCGTGTTTTCTGCTATGCTTAACAGGATACCTGTGTCGTGCAACACGCTGGTGAACGCCTGGGGTGACTATGACTACTGGCTCAGAACCCGTATATGGTTCCTGAAGTCGTTTTTGGAGCCAGGTAACACGCTGCCGTTCCTGTTTACTCAAAAGGATAAGGGGATTATCGACTTCAATGAGGAACGTGACTACCATCTGACATATATCCTCCGCGATTATAAAGGTAATGAGGCGCAATACGACTTCATTGTGAAGGGACAGAAGACCACGATCCCGGAGTCTGCACAGGAAGAGGAACCACTTTTCCGCTGGAACCAGACCAACAGCTACTCAATGCCAGGTATGCATCTGATTGTGCCGTATGGCATGCTGACGAAGAACACCTCGTTGCAGCCCATGGTAAAAGAGCGCGCGGGCAAGCTGTCAGGCAGTTATAAGTTCTTCCTAACATCATGCCCGCTAGTGGCAGAAGGCGAGATATCGTTCTATGTTGATCAGAAGGTCGATGTTTCAAAGATCTATGTAGCCAGTGACGGTGTCTTTGCCGGAGGCGACTATCAGGACGGGTGGGTCATTGGTCGTGTGAAAGACTTGGGCTCATGGTTTGAACTGGCCTACGACGATGAAGCGCCAGAGGTGGATCCTATCAGCCTGGGTGATCATATTGTGCTGAGGCTCACAGACCGAAAGAGTGGGGTGGCTTCCTATCGAGCCACCATTGACGGACATTTTGTGGTGTTTGACAGGGTGGATAAGAAACCACTGGTGACGTGCGATATGAGTGAGACACCTATCCAAAAGACATCGAGAACCCACCAGCTCAAGTTTGTCGTTACTGACAATCGCAACAACGAATGTGTGTATGAAACAAATATAATATATTAAAAGATATGAAAAGAAATCTGATTTTAGCCGCTATGCTTGTCGCAGGAACCTATGCGATGGCATGCACCAACTTCATCGTAGGCAAGAAGGCCTCTGCTGATGGCTCCGTTTTTGTCACTTATAATGCCGATTCCTATGGCACCTTCATGCCTCTCTACCATTATCCCGCCGCAAAGCATGCTGCTGGGGAGATGCGAAAGGTAGTAGAGTGGGACACAGGCAAGTATCTTGGTGATATTACTGAAGCTGCTGAGACCTATAACGTGATAGGAAACTCCAACGAGTGGCAGGTAACAGTGGGTGAAACCACCTTTGGCGGACGTGAGGAGATGGCTGATTCTACAGGCATCATCGACTACGGCTCGCTGATCTATATTGCCCTGCAGCGCTCAAAGACAGCCCGTGAGGCTCTTCAGATCATGACTTCTCTCGTAGAGCAATATGGCTACTATTCTGAGGGGGAGACCTTCTCGGTCGCAGACCCCAATGAGGCCTGGATGCTTGAGATGATGGGTTGTGGTCCTGACCGTACAAAGTCGAAGGAACGCACCGTATGGGTGGCTGTCCGTATCCCTGATGATGCCATTGCAGCGCACGCTAACCAGAGCCGCATCACTAAGTTCCTCGATGGCCGTTACGTGCGGGTGAAGATGAACGACTTGCAGAAGAAATATCCCGTAGGCGGTAAGAAACCCGTACCCAACCTGATGGTATGTTCCGACAATGTGGTGAGCTATGCCCGTGCGATGGGATGGTTTGAGGGCAAGGATGCCGATTTCTCCTATAATGCCGCTTATGCCAAGCCCGATTTCTCTGGCCGTCGCTATTGTGAGGCACGTGTGTGGAGCTTCTTCAATCGTTTCAGCGATGACTTCTCTGCCTATGTGCCTTATGTTGCAGGCCTCGAGAAAGACGCTAAGGAGATGCCTCTTTGGATTATTCCCAACAAGAAGGTGGGCTTACAGGATCTGCGTGATGCGATGCGCGACCACTATGAGGGAACTCCCTTTGCTCTTGACACTGACTTCGGCGGTGGCATCTACGAGATGCCTTATCGTCCCTCACCGTTGTCGTTTAAACTCGATGATAAGGAATACTTCAACGAACGCCCAATCTCTACCCAGCAGACGGCCTGGTCGTATATCTCACAGATGCGTGCCTCGCTGCCACGTGAGGTAGGAGCCTGTTTCTGGTTTGGCAACGACGATGGCAACATGGTGGCTTACACGCCGATGTATAGTTGTATGACACGCCGTCCCAAGTGTTTCTCCGACGAGAATGCCGATGATGTGACTTTCTCTATGGATAACGCCTTCTGGGTGTGCAACTGGGTCAGCAATATGGTCTATCCCCGTTATTCTATGATGTTCCCCTCGTTGAAGGAGGTGCGTGACTCACTCGATGCTTCTTACGACAAACTGCAGCCCGAGATCGAGGCAAAAGCTTTAGCACTGCCCACTGCCGAGGAGCGTATTAAGTTGTTGACGGATTATAGTTGCCAGAAGGGTGACGAGATGATCTGCCGTTGGAAGCAGTTAGCCTTCTTCCTCATTGTGAAATATAATGATATGGTTGTGAAGCCTACCGATGCCAATGGCACCTTTGAGCGCACTCAGTATGGGCGTGGCAAGCGTGTGCAGCGTCCTGGTTTCCCAGAGCGCTTTGCCCGTGAACTCATCAAGCGGACAGACACCAAGTTCCTGGTTCCTCAGGAAGAGAAGAAATAAGCTATAGAGTCGATTTCCGCCTATGCATCGACATGTTTTGTTCTTGATCGGCTTTTGGCTCCTGTCAACCTCTATGCCTGCAGACAACAGTCAGCCTGTCATAGAGGTAAAAGCAGACAGAACGGTGATTTATCCTCAGCGAATGGAGCTGACGGGAGAAGAATCGTTGATGGATATCCTTCAGATGATGCCTGACTTGATGATTGCTGGCTATGAGGATGTCATCTCCAATTATAATCTCCGTATCGACAACTGTCCGATGAATGGCGATGCAAAGTTGATTCTTAGCCAGATGAAAGCCAAGGACATTGCCAAGATTCAGGTCTGTGACAATACTGGTGTCGCGAAGGGAACGATAGGAATGGGCAGAGTGTTGGATATAAACATGAAAATGCCTGATTCATTGAATGGTTTCGTGGAAGGACAAGGTGACTTTGGAAAGGCTGCTGAAGGTAATGGAACCGTGAATGCGCTATATGGTAGTCGGCATACTGACCTCTATGCCAATGCCTCTTATCGTTACCAGGATGGTAGCAAGGAGTATCTGACGCTTCACATGACGAACCGCTTCGATGACAGGAACAGGCTTTTAACCTATTTCACCCAGCAGTATCTCGCACCTTCTTCTGGTGCATCACGAAAAGTCATGGGAAGAGCGAGATACTTTCACACGTTCAATGACAAAGGTACAGAACTGCTTTTGTTGGGCGGCTATCAGTATTCCAGCGATCTGGCAACCTCTTACAAGCTGCCAATGTTTGTTGTGGAGTTGAATACGCCTTTGACCAAACGGTTAACTATGATGGTAGGTGTTGAGGGTGATTATCAGATGATCAAGCAAAAGCATGCTGACAAGAGTTGGAATGTCTTCAACCATGATATCTATCTGCAGTTCACCTATGCCTTGCCTAAGTGGAAATTCACGATTGGTCATCGTGTGATGTTCTATAACTACAAATTCTTTGACAAGAAAAGCGGCAAAGCCGAGCGATTGGATGGGGATATCAGCCAGAAACATTCTGACACCCGTGACAATGCTAATGCCTGTGTTATCTTTATACCAAATAGTCTGAACCAGATTCAGCTGGGCTATTATCGCAAATTCTATAATCCGACTTTCGCTAGCCTCTTTGAAAATGCCACCACGCTTTCTGATGATGAATGGGCGATTATCAAGGAACAGCTGGTGGAGCAGTCTATTCATCAGATGAAGCTGTCTTATGCCTATAGCAAGCAGAAGTTGACAGTGAAGACAGAGGCGAGTTATTATGTCATAGAAGATCGTGAGAATCAGGTTGAACTAGGGGCGTCCGTTTATTGGAAAACAAATTGGTTGAGTCTGACAGGTGGCCCTAATCTGTATGTAGCAAAGAGTGGGGGGTATGCTGCATTTCGGTTTGCCCCGACAGCTTATCTTCCTCATGCATGGCAGATAGGAATGCAGATGATATATTGTACCAAGAAGTCACCAAGATATGAGGTTACGGGCGTACCTTTGTATGGATGTCTGTCTGTAAACAAGCAAATTGGACAGAGATGGAATCTGGGTGTTGACTGGCATGATATGTTTGATGCTTTCTACCGGTTAAGTTGCAGTATAGATTCTAATTTATAAATATGAAATAAATTTGGTTATTTGCGCAGTTAATCGTAACTTTGCAGCGGATTTCGAGTGAATCCACTATTATATATAAATAATGTAGATGAACGCATTTAAGAAAAAAAGAAGATGGCACTGCCTATCAGGACAGGAACCTACGGAGATGGATAAGACCATCATGTATTGGGAGAACAAAGGTAAACTGGTGCCGACACGTGATCTGATAAAGACCCCAGAGCAGATTGAGGGCATCCGTAAGGCGGGTGTGGTGAATACAGGTGTACTCGATGAGGTTGCTAAACAAATACACGCTGGGATGAACACATTGGAGATTGACCGAATCTGCCGTGAGTATTGTGAGGATCATGGCGCTATTCCTGCCTGTCTGAACTATGAGGGCTTCCCGATGTCTGTATGCACCTCTATCAATGAGGTGGTGTGTCACGGTATTCCTAAGGAGGAAGACGTATTGGAGGAGGGTGATATTATCAATGTGGACTTCACGACAATCCTTGACGGCTATTATGCGGATGCCAGTCGTATGTTTATCATCGGCAAGACCACACCAGAGAAAGAGCAACTGGTGCGTGTGGCAAAGGAGTGTCTGGAGATAGGTATGGAGGTAGCCAAGCCTTATTCGTTTGTGGGTGATATCGGTCACGCCATAGAGAAACACTGCGAGAAGTATCACTATGGTGTGGTGAGAGACCTGGCTGGTCATGGGGTAGGTCTGAAGTTCCATGAGGAGCCCGATGTGAACCATTATGGTCATAAGGGTACGGGCATGCTACTGGTGCCTGGTATGGTGTTCACCATTGAACCGATGATTAATATGGGTACATGGAAGGTGTTTATCGATGCTGACGATCCGTATGGCTGGGAGGTGATTTCTGAAGACGAACAACCCAGTGCCCAGTGGGAGCATACGCTTGTGATGACGGAGCATGGCGTGGAGATACTGACTTACTAGAATACTAGAGAGACAAGAAATACTGGATATGCAGGAAGATATTTATATATTGGGAATAGAGAGCTCGTGCGATGATACGTCGGCAGCGGTACTCAAAAATGGCGTGTTACTGTCTAACGTGACGGCTTCACAAGCTGTGCATGAGGCTTATGGTGGCGTGGTGCCAGAACTGGCTTCGCGTGCCCATCAGCAGAATGTGGTACCTGTTGTGGATCAGGCGATTAAGCGTGCAGGTATTACAAAAGAACAGCTCTCGGCAGTGGCTTTTACGAGAGGTCCTGGACTGATGGGGTCACTGCTTGTGGGTGTAAGCTTCGCCAAAGGGCTTGCCCGTTCGTTGGGTATTCCAATGATCGACGTGAATCATCTGCAGGGGCATGTGATGGCGCACTTTATCAAGGAGTCGGATGATGATCAGCACATGCCGCCTTTACCATTCCTCTGTCTGTTGGTGTCTGGCGGTAACTCGCAGATTGTTAAGGTGAACGCCTACAATGATATGGAGGTGCTGGGACAGACCATCGACGATGCGGCTGGTGAGGCTATCGACAAGTGCTCGAAGGTGATGGGACTCGGTTATCCAGGTGGCCCGATAATCGATCGCTTGGCGCGTCGGGGTAATCCGAAAGCCTATACGTTTGCAGAGCCGAATATCCCCAATCTTGATTATAGCTTCTCTGGACTTAAGACCTCGTTCCTCTATTCGATGCAGAAATGGGTGGCTGAAGATCCCGACTTTATTGAGCATCATAAGGAGGACATCGCAGCCTCGCTGGAGTGGACGATTGTGGATATCCTGATGAAAAAGCTGAAGAAGGCGGTGAAACAGACGGGTATTAAGCACGTTGCTGTGGCTGGAGGCGTGAGTGCTAACAATGGACTTCGCAATGCGTTCTACGATGCGGAGAAACGTTATGGCTGGACCATTTATATCCCTAAGTTCAGCTATACCACTGATAATGCTGCGATGATTGGTATCGTGGGGTATTATAAGTATCTGGATAGGGCTTTTTGCTCTATCGACGCACCTGCGTTCTCGAAAGTAACCTTTAAATAAAATGTCAAAAAGTAAAATTATCAAATAAGAGATGGATTTTGAAAGTAAGATTATCAGTCGTGAGGTGAGTGAGATTCTCTGGGAGACGGAGAAAACTGTTAGTACCGCAGAAAGCTGCACGGGTGGACGGATCGCTGAGGCGATTATCGCCGTACCTGGCGCCTCGAAATATTTCAAGGGTGGCATCATGAAGCAGAATCTGTTGGGTGTTGATGCTCAGTTGCTGATTGAGAAAACTGCTGTGTGTGAGGAAGTTGCAATCCAGATGGTAAAAGGTGCCTGCAAAGCACTGAATACCGATTACGCTATTTCTGCAACAGGTTTTGCTGGACCTTCCGGTGGCACAAAAGACATTCCTGTCGGTACTATCTGGTTGGCTTGTGGTAAGCCTGATAAGGTTGTGACTGTCAAGGTAGAAGAGGATCATGGACGTGACATCAATTTGGCTATTGCCACCAACAAGGCTATGGAGATGTTTTTGGCCTTCTTAAAGGAGGAAGATGCGCCCAGACCTGTTCGTGAAGGTTAAAAAATATTAATTCTTTGGTTTTCTGCTTGTGCAATGCTTTGAATCTCAATTAAAATGTGTAATTTTGCACCCTGTTTGGAATAAGTAAGTGTAAATCACAAGTAAAAAGGTAGATAGAAATGTCTAAGATTTGTCA
>CADCFA010000036.1 GCA_902800595.1 uncultured Prevotellaceae bacterium | reverse complement strand
GACAAGTAACAATTTAAAGAGAAATAAGCAAATGAACCAAGTTCCCGTCTGTGATAGCCGCAAAATAGCCGCAAAGTGAAAAGGGCAAATCCTTGAAAGGCCGATAAATAAAGGCGTTTTGGGAGATTTCAGCGTTTGTTTCCGGTTCTGAAGGTCTTGGGTTTGAATCCCAACGGGATCACTTTAGAAAAATCCGCAAGAAACTGACATGTAGAATCTTGCGGATTTCTTTTGTTATTTACCCAACACTTCGTCAAGTTTTTCCGGAAGGTCGTCGAGGTCTATATTGCTGACGACAATCTTTCCCTGGGGATTCACCAACAGGTTTGTGGGGATGCCAAACACCTTATACACCTCAACAGCCTTTGAATCCCAGCCTTTCAGGTCGGAAAGGTGATTCCAAGACAGATTCATCTTCTTGACAGCTTTCTGCCAGGCCTGCGCATCATCATCGAGCGAGATGCCTACCACCTCGAAGCCGTCTGCATGGTATGCCCGATACACCTTCACCAGCTCGGGCAGTTCTGCACGACAGGGGCCGCACCAGGATGCCCAGAAGTCTATCAACACCCACTTGCCTTTGCCTAAGTACTCACTCAGGCGATGCGACTGACCATTTAAGTCTTTCAACTGCAAATCAGTGTATTGCTTACCCACCAAGACCTGCATCGGATCCTCGTCATCTTCACCATTGGCTCCAGTACCAGCCATTGCCGGACAGGCCAGCACCCACATCAGAGCCATCACACACAATAAAACCTTCTTCTTCATGACGCGTATTATTATTAATTCGGTTACAAAGATACATAATATTTTTGAAACCACCAAATGATTTGTAGAATTTCCTGGAATTGTTAAAAAATCAAGAAAAAGACAACAAGGCGCGCGCCTAAACGCTTGTTCGTCATTCGACTTCGCAGTTTTGGCTTCGTCTTTTTAACATTTCAAGGTTTTTTGGAAAAATGCTTGCAGGAGTGCTGAAATTTTCATACCTTTTCAACGCCGGAACAGAGATAGTGAGAGAGCAGAGATTAAGGATAGAAATTGCGAGATTTAAATCTAGATTTTGCGGGGATTAATGGTAGCAAGCTTTTCTTTTAAAAACGCCAGAAAAGCTGCTTAGGAGCAGCAAGGAATTCTTTAATAAATTGTTTAACATTCTCGAGAGTCGTGAGACTCCCGTTTGGGTGGCGTGCGAACTTTTCTTGAAAAAAAAACGCCGAAAATGTTTGAAGTTTGGAAACATTTGTTTATCTTTGCAACCAGAACTATAAACAAACTGAAACAATCGGATCTTGACCAAATGGCAGGTAATCTCAAGGTAATACAGAAGATTCGCAGTTCGTTCACAAGGCAGTTGACGATCTGGGTGGCTGGCGGTGTGGTGGTGATCACAGCAGTCGTCATCTTCCTGCTGGGGCGGTTTGCCCAACAGGTCATATTGGAAGAGTCGGTTGAGATCACCCTACAGTCATTGGAGAATATGGCTGTCAGGATCAGTAACGAGTTGCGGCAGTCAGACATCTCAGCGCAGCTCGAGAATCGCCCCTTCAGCATCAGCAAAGCAATGATTGAGCAACTGATAGAGAAAGACAATCAGTTGAAAGCCATCAAGCAGTCGCAGCCAAGCATCAAGATACAGGTGACGGAAGCAAAAGCCGGAACAGCTCCCGAAGCGGTATGGCAGGATGCCCGGAAGAACTACGTCTTCCAAGAGCTCATCTACGGCAATAAGTTCTGCATCACAGCCACCTGTTACCCAGAAGATCTCTATGCCAAGTACGTGGAAGTGCAGTGGCTTCTCGCATGGAGTTCTCTCATTGGCGTGGGGATGCTGCTACTGATTCTCTGGCTGGTGATGGGCCACTATCTGCGGCCGCTTCACACCTTGGCCGACTCAGCCCAGCGTATTGCCGACGGCCATATCAACGAGCGGATCCCCGACAGCCATCATAAGGACGAGATAGGACAGTTGCAGAACAGTCTGGCGACGATGCAGCTATCCTTGGCAGACTATATGGATGAGATGCAGCAGAAGCAGACTGAGCTCAACATACAGAATGCCCAGCTGCAAGAAGCCTACGATGAGGCACAGGAGTACGAGCGGATGAAGGACAAGTTCCTGCATGACACGACCAACGAGATGTCAGAGCCTGTGGCAATGATATGCAAGTGCACCGATACCATCTGTGCTGACTATCAGACGATGTCGAAGGCCGAGATTGCCAAGATGCAGATTGACATCCTACAAGCCACTGAGCGTGTCACATCATTATTAGACCAATCATTTACCACTGACGAATGAAACAGATTATCCGATATATACAGCAGCGGCTCTCGCTCCAATTGGGACTGCTCATCGTGGGCATCATCTTGGTGGTGTTCTCTGTGCTCTTCGACTATCTGTTCTATCAGTGCAAGCGTTACATCAAGCAGGTAGCCATCGAACAGGCTGAGCAACAGCTCGACAATACGGCTGAACATATCAACGGCATCATGGACGAGACGGAGGTGGTGACCAACTATATGGCTACCGTTATCCCCCATCGCCTGCATCCCGATTCACTGCTGGCCATTGCCCATAGGACAGTCACCAACCACAGTTTCCTGACAGGATTCGCCATCTCGATGGAGCCCTACTTCTTCCCTGAGATGGGGCGCTATTTCTCAGCTTATTCCCTACGTCAGGACGACACCATCTCTACCGTGCGCGAAGGGCCATTCGAGTATTTTGAGAAAGTATGGTACAAGAGCTCACGCACGTTGGGTGTGCCCTGCTGGGTAGATGCCTACGACGACTATAACGAGGGTACACAATCATCGAAGGATTATCTGACCTCCTATTGCTGTCCGATGCGCGACGAGAACGGCAAGTTTATCGGCTCCATCACAACCAGTCTCTCGCTGAACTGGCTTTCAGAGGCTGTCACAAAGATCCAGCCCTATCCGAATTCGTCAGCCATCATGATAGGTCGCAATGGCACTTATCTGGTTCATCCTGATACAGCCAAGCTGTTCCGGGAGACCATCTTCTCGGATGCGGCCCCTGAGGCGCAACGCGACATCAACATTCTCGGCAAGGCGATGATCGCTGGTCACAGCGGCATGACGCAGACCATCGTTGACGGGCGTGAGGCCTACATCTTCTACCGTCCATTGCAGCGAACGGGTTGGAGTATCGCCATCGTATGTCCGGCAAGCGACGTGTTCAGCAGATACCATCAGTTGCTGTATACCGTCTGGGTTATCATCGGTATCGGGCTGCTCGTACTATTGCTCATCTGTTATCTGACTATCAAGAAGGCGATGCTACCCGTAAAGCAACTGGCCAGGCATGCCCAGCTCATTGCCAATGGCAACTTCGACGAGCAGATGCCAGAGAGTCAGCGCAGCGACAGCGTAGGCCGGCTCACCAACAGTTTCATCCAGATGCAACACTCGTTGGCAGCATCAGTAGCCGATATCAAGCGTGTGAATCAAGAACTGGAACATCATAACGAGGAACTGTCTCAAGCCTACAAGTTGAAAAAGGAAGCCAACGAGCGCAAGACTGCCTTCATCCAGAGCATGTTCCATCAGATACGCACACCGCTGAACATCATCAACGGATTCACACAGGTACTTGGTTCCAACTTCCATGAGCTGTCAAAGGAGGAGGTTGAAGACATCACGGGCAGAATGAAGGAGAGTGCCGATGACATCAAGAACCTTTTAGATACGCTTAAGCTTCCTGAGAAGAAGAAGAAGAAGTGAACACCAGCTTACACTCGCAGACGAACTCCTTTTGCTGGGAGGAAAGGCGCGTGCCTTTCCAAGAGGCTACCTGCTCATCAACAATTCGGCGACACATCTCGTCAGCAGCCAACTGCGCCAGATAAAGACGGATGCGGAGTTTAAGGAAACTTGAGTCATGAAGACGATCCATCGCCTCTCGAAGCCGCTGCTCAGCAGTCTCAACATCTTCTTCAAGCTTCACGGCAGACAGATAAAGAGACAACGCCATCTCGGCCTCCTGAGCTGCCACATATCCCTTGAAAGGCAACAGTCGTTCACGGATACGACGCATCTCAGAGAACAACAGATAGTACTCTTTCTCATGCTGATAAGAGGAAGGAATCTCAAACAGCAGACGCCTGGCATAGCCGAACAGCAACTTCCTGTCTTCAACAATATTCTTTGAGCGTTCCTTCTTCTGCGGCGTCTTTTGAGTATTGCCAGCAGTCTTTCCCTTTGGCTCTGACGGAATCAGTTGCAGAAGTTCAGGCTCCAGCTCCACAGCGGCATAAATCAAGCTGGGAATAGAGACCACCAGCTGGCGACGGCGCTTGCCTTTGATACGCAGCACAACACCCTCGCAACCATCATAGAAACCTCCTGTGATGCGAATCTTATCACCTGCCTGCAAACGAATCTCATCAGGTTTATAATAGGTGATATTCTCGCCTGCTATATCCGAGAAAGCTATGAAGTTACGCATGTCGTGCTCAGACACGGAGAGATAATCCTCTTTATTAGAAAAGGAGGACTTGCGGATAAAAAGTCCGTCGCGGCGGAACTTGATGGCCTCGCGTACGCCCTCCAGTGTTCCACGAACGAAGATGAGTCCAGGAAGAGCAGGTACCAAGACACGCTGGCGCTTGCCTTGCTTCCCCTTCAGTTCATACTTCAGAGGCACGAAGCACTCATGCGCATCGCGTCGCAGCTCATCACGGATCTTCAACTCATGATCTCGCGTTACTGAACCTATGACATACCATCTCACCTCATTTTCATCCATCTTCCCGAAAATTTCTGCAAAGTTAGTGCATTTTTTTCGATTATATGAAGGAATCTGCTGAAAAATGCTTAATTTTGTATCCTCTTAGAATGAAAGATTGCAAAAATGGATATTACCGAACGATTTCTTAATTACACGACATTCGACACGCAGTCGCAAGAAGACAGTGACCAGGTGCCGAGTACCGAAAAACAGCTGGTGTTTGCTAACTACCTGAAAAAAGAACTGGAGAACGAAGGTCTGAGCGACGTTGAGATGGACGACAAAGGTTACATCTACGCCACGCTGAAAGCCAACGTGAAAGGTCACAGACCCACCATCGGCTTTATATCACACTACGATACAAGTCCTGACTGCTCTGGCGCCGACATCAAGGCCCGCATTGTGAACAACTATGACGGCAGTGACATCCTTCTGTCGGAAGGCATCGTGAGCAGTCCGAAGAAGTTTCCGGAACTGCTGAAGCATGTGGGTGAGGATCTGATTGTGACAGATGGACATACGCTGTTGGGAGCCGATGACAAGGCTGGTATCGCCGAGATCATCCAGGCTATGTGCTGGTTGAGAGACCACCCCGAAGTGAAGCACGGCAAGATACGTATCGCCTTCAACCCTGACGAGGAGATCGGTATGGGTGCCCATCACTTTGACGTAGGGAAGTTCGGATGCGACTGGGCATACACGATGGATGGCGGTGATGTGGGCGAGCTGGAGTTCGAGAACTTCAATGCCGCCAGCGCCAAGATCTTCATCAAGGGTGTGAGCGTACATCCAGGCTATGCCAAGAACAAAATGGTGAACGCCAATATCCTGGCTACAGAGTTTGCGCAGATGCTGCCTGCCGAAGAGCGTCCTGAGACCACTGAGGGTTATCAGGGTTTTTACCATCTGCTAGGCATCGAGAGCCATGTGGAGCAGGCTAAGATGAGTTACATCATCCGTGATCACGACCGCGACCGCTTTGAAGAACGTAAGCGCTTTGTGCTGAAATGTGCGGAGCAGATGAACGAGACATACGGAGAGGGCACAGTGACAGCAGAGGTAAAAGACCAGTATTATAACATGAAGGAGAAGATTGACCCGCAGATGCACGTCATCGACCTGGTGCTGCATGCGATGCAGGATTGTGGCGTAGCGCCCAAGGTGAAGCCCATACGTGGCGGTACGGATGGTGCACAGCTATCGTTCAAGGGTCTCCCCTGCCCTAACATCTTTGCTGGTGGCGTGAACTTTCACGGCCCTTATGAGTTTGTCAGCATCCAGTCGATGAAACAAGCCATGCAGGTAATCATCCGCATCTGTGAACTGACAGCAGAGTATAATAACTGATTCTATTATCCATCAAATGGAAAGTAGTGCGTCGAGTGATTCCTGCTCACCTACAACCCAGATGATATCTCCCTCCTGGAACTTACGGCGTGGTGGGAAAGCAGACAGGTTCTGCTTTCCTTCCTCCAAGCCGATAACCATACAGCTATAGAGGTCGCGGATACCACTCTCTATCAACGTCTTTCCCACAAAGGGACTATCGACGCCAATAACCAACTGGCGCAATAGCATCTGACGTTTCTCCACATCCGGATCAGCAACCATACGCTCACTCTCCAGAGCCTCACGGAAGACTGAGAACTGCTCATCGCTACCAATAGTCTGCAGTATATCACCAGGGAAAATAACAAAATCACCATCGGGAATGTTTGCACGCCAGCCACTGCGCAAGATACTACTGATATGCACACCATACTTCTGACCCAGATTCAACTGCTTGAGGCTCTTTCCCATCCATAAAGAATCAGATGGCACTTCAAATTCGGCAATATGAATATCACGATCCAACAGGCGATCGGCATAAAGCGGACGCTTCTTGCCATGCACCTGGGCATCAATATCACGCGAACGCAAGTTCTGCACAAACAATCGCTCAAGCGTGATACTGCGATGCTTCACCCAACGCGAGAAGATGATCAGCATGACAACAAGCACACCTATAGTAATCATCAGCGCATTGGTGAAACGACTCAGATAATTGCAGATATAGAAGATAAAGGAGATGGCAATGACAACACGTACCACAATGGTAAAGATGAGTGGCATGCGGTTGCGGGCATTCTCAGCCCATAAGGCACGAAACTCCGGACTGCGGTTCTTCTTCATGACCATAGCACGTAGGAACGGCGCTATGAGAAGCACTGTTAGCACACCAGTAACGCCATTGGCATACCAATGCAGCTCCCAACCAGGCATCAGATTACGCATGAAGGGTAACACGATGGTAAACATGACGGCAATTGATGCTGAAGTCAGGATGGAATACACCACCGTATTGACAGTCATCTGCATGAGCAGCCTCTTCCAATGATTCTCATTATGTGTGTGCTGATGAGTGGTCATCGACAGCGAATTAAGTGTGTTGATGAGCTTATTGGGCAGATGGTGCTCCAGATGATTGTAAACCGGTGTGGCAAGACGAATCATATAAGGTGTAAGGAACGTGGTAATAACAGATACAGCCACCACTACCGGATATAAGAAATCACTGATAACTCCCAATGACAGGCCCAGCGATGCAATGATAAACGAGAACTCACCAATCTGCGCCATCGAGAAGCCACAGCGCATTGCCGACTTCAACGACTCACCTCCCAACATAAAAGAGAATGTGCCAAACACACTCTGCCCTAGCAGGATCGTCATCACCAGTATGGCTATGGGTACAGCATACTCTACAAGGATCTTTGGTTCGACCATCATACCTACTGATACGAAGAAGATGGCACCAAAGAGATTCTTCACAGGCTCCACCAGCTTCTCAATACGCTCCGCCTCAACCGTCTCTGCCAGGATACTGCCCATGATAAAGGCACCGAAAGCTGAACTGAAACCAACCTGGGTAGAGAAGACCGCCATCGCACAACAGAGGCCTAATGACACCACCAACAGTACCTCGGCATTAATCAGCGAACGCACCGAACGTAAGAAGAGTGGAACAGCAAAGATACCCACTACGAGCCATAATATCAGGAAGAAACCGATACGCATAATAGACTCCAGCATCTGACTGCCCTCCAAATTGCCTTGAGCAATGGCACTCAGCATCACCATCATCACGATAGCCAGGATATCTTCAAGTATCAGCACACTCATCACCAGTCCGGCAAACTGCTGCTGGCGCAGTCCCAGATCGTCGAAAGCCTTATAGATAATCGTCGTTGACGACATGGCGAGCATACCACCCAAGAAGATGCAATCCATATGCTCCCAGTCGAAAAGCCGACCTACACTAAAGCCCAGCAAAGACATACAGAAGATGATGGTACAGGTAGATATGACAGGCGAAGCACCCATCTTCAGGATCTTCTTAAAAGAGAAATCAAGGCCGAGTGAGAACAAAAGAAACAACACCCCGATATCAGCCCATAGATGCACGTTTTCCATATCTACGACAGATGCCGTATAAGGCATATTGGGACTTACCACAAAGCCAGCCACGATATAACCCAAAACCAGAGGCTGTTTAAGTTTCTTGAATAACAGCGTAACGAAACCAGCCACTACCAAGATAAGTGCAAGGTCGTCTATCATGTCAGGGAGTTCAGCCATATCAATTGCCTATTTCGATTGTTTAGTACCACTGAACAGCATTCGAGTAGCTGCTGCGCTTGTCATATTTCAGGGCATCCGTCAGGGTTGCTGCGTTACACCTGAATGAGAAGTTATAGCTGGTATATGGAGCGAGCACCACTGAGCACGACATATTGAAGCAGTGCAGGTCACGACTGAGCGAAGCGGTGGTCATAGATATTTTCTTGTTGTCGAAGTCATAACCTGAGGAGAAGGAGATGTTCCAGCCGTCACTGATACGTACATTACCGCTCAAATTCAGGGTTTGCGAAACCTTATAAGGATAGCGCATGGTGTCATAGTTAAACTTCTTCACGTCCATATCCTCACGTATATTGACACCATAGCCAATACTCAGACTCCAAGGTATATTGAAGGTCATATAGCCGTCGGCATCAGTCTCCGCCTTATTGCTGCTGTTCTTCTTGGCACCATGCTTGGCTTTCTCCATATCCTTATCGATGTTCGTTTCTGCAGGATTATCCCACTCATCGTCATCGTTCTTCTTATTCTTGTTTTTATCTTTCTTATCCACTTTCTCACCCCTGAGCCGCTTGATGAAGTTCATTACCTTCTCGTTATTAAGCGTATAAGAAAGGTTCTGGGAGAGACCTGTAAAACGCCCGAACTTACCTTGCTGCCAATAGGTGACGTTCTCACTCTCACGAGGGGTTCCACCCACGCTGTCAGCCTCATAGACATACGACTTGAATACAGTACTCAAGTTCAGCGTGTAGCTCTTTGAGAGTTTCAGACGCAGGGAGACATTAAGGTCACCTAGCGGACGGATGTCGGTAGCAAAGTTATAGTAAGACGACAACTTCAACTCGTCAATCAGTGAGATCTTCTTCACACCAGTAGAATCATCGTCGCTCTTCACCTTCATCTCGAGGTTGTTGCTCAGCTCGAAGTTCAACAAGCTCGATTTTCCCTTACCTGGATAACCATAAGCCGCACCTTGATAAGGACTGTACTCCACCATCGTGACGTTTCCATTTGCATCGGTCTTTTGGTAGTAGTCATAGTAGCCATAACTTCTGGCACTAAAGTCTGGTGCATAGGCGAAACTAACTGTAGGCGTCAAGACGTGGCGGATGGCCTGGATCTTGTCACCGAAAATCTTACGGTTAGGAATCCAGAAACCATACAACTTTGTTGAGAGACCCAGGTTCAGGCTCCAGTTATAGACATTATAGAAACCTGTTATCGTATCGGTCACCTCACGTTGTTTGTCCTCATCCCACGACTTATGTACCTTTCGCAGATAGTTACGATCTACAAAATTAAAGGATGGTGTAACATTCAGATAGTTGAAGAGTGTCAAGTTTGCTCTAATGGGAATCGTATGCTGCATACCATTCACCCAGTCTTTGTTCAACTTCGACTTCATGATCAGCTCTTCCTTGGTGTTAATCTCGTTCTTAAACAAACCAGTATAGCTGATTGAGATCTTCTCATACCATTTTTCCGTACCTGCAGCCTTTTTCTTTTTAAAGGGATAGAATGGCGCAATGGCAATGTTCAAGTTAGGGAGCGTCACCGCAAGCGAAGAGTCACGCATATTCTGGCTGACGTTCATCTGCGTACCAATCGTCATACCAATACTGGAGAAGCGTGTCTGGTAAGACACTGATGAAGTACGTGTAGATTGTGTCAGCGCCTGCGGATTATACATTGAGCTAAGGTTATTGCGCTCAAATTTCGTTGTGGCAAAGTTCACGCTCGCCGACAGAGTAGAAAAAGGACTAGCCTTCGCATCCTGACTATGCGACCACTGAATTTTGAAACTGTTCTCCTTCGAATAGTCAGGCATATTCTTCTCGCCATGGATGGTATTCTGATAACTGATCAGGAA
Source organism: uncultured Prevotellaceae bacterium (assembly GCA_902800595.1). Taxonomy (GTDB): domain Bacteria; phylum Bacteroidota; class Bacteroidia; order Bacteroidales; family Bacteroidaceae; genus Prevotella. The sequence continues at coordinate 15,129 of CADCFA010000036.1, read as the reverse complement.
CGAGCCGTTGTATCTGTAGCGTTTCCTATAGTTCGATGTAGCTGTCAATCCCCAGGAGCCCTTAGTATATATCTCACCTATCAGTTTCAAGTCCATCTTGTCGCTGATAGCAAAGTAGTAACCACCGTCACGCAGATAGAATCCGCGCTCCATCTCATCACCGTAGGTTGGCATAATCAGACCGCTGGAGTAGCTCTTTGTAAAGGGGAAGAAGCCGTAAGGTACTGCTAATGGCAGAGGCACATCAGCCACCACGAGATAGGCAGGGCCGAACACCACATCCTTACCTGGGCGCACCTTCGCACGTGAGAGTGACAGATAGAAATCTGGATGCGGATCGTCACAGGTGGTATAGCGACCATGCTGGAGAAACATTTCTCCGTCGGCACCACGCTTGGAGATCTCACTGGTAAGGAATCCTTCATCCTGCTGGGTATAAACTGAGGTTATCAGACCTTTCTTCGTCTTGAAGTTAAACGACATCGTATCGCTTTCATATTCGTCGTTACCCATCTTGAATACAGGTGTACCCACCAGTTCCTTAGTAGTGCTGTCCATCGTACCTGTGGCATGCACCAGATTACTGTCAAGACTCATCGAGATGCGATCACTCTCCAAATCCATATTCTGATATTTCACCTTTGAAGAGCCATAGAGGTTAGCCATCTTAACGCCTGCGGAATAAGTCAGAGAGTCATCGGCAGAATACTCTACGGGAGAGTCGATACCGTTTTTACGGCTGCGGTTGATGCTGTCGAGCGCTAAAGAGTCATCTACAGCTTTGTTGTGCTTATAGATAGCCAGCTCCAGCGAGTCCATCATCGAGGTGTCGCGCTTGGTCTTTGCACTCGCTTCCACATGAGTGTTCAGTACAGTATCCGGCTGTTGGTGTGAAACAGTATCTTTCACATCATCCTGTCTGGCCTTTTTCGAATACAGCGACAAAGGGGCTTCTGCCATCATCATTATAATGGCAAAAAGCATAAGGATTAAAGCTGATTTCCTTTTCACACCTGTTTTCTTTCGTTTTCGCTGCAAAGGTACAATAAAAGAAGTGAAAAGTGGAAATCGAGAAGTGAAAAGTTGCTATACCTTGTTATTTTTTAACGCAATCGGCCTACTTTTCACGCTTCACTTCCCACTTTTCACTTTTTACGCTTCACTTCTCATTCAAACATATCCACCCATTTTTGGAATCTGCGCACACCATCCCAGCCGAATTTCTCCAGACTTCGCATGGCTTGCACAACTGTGCGTTCATCACCCGGGTGAGTCTTTGAATAAAATTTATCGGCATAACAGACCACCTCTTCCTCTAAAGCCACAGGCATATAATCCTGATGGGGCAAGGGCAGCTGCTGCTGTTCGATATCCCATTTCGTCAGTCCTGTTCCCGTATGGCGTTCGCACACCAGCGCATGACGCTCCCATCCCTCTTGGCGCATAATTTCTGCACCTATAATCCCATGGCGGATATAAGGTTCTGTACCAAAGCATTGAATGCCTGGGGCATCACAACGGAAAATACCGATATCGTGCAGCATGGCAGCTTCTTCAAGGAATTCCTCATCAAGTTTCAGTTCTGGATGTACCTTGGCAATCTTCAGGCAACGGTCAGCCACCTGACGACTGTGTACTAACAATATCCGTCGGAGTTCATTCTCCGACGGATAATACTTATCAATAATCGACTGATAGTCCATTACGCCTCACGTTCAATCCACGCAATCGTGTCACCCTGACGGATCTTCTGTCCAGGTTTCACGCTGATATCCACAAGCTTACCACCCAATGCGGCAGGGATCTCTACGATCTCGCCCCACTTCGTCTGGAGGTAGCAGAACACATCGCCTTCCTTATACTTCTGACCAATGAATGGCTCAATGCAGGCTGCGGGAACACCCTCGCCACCGAAGCTCCATATGAGCTGTCCATCCAGCGGACTCTTCACAGCGTCTGCCTTAGCATGCTTGATGGCATCGATCTCTTCCTGAGAAATCTTCTGGCCACCACCCAACTTGGCATCCTTTGCCTTCTGGATATCAGCCAGCAACTGTTTCTTAGCCTGACCGCTCTTGAAGGGGCGATACTGCTCAGGATGCATAGCCAGCTCGAAGAGTTCTTCATCGTCCTGACCATAATCCCAGCCATTCTCATCCATCTCCTTGCGGAAGCCGTCAAGGGCATTCTCAAGCAGTGTATGCGGGTCAGCATCCGTAAACTTGAGACCTTTCTTCTCTGCCAGTTCTACCAGCTCGGGGGCAATGGTGCCAGGCACCTTACCACTCTTACCCAGGATCATACCCCAGATAGCGTCGTCCATCATCACATAGCGGCCCTTGCCCTGCTCCATCGTGAGGAGGTTCATCAAAGCAATGTTCTTAGTGTACTGAGAGAATGGTGTTACCAATGGGGGATAACCGACCTTCGGCCAAACATACTCCACCTCGTTGAAGAGCTTCACAAGCATATCGTCCATTGTCAGGATCGACTCACCCTTCTTCTCACGCTCCTTATTAATCATCTTCTGGATAGGACCAAGATCAGCCATCATCGAGCCCATCATGCCACCAGGCAGACCACTTCCAAGCAGGAGTGAAGACATGTGTTTGTTGGCTGGGTTGATGAAGCATCCAAGCCAGTCGTCGATAAACTCCTGAGTAAGTGTACGTGCCTGCATATAGGCATTCATGTTCAAGTCAGCCACCTCAAAGCCTTCGTTCTTCAGCATGCTCTGAACAGAGATGATGTCCGGGTGAACCTTACCCCAAGAGAGCGGCTCAATAGCGGTATCAATGATATCTGCACCATTGTTGCAGACCTCGAGGATAGAAGCCATCGACAGACCAGGACCTGAGTGTCCGTGATACTGGATGATGATATCGGGATGCTTGGTCTTAATGGCCTTTGTCAACTTACCCAGCATAGCTGGCTGTCCGATACCGGCCATATCCTTCAAGCAGATTTCCTCTGCTCCGGCAGCAATCACCTCGTCGGCGATAGCAGCATAGTACTCTACGGTATGTACAGGAGAAGTCGTGATACACAGAGTGGCCTGTGGGGTCATACCACCTTCCTTAGCCCATTTGATGCTGGGGATGATGTTACGTGTATCGTTGAGTCCACAGAAGATACGAGTGATATCCACACCCTGTGCATGCTTCACCTTATACATCAAGGCACGCACATCATCAGGCACAGGATACATACGCAAGGCATTCAGACCGCGATCGAGCATGTGAGTCTTGATACCCACCTCGTTAAAAGGTTTACAAAATGCTCTCACTGCCAGATTAGGATTCTCACCTGCCATCAGGTTCACCTGTTCAAAGGCGCCACCATTCGTTTCCACTCGGGCGAAACAGCCCATATCGATAATAGCAGGAGCAACACGTTCCAACTGATCCTTACGAGGCTGGAACTTACCTGAACTCTGCCACATGTCCCTATAAACGAGACTGAATTGAATCTTCTTCTTTGCCATATTATTATTCAATTTTGCAATTTGAATGCAAATATAGCACATTTTTCCCACATAGCATTAAAAAGCCCCGCAAATTAATAATTTTTTGCAGGGCTTTATTTTTAGAAAGAGTGGTTCATGAATCGCTGTTCAGCAAGTTGTTCATACTTGGTGCCCGGGCGACCATAGTTGGCATAGGGATAGATACTGATACCACCACGCGGCGTGAAAAGACCTATCACCTCGATATATTTAGGATCCATCAACTTCACCAGATCCTTCATGATCACATTCACGCAATCCTCATGGAAATCCCCATGATTACGGAAGCTGAACAGATAAAGCTTCAGGCTCTTGCTCTCCACCATCCGCTCACCAGGAATATACATGATTTTGATTTCCGCGAAGTCAGGCTGTCCCGTAATAGGGCACAACGAGGTAAACTCCGGACAGTTGAACTGCACCCAATAGTCATTCTCGGGATGCTTATTCTGGAACGTCTCCAACACCTCTGGAGCATAATCCATCTTGTACTCGGTCTTCTTGCCGAGCTGCTGTAATCCTTCTTGTTCTCTGCTCATAGTTCTTTCACCTTAAATATATTATACGCCACATCCTTATCAAAGACATCCTCATTATCATGCCGCTTCGTAAAGTTCACCACACGGATGGTTATTGGCAATGCCACAATCTCATAAACAGTCTTCAGTGTAACCTGCGTAATCACAAGCGACGGCATCTCCTCCCAGGGAATCACGCCACCTAAAGCCAAGGGGAAGAAGATGATAGAGTCAGTCAGCTCACCAAAGATGGTACTCAGCACAGCACGATACGAGAAGTTCTTTCCACTCGACGAGAGCTTCATCTTACTCATCACATAAGCGTTCATAAACGATCCGCAGAGGAATGCCAGAAACGAGGCTCCGGCAATACGGGGTGCCAGTCCGAAGATCTGGTGGAATCCCTCTTCACCATGCCAGTAGGGAGCCCCGGGAATCCAGTCGGCAATCGCACCGAATATCACAAACATAAAGTTCATGGCGAAGCCGAGCCAGATGAGCAGTCGCGTGCGGCCATAGCCCCACACCTCACATACCACATCATTAATGATGTAACTCACGGGGAACACAATCAGACCTGCCGTCATGTTCGCAGGTCCGAAAGAGATCTGCTTTGTCTCAAGCACGTTTGCCGTAATCAGGCAGACGCAGAACAGTATGCCGTAAAACATAAACAGCACACTGATTTTGGGTTCATTTTTCTGTTTCATTATTCTTGTTTTGTTAAAGGGGGTTGAGCAAGTACCCCTGTGTTCTTATTAAAGCAGGTAGAGCAGCCAGCCCATATAGACAGCAAAGCCACCTATCAGCACAGCCCCTTCCCTACGCGACACATAATACTTGGTGAAGGCAAACATCCAAAGCAACCCCATACTCACCAGCATCATGGTCAGATCGACAATCGTGATACCCATGATACGCATGGGGTGCACCACTGCCGTAAGTCCGAGAATCAATAATATATTAAAGACATTCGAGCCAATCACATTTCCTATGGCAATAGCCGAACGCCCTTTATAAGCAGCAACCACACTTGTGGCCAACTCAGGCAATGAGGTACCACCAGCCACAATGGTCAAGCCTACTACACTCTGACGCACCCCATAGCGATGAGCCACATACGAGGCTGCGTCCACAAACAGATCACTACCAACTATCAGGCAAGCAAGTCCCAGTACGATCCAGAAGATGTTACGACCCAGTTTGGAGTAGTCCTTAGGCAACTCACGGTTATCCTCCAGTTCCTCTTCAGTAGGCATCAAACCAGCCTTTCTGGCAGAGTTGAAAGTATAAATCATGAATGCCGTAAACCCTACAAGCAGGATGATACCGTCAGAACGGCTGATCTCGTTACCCCAAAGGTGAGGCGAATCCATATCGTCGATACAAAGCAGGAAGAGCAGGAAAGCAGCCATCGCAGCCCAGGGGATATCCTTTGTCACCGTCATTTTCACGACAGGCATCGGCGCTATGAATGCCGAACACCCCACGATGAGCATCGTGTTGAAGATGTTGGAACCTATCACGTTACCCACAGCCAGATCCGATGTTCCCTTCAGAGCCGAAACCAGACTGACGAACAGCTCAGGTGCAGAAGTTCCTGCAGCCACAATCGTCAAGCCAATGAATATCTCTGGCACGCGCATTCCACGAGCAAGCCGGGAGGCGCCATCTGTCAGGCGGTTAGCACCCCATATCACCAGGAATATACCTAGTATGATATAAACAATGTTTATCAGCATTCTTTTGTTATTTAGTCTTCGTCATCATCCCAGTCGTCACCGAAGAACGTGTCGAAGTCACCCTCCAGCGAAGGTCCTACAAACGCATCCATCTGGCGACGGTCTTTCTTCGTCGGGCGACCCGTTCCCCTTGCCCTGTTCACGAATCCGCTGATGCGGTTCATCTCCAGCAGCTCATACTGGTCAGGTGTCGTCACATTCTCATAGATCTCAGGCAGCAGCTTCGCGCCCACCCGCTGTTCGATAGTCTTCAGTATCTTGAAGGAATAGGTCACAGGCGGCTTTCTGACGCAGACAGTCTCACCAACCTTCACCGTATGCGAGGGTTTCACGTTCACGCCCTTAATGGTGACGCGTCCGTTCTTACAGGCATCGGCAGCTATAGAACGTGTCTTGAAAATACGCGCAGCCCACAGCCATTTGTCGATTCTTGCTACCTCACCCATCTCACACTTCACTTTTCACAACGCGCTTCCCCAGCTTGTTATACTGGTTCATCGTCAGGTCGATACCTGCCAGCACAAAACTCTTGATCACCTCCACAGCCGTATCGATACTTGGCTGCAGCACCTTCAGTTCCTCTGCATCATATTTACCCAGCACCCAGTCCACCTGCATGCCTCGTGGAAATTCGTTGCCGATACCCATCCTTAGTCGGGCGTAGTTCTGTCCGATGAGCTGCTGGATATGTCCCAGGCCATTGTGCCCGCCATTAGAGCCTCCGGCCTTCAGACGGAACTGTCCTAGGGGCAGTGCCACATCGTCGCTGATCACCAGCAGACGACTCTGGTCGATGTTCTCTTTGTTCAACCAGTATCTCACGGCGTTACCACTGAGGTTCATAAAGGTTGATGGCTTAAGCAGGATCACTTTCCGACCTTTGAGCGACGTTTCGGCTACAAAACCATAACGCTTGTCTTCAAAAGAAATATTGGACGCCTTCGCAAAAGCGTCCAATACCATGAATCCTGTATTGTGGCGGGTCTGTTCGTATTCGTCACCGACATTACCCAAGCCAACAATCAAGTACTTGTCCATGCGCTGAACAGTTCAGTCGATTACTGAGCGTCCTCTGCTGCAGCAGCGGCACGAGAAGCACGTGTAGCCTTCACAGAGCAAACTACAACCTGAGCAGGAGTAGCAATCTGCAGTCCGTCAAAGTTCAGTTCAGCCACCTTGATAGCCTTACCCAGCTTCAGATTTGTTACGTCGATCTCAAGAGTCTCAGGAATCTGCTTGTATGGAGCAGTCACATTCAGCTGACGAACAGCCTGGCTCAGACGACCACCATCGCGCACACCCTGTGCATGACCTGTGAGCTTCACGGGAATACCAATGGTGATAGGCTTCTCTTCGTTCACCTCATAGAAGTCGATGTGAAGCAGAGCGTCTGTTGTAGGATGGAACTGCAGCTCCTTCATCACTGCCTTGTGAGCCTCACCGTCGATGGTCAGGTTTACTACATACACGTGAGGGGTGTAAACCACCTTACGCAGCTGAGCAGCGGGGATAGCGAATGCCAGTGCCTCAGGCAGGCCATTCTCACCCCGGAGTTCCTTTGCAGCTTTCTTACCGGTTGTGGCACGCTTCTGGCCACTAACGCTAAATTCTTTCATAATTGTGTTACTCTAAATTAAGTTGTTAATACTCTATTGCTTAATTCACCATCACACGAAAAATCGTAGTGCTTTGAGAAAAAGCGGTGCAAAGGTACAGCATTTTTCTGAAATGAAAAAATGAAATAATGAAAAAATGAAAAAAAAGAGTGTTTTTTAGTTTTTTTCTTGCATGATTGAGGAAAAATACCTACCTTTGCCGAACAAAACAAACCCTTTAATGCATCAAGTGAGATGATCAACAGAGAAATTATCAGAATTAAGATTGTTCAGTTAACCTACGCTTACTATCAAAACGGTAACAAGAACATCGACTCGGCTGAGAAAGAGCTTTTCTTCAGTCTCTCAAAGGCCTATGACCTTTACAACTACCTGTTAGCACTTATTCCAGCCGTAACCAAGGAAGCAGGACGCCGTTTGGAAGTGGCTCAGGCGCGTGCTCACCGTGAGGGTCTGGCCGAACCATCACAGAAATTTGTGTTCAATCGCTTTGCCCTTCAGCTCGAAGAAAACAAGGCGCTTGCCGACTTCCTCAGCACCCAGAAGTTCAGCTGGGAGGATGCTGCCGCTACGATCGGACAGCTCTTCGAGACCATCGAGAGCAGTGATATCTATCAGGAGTATATGAACAGTAAGGAAGACAACTATGAAGCCGACCGCGAACTGTGGCGCAAGCTCTATAAGACCTTCTTCATGAACAACAGCGAGCTCGATGCCGTGCTTGAAGACCAGAGTCTCTACTGGAACGACGACAAGGAGATCGTAGATACCTTCGTGCTGAAGACCATCAAGCGTTTCAAGGAGCAGAATGGCCCCAAGGAAGAGCTGTTGCCCGAGTGGGACAGTGAGGAGGAGAAAGACTTCGCCCGCAAGCTGTTCCGTGCTGCCATCCTCAACGATGCCCAGTACCAGCGCTATATGAGTGAGACCTCTCGCAACTGGGACTTCTCCCGCCTGGCTTATATGGATGTCATCCTCATGCAGATAGCTTTGGCTGAGATTATGACTTTCCCCAATATCCCCATCAGCGTGACCATCAACGAGTATGTGGATCTTGCCAAGCTCTACTCTACCCGCAAGAGCGGTGCCTACATCAACGGCATGCTCGATGCCATTGCCCGCAACCTCGTCAACTCAGGTCGCCTGCTCAAGTACATAGAGCCCAAGAAGGAGAAAGCGCCAAAGGAGAAAGTTGTCAAGGTGAAGGCAGTCAAGGTACATCCCAAGCCCCTTGCAGATGAGAATCAGGAGCCGGCAAAACCCAAACGTCAACGCATCAAAAAAACAGAATAAGATATGATTAATTCAGTATTAGCTGCACAGGCAGCACAGGGAAGCGGAATGAGTATGATTATCATGATGGTGGCCATCTTTGCCATCATGTGGTTCTTCATGATCCGTCCGCAGCAGAAACGACAGAAAGAGATCCAGAAGTTCCAGAACGAACTTACCGAAGGTCAGCAGGTAGTCACTGGCGGTGGCATCTACGGCACAGTCAAGAGCATCGACCTCACCAAGAATACGGTTGATGTGAAGATTGCTCGCGATGTGGTGATCACTGTCGATAAGAACTACGTATTCAAGGATGTGGCCAACACACCCATGCAGAAGTAATTCCAGCTCTTATATAATATAAGGTATAAGAATGAGCTTCATCAAGGTATGGCGGATTATCAGAGACTTCCTGTTCAGTAAAGCGAACAAGGAGTTTCTGATATTCATGTTTTTCCTGGGCCTCTCGGGCATTTTCTGGCTCTCGCTGACACTCAACGAGACCTATGAGCGCGAGTTTGCCATCCCCGTCAGTGTGGTTGACATCCCCAAGAACGCCGTACTCACCTCCGAAGAGGTGGATACCGTCAAGATGACCATTCGCGACAAAGGCATCGTGTTGGTAGCCTATCAGTATGGCGAATACCTGAATCGGCTGCGTATCCCATTCAAGAACTACACACGCAACAACGGTTCAGGCTCCGTACCTGCCTCAGAACTCCAGAAGCTGGTGTATAGGAATCTGGTCAGCAGCTCAAAGATCATTTCCTGCAAGCCCGAAAAGCTCGAGTTCTTCTACAACTACGGCACCCATAAGAAGGTGCCCGTCAGATGGAGCGGACGTGTCATCCCTGAAGAGCTCTATTTCATCTCACGCGTAGAATATATGCCCGACAGCGTGACCATCTATGCCTCTGATGAGAAACTCGACAGCATCAACATGGTTTATACCGAGCAGCTCAACTATGCCAACTTCCGCGACACACTCACCATCACCTGCCATCTGGCTAAGCACAAAGGCGTAAAGATCATGCCAGAAAAGGTCAAGATCAACTTCTACACCGATGTGCTCACTGAGGAGCGCATTGAAGGCATCCCCATTCAGGGTATCAACCTGCCTGATGGTAAGGTGCTGCGCACCTTCCCGTCTAAAGTCAGCGTCAGCTTTGTCACAGGTGTCAACGTGTTCCGCAACCTGCGTCCGGAGGACTTCATGGTGATAGCCGACTATAATGAGATCAGGCAGCACCCCTCAGAGAAATGCCGTATCGTGCTGAAGAACACGCCACCAGGCATCTCCCGAGCACGTCTCGACGTAAATCTGGTTGATTACCTCATCGAGAACCAATAATGAGAATCGGCATCGCAGGAGGAATCGGCAGCGGCAAGAGCTATGTGTGCGAACGCATCCGCCAACGGGGCTTCGAAGTCTATGACTGCGACAGCGCCGCCAAGCGCCTCATCCGTACCGATCCTGACATCCGCCAGCAGCTCACTGCCCTCATCGGACCCGATACCTACACCCCAGAGGGACAGCTCAACAAAGCTGTTGTAGCCCGTTTCCTGCTGGCTTCCGACGCCAACGCCGACGCCATCGATGCCATTGTCCACCCTGCCGTGTTCCGCGACTTCGAAGCCAGCGGTCTGCAGTGGCTCGAGAGTGCCATCATGTACGAGTCAGGCATCTCCCGCCTCATGGATCGTGTCATCGTTGTCACAGCCCCCTTGGAGGTACGTATCCGGCGCGTCATGGACCGCGATCACATCTCCCGCTCCCAAGTACTCGCCTGGATGAGCAAGCAGTACCCGCAGGAGCAAGTAGTAGCCCTCGCCGATTTCGAGCTCATCAACGACGGCAAGGCAGATATCGAACAACAATTAAACAACATTATACAACAATGCAACAAACCATTTTAGCAATTGCCGGTAAGCCCGGCCTTTACAAGCTCGTCAGTCGTGGCAGCAACAACCTCATCGTAGAGGCGCTCGACGCCACCCACAAGCGTATGCCAGCTTTCGCCACCGATCGCATCACATCACTCGCCGACATCGCCATGTTCACAGAGACCGACGATGTGCCCCTGATGGATGTGCTCGACAACCTGAAGACCCTCGAGCAGGGCAAGAAAGCCAGCATCAACGAGAAGAAAGCCTCTGGCGACGAACTCCGCGACTACTTCACGAAAGTGCTCCCCGAGTGGGATCGTGAGCGCGTACACAACAGCGACATCAAGAAGCTCATCAGTTGGTATAACATCCTCGTTGAAGCAGGCGTCACCGACTTCAAGGAAGAAATGAGTCCCACCGAAGGTGATAACATCGACGATCGCAAATAACCGTCTCATCCGCAGAACCATCATCGGAACCATGCTCTTAGCCGTTCCGATGATGTGTGGATGCTGGGGTGGCGGGAAAGCTCCTAGGGCTTTCTCCACAGAGTTGTCGAGTTCCGACAGCCTCACCATCCAGATGGGCAACTACGCCCTGTTGAAATACCACAGCGACCGCTTGGGTTTCGATATCAACTACCCCGATTTTCTGATCCGTCAGGACTTGCCTGAAAATGCTGGCATGCAAGAGCTCTTTATGATGGACGATGTGTCAGTATCCTTTATGGTCGATTCCCTTCACACCATGCTTCGCACTTCCGGACAGACCATGATGGCCATGGGAGCCGATCTGGTGGATGTGGGCGACGACTACTCCATCCACGAAGGCCAAGACGACAAGTGGGAGTATTACAGCAAGGTGATCAACAGCGACAGTCTGCGCCAGGTCACCATCATCCTGCGCTACTACCCCGAACACGCCGAAGCCGTAGAACCACTCAAAGAATGGGTCCGCGACTTCAAGCCAAATTCCTATTAAAATCACATCTTCCTAGCTTCCTCCCACCCTCTTAGCATCGCGAAGAAGTCTAAGGAGTCCGTTCCGTTTTCCTGTATCGCCATTGCCACGCCGAGCATCATCCAGCGGGCGGGCTGGTCTGACGGGATGCCGATAGGCTCATCGGGGGCAATCCCCGTCAGGCGACACACATTCTGGATATACGTCGCCGTCAGATTCTCATTGGGCGGCGCCCACTTGTTGATAATCATCCTGATTGTATAAAGACGGTACTTATGATAATACGTACGTGTGAGCAGCAGGAAGGCAGCACGCCAACCGTACTCAAGGGTTTCAAACTGACAAAACTCAGCGTCTGTCTGCTGGGCCCGTAAGCCCTTCCACTGATCCTTTGAACGACGGATATTCAGTGGATTGTTGTTTCTAATTCCTCTTGGTAACATAATTTTTAAATTTTTACATTATTACATTTTTACATTTTTCTTACCTTTTCCTAATGAAACTGCGTCACTGCGTCACTGCGTTAAACCATCACAGCCCCAGTCTTTTTATACTTAGCCTTGGTAGTGCCGTTCTCAACAAACTCATCCACCTTTTCTACCAGACCATCTTTCTGCAGGCGGTTCACTCTGGTGCGGGCCGAATCGTTGCTTTTCAGCTTAAAGCAGCGCATCACATCATCAGCGGTAAACTCCTCTGGCAGACGGTTGAATGCCTCGATGGTCTTAGGCCTGCGTGGCGTATTGGCTACAATGTCGCGCGTCTTGTCTTCAAAATACTTCTCAGCCAATGCCCCAAAGAAGTGACGCTGGCAGGCATACTGGATGTTCATAATCAGTTCCACCAGCCGCCAATCCTTTTCGTCCGTCTCGAACGTACCACACCAGAATTCACCCTCCTGCTTCATCTGATCCCAGTGGCGCATCACGATAAATGGTGCCGAGAAGTTCAATCCGTGATAGGCACAGCGCTTCAGCATCAATTCGTCAGCCTTCGAGTTATTCTCCTCAGCATCGGCCATACGTCGTGCTGTCCAGTCGTAAACCTCATCCACAAGTTTCTGTATAGAGAGTTCACCCTTCGTGCGATCCAGCTTCTCTGCCCATGCCAGCAGACGCTTGTCACTCTCGTAATCAACGTGAGATTCACGACTCATCATCTGGAAATTGGTAGATGGCAGCGGAATACAGGAGAGGCGCGTGGCGAGTCCTGATCCGAAGTTCTTCTCATTCACCATCTTCTTCAGCGCAATGGGAGTACCCGTGTAGATAAAGTTCCAAGTCACATAGAATTCTTGAAATACCGAATCTACGTTGGAATACGCCTGACCATCCCGCTCGTTGTGAAAGGCTTTCAGTTGTAGGGCCTGCTTGTCGATATACGCACCACCCTTCTGCAGTGTCAGCGTATTGTCCAACTCCGTGTCGAAAGTCAGCATATGCAACTGTATCTCCTCGCCATCCACCACCTCTTTGGCATTCACCATGTCCTGAATAAACTGGGCATTCGATGTACGGGCTGGATGATTTCTCACGATCACATTGGGTTTCTTAGGTTTCTCCTTGTTCGCGCCTTTGGTGCGCATGAGGTCACGATAGGCGTTGATCGCATTTATGCCAGCCTTATCAACTGTCAGAATGGGTGCAGCAAGCAAATTGAACAAACGTGTTGCGAAACTTTTACCACTGGCAGGATCACCGATGATCAATGTCGAGTTGTTCAAGCGTCGCTGTTCCTCTGGGCGATGATAGAAGCGATAGGTGCAGCGTGTCATCAGCGTCATCATCAGACCTCCAGCCACAAACAAAGCCGCAGGATACTGGTTGCGCTTCAACCCCTTGCAGATGTCTTTCAGCAGTGGAAAGTCCTCGTTCAGCTTCTCTATCCGTTCACCCCACTCCCACAGCATCCTACTGATGTCATCCTCAGAGATGACTAACGATGACTGAGCGTTGAGAGCGATGCCCAGCGACTCCAACACCTCGCGCATGGGCTTCGAGAGCCCTTTGGGCGTTTCCTTGCAGGCAGACTCCACGATGGCATGAAGTTCCTGCTCCTCCAATCCCAGTCGGGGCATCACCTGCATCAGCAACTGGCGATTATTATCGCAGATCGCCCGCAGACTCACTGCCAACTGATACAGCTTCACATTGCGCTCCCCCTCCTGAGGTTCACCCCCATTCCGCTTCCACCACGCGTCGATGATGGTTGTGTATGGTTGTCCTTTGAAGGTTAGCGGTACTGTCTCAGTAGCCACTTGCCCACATTTGTCAGTCCCTTGTTCATCACTTTCAGGGGCCACAACATCAGTTTTAGTAGCACCACTATGGTTAGCCCGATATTCAGGCTCGTATTTCTCAGCAAAATCTTTGTTCTCATAAGTAAACAGTTCTTTGTCAATAAATAAAATATCACTCTCCTTGCAGATGAAGCTCATGCGACTGGCATCCTTGCAACTCTCATCCACCTCCACGCCCAAGACCTTCGCCATGGCGTGCTGATTATCGATCAGGTTGCCCCACTCCGTCCGAGCCTTGAACACGATCTTCAACCCATGACCCGATGGTGTGATATAGACCAAAAGAATGCCATTTTTTACATTTTTACATTCTTTCATTATTACATTGTCGAACACCCCTTTAGGGTTTTCGACATGATCCACGTCCATCACCACCAGTCCTGTCAGCCGAGTGGCACTCTGCTTTCGCCAGGCACCTAACTTGCCTTTAGCAGACTCCGTCTTATCGAAGGTCGCCTGGAAGATGAAGGCAGGCAGCTTGCGTTTCAGCGCAGCATCACCAGTCTCACGAAACTTGTCGATGTTCTCATTCCATTTCCCTGCCCTGACGAGAGCCCAAAATTGGGCCTCGTCCACAGGCAGAGTAGGATTACTAAAATTCTTCTGATAACAAAATCCCATAGTTTTTCTTTAGCTTTAAGATTAAACAAAATTAATCAGTTCACGGTCGATCAGGGCGTTCTTGGCATCACGGGTGTTGTCCTCCAGCAAGCCCATCACACGTGCTGTACCCATATCCTTAGGGAATGAGCCAAACACCTTCAGACGTTCTTGCGACTCCTTCACCCAGCCCCAGGGCAGCTTTTTCACAAGCACATCCTTTTCGTGGGGGCGAGACTGGCGGTTATACGCCTTAAAGGTGATACGACCTGTGTTCTGATCCATATACAAAACACCCTGTACATACTTGCCATCCAGCAACTGTTTCAGCAACTCAATGGCGTTCAAAATAAAAATATACTTTTTCATAATCGATTCGAATTTATGAGCGTCAGAAAAGCGGGGGTTTAGTTTGAGCTCAATTACATCTAGATACCTTTCCACCACTCATCCTCCGACTCGGTTAATACTTTTTACCTTTTTACCTTTTCACTTTTTTACCTTTTTACCATATCTGCGAATCATATACTTCATGTGCCCAGCGAACATCAGCTCCGGCATATCGCGAATGAGCATCTGACGCATGATCTTGTAATGCTGGATAGCCACGGCACTCTTGAATTTCATCTTAGTGCCAGTCATCATATACACCACCAGCGCATACGCCATAGCCGCACGATCGAGCGGATGATAATATCCGAGTATCTCTTCTACTTTCTCGCGACTCTCC